>CAKZVB010000017.1 GCA_937922015.1 uncultured Granulosicoccaceae bacterium
CAATCCCGTACAGCCAATCCCGTACAGCCAATCCCGTACAGCCAGACCCGTACAGCCAGACCCGTACAGCCAAAACCCGCACAGTTAGAGTAACAATATCACCGCTGCCGGGCTGCACCACCAAGCGCAAGCGATGCCAATGGAAAGTAGCCTTCCCCGATCTATATTTTCAAAGCCTTAGTCTCGATTGCCGGTGGAAAACACAAATATTCGCGCTTTGTAAACGTTTAGCTGGCACAAAACCGGAAAAGCATGAATAATCGGGGCTTGGGTCTTTGAGCATTGGCAAATCATAGTTGCGGTGCGGCGTCAAACCCTTTTTGACGAGACAATAAAGAACATAACTCTGGCACTTGGAGAATCCTTATATGAGTAAAAAATTCGCATCTTTTGTTCTGGGCACGGCTGCGCTCACTGTGTCTGCTGTCAGTTTTGCAGCCCCCGCCGTAATCTACGATCTCGGTGGTAAATTCGACAAATCCTTCAACGAGTCGGCCTACAACGGTGCGAAACGCTGGCAGGACGAAACAGACGGCAAGTTTGCCGAAGTAGAACTGCAATCGGATGCCCAGCGCGAGCAAGCGCTGCGTCGTTTTGCCGAATCCGGCGCTAATCCAATTGTGATGGCAGGATTTTCATTTGCCTCGTCACTGGGTGAAGTCGCTGCCGAATACCCTGATACAAAGTTTGTCATCATCGATATGGTTGTCGATCAGCCAAACGTCCGCTCAATAGTATTTAACGAACACGAAGGCTCTTATCTGGTCGGCATGATGGCAGCGCTTGCTTCAAAGACGGACACGGTTTCGTTTATCGGCGGTATGGATATTCCGCTGATTCGTAAGTTTGCCTGCGGCTATGCCCAGGGAGCAAAAGCGGTCAATGCCGATGTCAAAGTGATCTCTAACATGACCGGCACCACCGGCGCTGCCTGGAACGATCCTGTGAAAGGTTCAGAACTCACAATTGCACAGATCAGTCAGGGCTCTGATGTTGTTTTTGCAGCAGCCGGCGGAACCGGTCTTGGCGTTCTGCAAACGGCGGCTGATAAAGACATCCTGTCAATTGGTGTAGATGCCAACCAGAACTACCTGCACCCGGGAAAAGTACTGACCTCTATGCTTAAGCGCGTAGACAACGCCGTGTACGAGTCTTTTAAAGCCGGTGCCGACGTAGAGCCGGGCATTAATGCGATGGGACTTGAGAATGGTGGAGTTGGCTACGCACTTGACGAGCACAACGCCGCTCTGGTTACTGATGATATGAAGACACAGGTCGATGCTGCAATGGCTAAAATATCCTCTGGTGATATTTCTGTTCATGACTACATGAGTGATGATACCTGCCCTGCACTTGATTTCTAATCTGGCGCAGACAAAAGATTGAGGGCTATGCGCTGAAGCATAGCCCTTATTCCAGCGTGATCTATTGTCCCGCAGGACAAATAACAGTTCGATCAAGCTGCAGTTAAAGGGGACTCGCAATACCTTTAAAAGAAATAGACAATTTGTGACCACTCCATGACGAATCCAGCACCAGCTCTCGAACTCATCGGTATTTGTAAAGCTTTCGGCCCCGTTCAGGCAAATAAAAATATTTCCATTCGCGTAATGCCCGGCACAATCCACGGCATCATCGGCGAAAACGGAGCCGGCAAATCGACCCTGATGTCCATTCTCTACGGGTTCTATAAAGCGGATGCCGGTGAGATCTATGTGGCGGGCCGCAAAACCCTTATTCCAGATAGCCAGGCCGCCATCAGTGCCGGCATTGGTATGGTCTTCCAGCATTTCAAGCTGGTCGAAAACTTTACCGTTCTTGAAAACCTGATTCTCGGCGCCGAAGACGGTTTTATGTTGGGTAAGTCGATATCGAAAGCGCGGCGCTTACTCAAATCTTTATCCGAAGACTATGGTCTGGACGTTGACCCTGATGCAAAAATTGAAGACATCGGCGTTGGCATGCGTCAACGTGTGGAGATTCTCAAAGCGCTGTATCGTCAGGCCGACATTCTTATTCTCGATGAGCCAACCGGCACCCTGACACCAGCCGAAGCCGATCAGCTTTTCCGCATACTGGGCCGCCTCAAAGACGAAGGAAAAACGATCGTGTTAATCACCCATAAACTGCGTGAGATCATGGACGTCACCGATACCGTCAGCGTGATGCGTGCAGGAGAAATGGCCGCGACCGTTAAAACATCCGAGGTGTCTCCGCCCGAACTTGCCGAAATCATGGTAGGCAGAAAAGTGCTGCTAAGCGTAGTGAAAGAGCCCGCCACCCCCGGACCAAAGATGCTTGAAGTCCGTGATCTTAAGGTAGTGGATAACTATGGTGTAGAGCGATTGAAAGGCGCTACCTTCGATGTACGTGCCGGTGAAATCCTCGGCATAGCCGGTGTCGCCGGCAACGGCCAGTCAGAGCTCCTTGAGGCACTGGCGGGGTACCGCAAAGCCACCGGCAGCGTCAAGTATAAGGGCAACAATGTGGATCTCTCCGGGGTGGTGTCTAACGCCATGGGGCGTCGCACAGATGGCATTGCACACGTGCCTGAAGACCGCCAGAGCGAAGGGCTTATCATGGACTTCATGGCGTGGGAGAACATCGCATTAGGCTACCACCTTGATCCGGAATATCGAAACGGCATGTTGATTGACAATGGTGCAATCCGGGAAGATACAAATCAGAAAATGGATCGCTTTGATGTACGGCCTCAGGCGTCGCAGCTTGAAGTAAAGAATTTTTCAGGCGGCAATCAACAGAAGATTGTTCTGGCGCGTGAGATCGAGCGCAACCCCGACCTGTTATTAATTGGGCAACCCACACGCGGGGTCGATATCGGCGCGATTGAATTCATTCACAAACAAATCGTAGCCCTTCGCGATCAGGGCAAGGCAATACTGCTGGTGTCGGTTGAGCTCGATGAAATACTCTCGCTCAGTGATCGCATAGCGGTGATGTTTGATGGCCGTATCATGGGTGAACGCGATCCAAAAGAAACCGACGAAGGTGAACTGGGCCTGATGATGGCCGGTATGACAAGAGGTGCAGCGTGAACGAACTGCCAAAGTGGGCCGAAGTCGTTCTGGTGCCGCTCATGAGTCTGTTACTGGCCGCTGTTTTATCAGGGCTGGTCATTCTCGCGATTGGTGAAAGCCCCCTGGGCGCGTTTCAACTCATGGTTCAGGGGGCACTTGGATCAACGTATGGCTGGGGATACACGCTCTACTACGCCACCAATTTTATATTTACAGGATTGGCGGTAGCGGTTGCTTTCCATGCGCGGCTATTCAATATTGGCGGCGAAGGACAGGCAATTTTAGGGGGACTGGGTGTTGCGTTTGTCTGCCTTTATATCCCGTGGCCACATTGGTCCCTGGCCATAGTAGGCGCCACCATCGGAGCCGCATTGTTCGGAGCGGCCTGGGCGTTTTTGCCAGCGCTGCTTCAGGCCAAACGAGGCAGCCATATTGTGATCACTACGATCATGTTCAACTTTATGGCCGCTGCATTATTAAACTATCTGCTGATTGGTTTACTGAAGCCTGCCGGGTCAATGGATACTGCCACGGCCAAGTTTCCACCCGCCACTCACCTGCCGTCTTTTCAGGATATGTTCTCAACCGCAGACAACATTATGTTTCGGGGAGCGCCCGCCAACGTCAGTTTCTTCGTCGCTATTATGGCCTGTATTGCGGTCTGGATCTTACTCTGGCACACCCGGCTGGGTTACGAGATTCGCGCCTTCGGACATGCTGAGTCAGCCGCGAAATACGCCGGTATCAGCCCGACTAAAATCATAATGATCTCGATGATGATATCGGGAGCACTTGCCGGAATGATGGCGATCAACAATGTTATGGGTGAAGCAGAACGTTTAATTCTCGGGTCAGTGGAAGGTGCAGGCTTTATAGGAATAGCGGTGGCATTGATGGGGCGCAATCATCCGATTGGCATTTTTATCGCCGCCATTCTGTTCGGGTTTCTCTACCAGGGTGGTGCCGAACTGGCGCTGTGGACAGCTATCCCCCGTGAGCTGATCGTGGTGATTCAGGCGCTGGTTATCCTTTTTACAGGAGCGCTGGACAACATGGTAAGAATGCCGCTTAAAAAGCTTTTTAGGCTTTTCAGGCGAACCGAACCTGCAGGGGTCTAGACAATGGATTCTCTAACACTGCTGCTTATTCTGGATTCAACCGTTCGACTGGCCATACCGCTGCTGCTTGCCTGCCTTGCCGGTCTCTACTCGGAACGGGCTGGTATTTTTGATATCGGCCTTGAAGGGAAAATGCTTGCTGCGGCATTCATGTCCGGTGCTGTAGCGTTTACAAGTGGTTCGGCCTGGCTGGGGCTGCTGGCCGGTATTGGCGCGTCTGTGATGTTGTCGCTTGTTCATGGCGTCGCATCAATCACTTTTCGCGGCAACCAGCTGATCTCCGGTGTGGCGATAAACTTTCTTGCAGCCGGGTTGACGGTGGTGGTTGCACAAAGCTGGTTCGGTCAGGGTGGACGCACACCGCAATTGACCGGCGATGCACGCTTTGAACCCATAACCTTACCTTTTGCAGATGCCATAAGTGCACAGCCGGGCATTGGCCCGATTTACCAGGAACTGTTATCAGGCCATACCAGCATCGTGTATATCGCCCTGCTACTGGTACCTGTCACCTGGGTGCTGATGTATCGGACCCGTTTCGGTTTGCGTCTGCGCGCGGTTGGTGAAAACCCCGCGTCGGTAGATACGGCGGGTATCTCAGTGGTGCGTCTGCGCTATATGGCAGTAGTAATAGCCGGCGTGCTTTGCGGCCTTGCCGGTGCCTATCTGGCCACGGCACTGCAGGCAGGGTTTGTCAAAGACATGAGCGCCGGACGAGGCTTTATCGCACTGGCAGCCCTGATCTTTGCTAAATGGCGACCGTGGCATGCGTTGTTCGCCTGCCTGCTGTTTGGCTTCCTGCAGGCAATGGCGTTACGCCCTGATGTCATTGAAAGCACAATCGGTATTAGTGTGAATGGCCAGTTGCTCGACGCCCTGCCCTATATCCTGACCGTGGTGATCCTGGCTGGTTTTGTTGGTAAAGCCATTCCGCCTCGCGCCGGCGGAGAACCGTACGTTAAAGAAAGATAAGCCACTAAATTTTTCAGGTGATCACATTGGCAGAGCCCGGCCACAATTCAACCCCGCACCTTGAACTTATCAACGAGGGCATCGACCGTATCAAATGGGTCGACCGACACTCCCCCGTACTGAACGGACTGGTGCGAAAATCGGTTAACGACGGCTCACTCAAAGGCGTTCGCATTGCGGTTGTCGTGCATCTGGAAGCTAAAACCGCCTTTCTTGCCTCTATTCTTGCTGACGCCGGTGCAGAAGTAATTGTAGCCGGCAGCAACCCGCTCACCACAAATGCTTCAGTGGTAGAGGCGCTACGGGAGCGTGGCATGACGGTGGTCTCTGAAGCCGATGGCGATATCAGTTCGTGGGAACAGGAGCTACTGGCTGCAGCAGATCACAAGCCCGAGTACATCATTGACGATGGTGCAGAACTGACCATGAGAATCGGCATGCACCGGCCGGAACTATTTAAAACCATAAAAGGCGTATCAGAAGAGACCACCACCGGCACCGCCAGACTATACGCCATGGAAGCAGCGGGCTTACTGCCCTTCCCGGCTCTTACGGCAAATGACGCACGCTGCAAACACCTTTTTGACAACCGCTACGGTACCGGCCAGACCACAATGCAGGCGGTGCTGCGTTTAACCAACAGGCGTGTTGCGGGCGCGAACATCGCCGTGATCGGTTACGGCTATGTCGGACGTGGTATCGCCGAGTATGCAAAAAAAATGGGCGCTCAGGTCTGCGTCTGTGAGACCGATCCGGTCCGCGCCCTCGAAGCGCACTTCGACGGAATGATTGTCGGTAAATCCGTCGATGTGGTGTGCAACGCCTCAATAGTCATTACCGCCACTGGCGGCATGCGAGCCATCGGACAACACGAAATCGATGTGTTGAATCACGACGTTGTACTGGCGAACGCCGGTCACCATGATCTGGAAGTCGATGTCGCAACACTGGCAGACATTGCCGACACCATCACCGACAAGGGATCCCAGATCACCACATACAACGTAGCTGGTCGTGACATACATGTATTATCCGGTGGCGCGTTAGTAAACATCGCCGGCGGCAGTGGCCACCCGGTGGAAATCATGGATCTGACTTTCGCCGTACAAGGTTTAGGTGCGCACCATCTTGTCAACGCACAAATGCAACCCGGTGTACACATCCTGCCGAAGCACATTGATGACAGCATTGCCGCTGCAAAACTCCACAGCATGGGCATTCAACTTGATCATCCCCGTCCGGAACAGGAAGACGACTTCAAAGAATGGCTCAAGGGGATGCAGACAACATGACTTCACACCCTTTGCACAGCGCCCGTGACAACACCATGGCAGATGCCGGGCAAAAGCGAATTGACTGGGCCAGACCCTTAATGCCTGTTCTTGCTGACGCAGCAAAAACACTGAGTGCATCAGGCATCCTTAATGGCCGGCATATCGGTATATGCCTGCCGATTGATGCCAAGACAGCAAACCTTGCCCTGGTATTAGCCGACGCTGGCGCTAAGGTTTCATGTCGGGCACCAGGCCATTATACCAACATGGAAATAGCCCACGCTTTACGCCGCAAAGGAATTTCGGTTTATACAGCAACTGATGAAATTTCCGACAATACAAATACACACATACAGGAATTCAAAAACGATATTGAAAGTGCGCGGGCGTTGTTAACGTCGACGCCGGATATCCTTCTGGATTATGATGCAGAAGTTATATGTCTGGCGCGGGCCGATTTCCCTGACGTCTTTGCACGGCTAAAGGGGGCAACAGAATCCACTAAAACGGGTATCGACAAACTGCATGATTTGTCCAAAGCTAAAGCGCTGGATATTCCGCTTGTCAATCTAGACGACACCCGGCTCAATCGCATTTTTAACAATACTATCGGTACCGGACAGTCCGTGGTCATGGCCATGCTCGATCTGACTAATCTCCAAATCGCCGGCAGGAGTGTTCTGGTTATAGGCTACGGCAGTGTCGGCAAAGGCATCGCATCGCATGCTGCAGCGCTTGGCGCATTGGTCACTGTGGCTGAGATTGATCCAGTCAAAGCGATGCAGGCGCAGTATGATGGTTATCTTGCAAAATCTATAACTGACGCTGCACCAGCGGCCGAAGTCGTTTTTACAGCAACAGGCAGCAAAGGCACACTGACCCCTGATCATTTAACAGAGATGCCAGACGGAGTCATTATCTGCTCTGCAGGTTGTGGCCGGCCTGAAATGCCAATGGAAATTTTACAGCAGGCGGCAAACAAAGAATCCGTTCGCGCCCACATCACAAACTATCAATTTTCAAATGGCAAAAATCTTTTACTGATAGCAGACGGCCATAACGTGAATACCGCAGCAGGTGAAGGTAGCCCGATAGAAATCGCGGATAAACTGATGGCACTGCAGCTGGCGTCTATGGAGTTTCTATTGTCTGACGGCAGCAAACAATAATCCGATATTCAGGTCATGCTTCAATCAAATGAGGAAAAGATCGCCTTGGCTTATCTTCGTTTAGCTGGTGCGACACTTGACCAATAGGTTTATTGGTGCCAACAAAACATACTGCACCATAATGGAAACTGTAACCGCAACAAGGCACGTTTACAAGCCACTCGCTAACGCTTCGGGATTTCTGTGTCGACGACCTTGCCTACGACCGTGTGCGCCCGAAGCGGCCGATCGATGGCCATCAACAATAATCAGCAATCCGGAACGTCCACACACGATAGCGGACATTTGAATAGCCAACCCGCCGCCAGGACAAGGTCGCCCATCTACAACTACACTAATCCGGCGTATGAGGCTCTGTTACTGACACCACCAACCACAGCCGTCGTACTTTTTTCCGTCTGTAGGTTTTTCAGATCGAATTTTATATTCTTTACGAGTTAATTTCTGGTTACTCATACTCTGCATTTTTTTCAAAGCTTCTTTGTTTGGCAGGTAACTATTCACCGTACTATATAGAGCGGGCATATTACGTTGAGCCATCTGCCAGTCCAATTTTGATTGATTGTCTAAGGCTATTACCACCTGCCCGCCATTAAAACTGTGAGTGTTTTTTGCTCGCAGGTATTGTTCGAGATGATACCGACCGAGGTAGCTGGATTCACCGGAGGTAATTTCAAAAGGAATCTTCAGATTCTCTGTAGTTTCCATCAAGTAGAAACCGAATCCGCCGTTGAGGTGCAGGAAAACTGCACGGACACCGGTCACATAGTATCGCCCTGTTGGCATTCGACGTGCCACAGCAATACCTAGCTTTGAGTCTTCATGGTAATCCGGCGCATCGCATTCTCCAGATGCAACAGATTTGCACAGTCGCACCACGAGATTGGCTCCAGAAAGTGGATTCGCGCCAACTTTTCGGATAGTTACCTCGAATGAATGTAATTCTGGAACTCGGCTTGTGCTCAACCCGACCAACAAATGCCCGCCATCTTCTATCTCATAGTGCGCTGGAAAATAGTTTGTACAAGCTGTGGTCAGCAAAAACGAAGATGCACAGAAAAACAATGTAAACCAGTGCTTTAATAAACAACGAATACTCAACACATACTCCTTAACTGCAAGCTATTCCAATTGAGTCGGCAACCGCGTCGCTACCCCCAATTACCACTGCGTAATCGTTCTCGTATTTGCTGAGCACATTCCGCAATTGCCCACTGTTTCTCATTATCAACACGTCTATCATACGCACGTCCTTCATCGCATTATCGCATTACTAAATGACAGCTGCTGCTGTAACAGAGGTCAGAAGACGGATAAAAGAAAACAAATTTCTGACGACAGAATGACTGTCAGC
>CAKZVB010000018.1 GCA_937922015.1 uncultured Granulosicoccaceae bacterium
GCCGCGTTTTCCTTGTTTTTGTCGACATCGACCAGGTGATAGCACGGTGCTTTTTCCATCGTGTATTCACCGGTTTCAGGATCGCGGCGCGATACCGTAAGCACGTGCCAGTTCTGATCATCGAGCTTCATGTGATCGCCGCGATAGTAGTAACCCGGCCAGCGAGTCTCCTTGCGGAACAGCGTGTGCTGCATTACTGATTCTGAAGTCAGCTGACGATGCTTGATTTCCCAGGCACGCAGTAGCTCGTGAATGTTCTCTGCCGCGAGTTTTTCCAGATCCTCTTCCAGCAGCTTCATTTTCTTCAGACCGATGTTCAGCAACTTCTCATTGGTCATGTAGCTCACCGTCACACCGCCCGCGTATTCATCCATCAGCTTCTGCAAACGATCAAGCGCCTGACGCGGATTGATGTAGTTCGGGTTGACTGAGCCGGCGGTGATCTCATTGCGATAAACGTTGTAGGTTTCCATCGGCTTGTAGATTTCGCTTTTGCGGCGTTCAAGCTGATCGTCGGAGACCACAATGCCTTCGGCCATGCCATCGTCGATATACCGGCACGCCGCTTTCGCCGCCAGCCGTCCTTCGGTGAAAGACCCCGAAGAGAACGCGTGTGGTGTGCCACCCACCGCATCACCGGCACCGAACAAACCCGCCACAGTCGTCATGCGGTTGTAGCCCCAGTAGTACTCGGGGGGTGACAGATCGGACGGGCCTGAACACCAGGCACCACAGCCAGTCGCGTGTGAACCCATCACGTAGGGTTCAGAGGTGGTGAGTTCCGGGTTTTCGTATTTGGGATCAACATCGGTCGCCGCCCACAGCACTGCCTGGCCCACGGTCATGCCTAAAAAGTTGTGCCAGCCAATCTCTTCAAGGTGCGGATCCTGGAAGGCTTCCATGGTCACCATGTGGATCGGCCCGCGACCGGCATTCACCTCAGAGATAAACGCGTGGTTTCGCAGACAGGTGGGGATGGGACGATGGGTGGCGTGAGAGACTTCCGGGTCCAGATATTCTTTACCGACAATCTCCTGCAGTGATGGCCACCACTTGGATTCGTACTCTTCACCCATGCCATTCTGGGTGTAGGTCTTCAGGTGCAGAAAGTAGGCACCTACCGGGCCGTAACCGTCTTTAAAGCGTGCCAGCACAATACGGTTTTCCATCTGCGTCATCTTGGCACCGGCGTTGATCAGCAGACCATAGGCCGAACCCGATGACCATGGCGCATACCAGACGCGCCCGGCACCTTCACCCACAGAACGTGGCTTGAAGATGTTGGAGGCACCACCGGCGGCGACAATCACGGTCTTTGATTTGAACACGTGATAGTTACCGGTACGCACGTTAAAACCCACTGCACCGGCAACGCGATTTGCTTTGGCATCGTCCATCAGCAGGTGCGTGACACAGATACGGTTAAAGACCTGGTCGGCGGATTTCTTGGCCGCTTCGGCCACGATAGGCTTGTAGGATTCACCGTGGATCATGATCTGCCAGCGACCTTCGCGCTGGTAGTTGCCGGTCTTGGGGTCACGCATTAACGGCAGGCCCCATTCTTCGAACTGGTGCACGGTGGAGTCGACGTGGCGCGCCATATCAAACAACAGATCTTCACGCACCATGCCCATCAGATCGATGCGCGCGTAGCGCACGTGATCTTCGGGGTTGTTCTCGCCGAAGCGGGTGCCCATGTAGCAGTTGATCGCGTAGAGGCCCTGTGCCACCGCGCCGGAGCGATCGATGTTGGCTTTCTCGGCCACCACAATCTTTTTGTCCTGCCCCCAGTATCTGGCTTCAAACGCGGCACCGGTACCACCCAGGCCTGCACCACAGACCAGTACGTCGATGTCGTCTTCAACAATGGTGTCGAACTTCATTAGTAGTCCACCCCTTGCTGCATTTTCAGGCCATTGGATTCAAGCGTGTGCACGTCACCTTCGTCGAAACGAATGTATTTGGGTTCGTTAAACAATAACTGGCTGTCACGTTGTTCCTGTGTCGGTGGCTCGACCTCGCGCAGTTGCGGTGTGCCGCTGCCCCATGGCTTGGTGGTGATCGGCGCCAGCAGGTCGATGTCTTTTTCACCGTTGCGCGACTTGATGCGCCAGGCAATCACGCCTTTTTCTTCATCGCGTTTCACGCGCACTGAATGACCCAGCGGGGCAAAGTCGGCGTAGCCACGCACGTCAATGGCCTGATGCGGGCAGGCTTTAACGCAGGAGTAACACTCCCAGCACATGTTCGGTTCAATGTTATAGGCACGACGGGTAACCGTGTCGATGTGCATGATGTCTGACGGGCAGATATCAACACAATGACCACACCCGTCACAACGTGTCATGTATACGAAAGTTGGCATTAGAGAATCTCCAGATCTTTATTCAATTAGGTTTGACAGTATTAGTAGTGACGAGGGGCTTCGCGCTTGATACCGAGACCCATATCGGGTGGGTTGGTACCCATGTATTCAGGGATATCAGGGAACCGCGCCTGGACGTCGGCATCGGACAGATCAAAGTCATCGGGCAGGTTTTCCTGTGAGCCATCGGCCATGGCGACTTTCTTCTGGAACGCGGCGGCGGGCTTGAAAAACATGTGGGCAAACTTGGACCAGTACACCGACCCGAACAGCACTGTGGTGCTCAACACAAAAAGACAGAAAAACAGCATCGACAGTGCGCCGCCGAACAGCTGCGAGAATGACCACAGCAGGCCAAAGGTTGCCATCGCCAGCAGCCCGAGGATAAACAGATCGCCACGGCCGTTGAACTGATTCCACTTCACGCCGGCCGAGGCGACATCGACTCTGATGGAAAACCAGAACCAGTAGCCGCCGAAACACAGCAGTGCAGCGCCCAGATGCCACAGCAGGTTGATCAGTACCGGTGAGTCCGGGTTGGTGGGATAGGAGAAAATCAGAATCGCCGAGGTCACCACAAACAGGATAAAACCATACATGGTGCACAGGTGCGACAGACGTCGACGGCTGTTGCAGAACTCTGAGGAGGTCAATACTTCACTGGCCACGGTCTTGACCGCCAGACCGGCCTTCTTGCCGGCGCCGACTTTACGCCTGGCGTTTTGCTGCGCCTTTTTCGAATTCTCAAAGAAATACCTGGCGCTTTGCTTGTGCATCATGTCAAGCAAAGTGCCGCCAATCACCAGTAAAATCATGAGGATGACAAAGCCCTGCATCACTGCAGGCGAGATGAATGCCGAGACTTCGGCAAACGGGTTGTTTATTAACATGGTGCGGTATCCTCGGGCAAAGTGACTGCGGTGATGGCCAACTGTCTGTGTCCAGACTCAATCGGGGCTGAGTACCGAAGTTCGCGCATTATCGTTTTCTATATGATGGCAGGCGGCAATCGAACAGACAATATAGCTTTGGGGATACTGCAATAAGTCTGCATCGAAAACGTCGATTGAATATCGCTGCAGGAGAGCTGCAGGTGAGTGGTTTGCTTAGCTGTCCTTAGTTCGTAAAGATGCCGTCCTGGTGCCTCTTTCAATGATGACGCCGACATCTCTTGATGCACTGATCGCGCCCGGTTTGTGCAGGGTTACCCGCACCCACGGAACTGAAAATTCATCCATTACAATTCGTGCGGTGTTTTCTGCCAGTGATTCGATAAGTTCAAACTTGCTGTTCTCGATGAAGTCGACCAGACGGTGGGTGATGCTTTTATAGTTTAGTGTGTCTTCGATGTTGTCGGTGCTGGCGGCGTTGCTTATGTCAGTGGCCATTTCCAGATCAATGGTGATGGTCTGGCGGATTTCGCGTTCCCAGTCGTAAATACCAATAACCGTTTCGGCTTTAATTTCAGTGAGAAATATAATGTCCATGGCGCAATCATATCAAAATGCAGGACATAGAATTAATGGTGTTCTGTGACGCGCCTGTATACATTGCAGATTAATGGATACCGTGCAACGTTATTTGCAGGGCATATAAAGGTGGGTGTAGTTAACGCAAGCGAAGCTTGGTTTGTCTGAAAAATAAAGTGTGTGCGATGGTCCGGTCAGATTCAGCGAACAATTGCGTGACTGTCTGATTAACAGCGCTGCGAAATTCAAATACATTCACATGATTGAATGTATTGATTGAATGATATAGTATTGGTTACCTGGCATGCGTGAGACCGTGCATTGATACCGGATCGTCAGGTATCCCGGTTATGTTCGGTCAGTGTGTTTTTAATCGGCCGGAATTGTTTTTATTCGGCAACAGGCGGCTACCGTAATCGAATAGGTGGCAGCTGCCACAATCCGGGGGCATACCGTTGATCAACTCCAGCCGACGTAAATTCCTTAAATCATCTGCACTCGCAGCAGGCACGTTGTTGCCAGCGTCAGTATCACGTAACGTAATGGCACTGGCTAAACAGCCTTGGGGTCAGGGCGAAGTAATTGCCATCAGTGATGGTTATCTGTCGTTGCCCGGTAGCTTTGCAATTCCAGAGCATGCAAGCGAAGATGAATTGCATTCACTGTTAAAGTTACACAATCTGCCAACAGATCGATCCACCCCCGACTGCAATATCACCTTATGGCGAACCGGCAATCGTCTTGTGTTATTCGATACCGGTGCGGGACCAAATTTTATGCCTTCTGCGGGTAAGCTGCTCGAAAACATGGACGCGGCCGGCATTGACCCTGCAGATGTCACAGACGTGGTATTTACCCATGCTCACCCCGATCATATCTGGGGGGTCATTGATGACTTCGACGAACTAATCTGTCCCGAGGCGGCTTATCACATGGGCGAGGTTGAATGGAATTACTGGAGTGCCGAAGACACAATAGACAAGACCCCCGAAAACAGAAAATCGTTTGTGGTCGGTGCGCAAAATCGCTTCAGCTACCTTGAAGAAAGAATTTCATTGTTTAAAGCGGGTGATGAGTTGATCCCGGGCCTGGAAGCTGTAGATAGCAACGGACACACTCCCGGACACATGTCATTCGCTATACACAATAATAGTCAGAATCTTTTTATACTCGGTGATGCGATCACTAATGTCGCAGTGTCCTTTGCCCGTCCGGACTGGCCGTCGGCATCTGATCAGGATCCCGGGCAGGGTGTTGCGACACGCAAGCGCCTGCTTGAAAGGCTTGCGCATGAAGAGAGCCTGCTCATTGGTTATCATTTACCCCATCCGGGTATGGGCCGTGTTGAACGTGATAAGCAGGGCTTTAAGTTTGTTGTGGAATAAACTACAGTTTGGCGTGTGCAACGCGTGTAATTGTGAGTACAAGTCGTATTTACATTTGTAATATTCGATTGTATGAATGTATTATGATCACCAGTAAAGTGTTATGCCTGTCCGCAGGGATACATAATTCGACGGCCTGTATATCATTGGGAATAGAGCGTGTTAAGTGTTGTTCTAAATATCCCGGGTTAAGGTCAAGAACGAGCCCAAGTTAATGAGGAATAGTAACCATGATGCCAAATAGGTGTTCTGCCGCTGGTCTGGCTCTGTCCGTCTCTGTCGCACTTGCTGTAGTCAGTGGCAGCGCGATGTCAGACGGTCCTGTCGCTCCAAACGATATCAAAGTAGAAAATCTGGAAATTGCTAATTCCGTTAGCGGTGCGTCCGGTGATGCCGCCGAAGGTCGAAAAGTGTTTGCCAATCGGAAGCAGGGCAACTGTCTGGCGTGTCATGCAAACTCGGAAATGTCTGAACAGTTATTCCACGGCGAAGTCGGCCCCACGCTCGACGGTGCGGGTAGCCGCTGGACCGAAGGGCAATTGCGAACGATCGTGGTCAATGCCAAGGCGGTATTTACTGAAAACACCGTAATGCCGGGTTTTTACTCACTGGATGTAGGGGCGGATGTTCGCGAGTCACTTATCGGAAAAACCATCCTGACCGCTCAGCAAGTAGAAGATGTTGTCGCCTATCTGACCACTTTGAAATAACACCATCCTTATTAGATATAACGAAACTGCTAAAGGACACACTAGATGAATATAAACAGGCGCAATATGATCCGCGCTTCAGTCAAAATGGCGGTTGCTGGAACCCTTGGTTTACAGGCATCCAGAGTGATGGCGTCTCCTGAAGACACTGCAAAAGCGCTGGCAGCATTTGCCGGCGACGCAACCCCCACTGCCGGCACTATCACACTGACAGCACCGGAAATCGCCGAGAACGGCAACACCGTACCGATTTCTATTTCCGTAGACAGTCCCATGACAGAAGATTCTTATGTTGAATCGGTGACTATTCTGGCGGAAGACAACCCCAACCCTGAAGTGGTTACCTTCCATTTTACACCGGCGAGTGGAGTCGCGCGAGCTTCCACACGGATGCGACTGGCTAAAACCCAGAATGTCATTGCTGTAGCCAAAATGAATGATGGCTCGGTATTCACGGACACACGTAATGTAAAAGTTACCATCGGCGGCTGCGGCGGCTAAGCGGAGATCATCATGGCAGCAAAACCAAGAGTAAAAGTACCAAAGAAGGCATCGGCCGGTTACATCATCACCATTAAAACGCTGGTGACCCACAAGATGGAATCCGGTCAGCGCAAGGATAAAGAAGGCAACGTTATTCCGCGCAAGATTATCAATAAATTCACCTGTGAGTTTAACGGCAACGTCGTATTCACCTGTGACATTGATCCCGCTGTTTCTGCCAATCCGTATCTGGAATTCAGCGCCAAAGTGATGGAGTCAGGTACGTTTAAATTTATCTGGCTTGACGATGACGGAACTACCATTGAAACCACAAAAGATATAGAGGTCAGCTAACGCTCTTGCACTGTAGGTTTGTTCATACAGCGGCAAATAACAAATAACCAATAGCATATGCAGCTTCATATGCTATTCGCAAAGATCTGGAGGTAGTTGTGCATAGAGTATTTGAAAAAACCAACGTCGCATTGACGAGTCTTTTGTTGGTGGCGATCGTCGGCACGGCCAATGCCGGGGGGCCGGTTGACGAGAAACTCATTATAGACGGTGAGCTGGAAATGATCACACGGACTGCTGCTCCTGAAGGGCATCCGCTGGACGAAGTAATATCCGGCTGGCACTATCGCACCCCCGAGACCCGGGCGCTTGAGGCCGATTCATTCCAGAATCCCGGTATGCTGGGTGTCGAGCTCGGCGAAGAGTACTGGAACAAGGTCGAAGGAACTGAAGGTAAATCGTGTGCCTCATGTCATAACGATGCAGCATCATCCATGGTGGGTGTTGGTGCAAGTTACCCCAAATGGCATGCACCGACCAGTCGACCGATCAATGTCGAACTGCAAATCAATCAGTGCCGTGTGAACAACATGGGCGCTGAAGAATACGCGTTTGATAAAAGCGGTCAGAAACCGTTAACTGCCTACATCAAGCATCAATCCTACGGCAAGCCGGTGAAGCTTGATCTGGAAGAGGGTGACATGAAAGCCTGGTGGGAAAAAGGCAAAGAGCTTTACTACAAGCGAACCGGTCAGCTCAATTTGTCCTGTGCCTCGTGCCATGAGAAAAACAACGGTAAATATATACGCGCCGATCACCTGAGTCAGGGCAACGTCAATGGCTTTCCTACTTATCGTTTGAAGCAGGCTGGCCTTATCTCAACTCACAATCGCTTCAGAGGCTGTATTCGGGACACCAGAGCTGAGTTTCCCAAAGCGTTTTCAGATGAGTTAATGGCACTGGAGCTGTATGTCACCTGGAGAGGTACAGGCCTTTCAGTTGAAACACCGGGTGTACGCCAGTAGATTTTGCAGGTAAAAGAAGCGCCGGCTGGCGGTGCTTCTTCGCCACGCAGACAGGCTAATGCAGTAACGGAGTTATTCCGTTAATCACCATCGATCAGAGGGTGACTTTCTTAAGGTTGGTATTGCGAAGTACCAGCAACACTTTGTCCAATTGAGTGTGCCATGTTTACTCGTCGAGATTTTCTTCAGTACAGCGCAGCAGCAGCTGCTATCACCGGGTTTTCTTCCGGCCTGACCAGAGTTGCCGCACAGCAACGGCTCACGCAAAGTGATCTGCTTGACTTCGACAGTAAAGGGCAGGTAACCCTTCTGCACTTAACTGACATTCACGCGCAGTTAAAGCCGCTGTATTTTCGCCCGCCATCCGAGAATTTCGGGGTTGGTGCGTTTGAAGGTATACCGCCTCATCTGGTCGGTGAAGACTTTCTAAAACACTTTAATATCAGTGCCGGCAGTGCGTTGTCGTATGCACATACCATGGTCGACTACGTCAATATGGCGCGGACCTATGGCCGCATGGGCGGGCTCGATCGCACAGCCACTCTGGTTAAGTCCATTCGCTCTGAGCGGGGCGAAGACAAAGTCCTGTTACTTGATGGTGGTGATACCTGGCAGGGCTCATATACCTGTTTAAAAACAAACGCGCAGGACATGGTCGATTGCTTCAAGCTGCTAAAGCCTGATGCCATGGTAGGCCACTGGGAATTCACCCTGGGTGAAGATCGCGTACAGGAAATCATCGATAGCCTCGACTACCCGTTTCTGGCTGGCAACATTGTGGATCTTGAGTGGGAAGAGCCGGTGTTTGAAAGTACTGCCATGTACGAGAAGGGTGGTGTGATGGTGGCTGTTATTGGTCAGGCCATGCCCTATACACCTATCTCTAATCCGCGTTATATGTTTCCCAACTGGTCTTTTGGTCTGCGTACCGGATTGCTTCAGCAGAACATCGATAAAGCACGCGATGAAGGTGCTGATCTGGTGGTGTTGTTGTCGCATAACGGGTTTGATGTTGATCAGAAGATGGCAACCACAGTAAGCGGTCTTGATGTGATTTTAACAGGCCATACACACGATGCAGTGCCGGAAGCACTGAAGATTGGCAACACGCTGG
Organism: uncultured Granulosicoccaceae bacterium; assembly: GCA_937922015.1. Classification (GTDB taxonomy): domain Bacteria; phylum Pseudomonadota; class Gammaproteobacteria; order Granulosicoccales; family Granulosicoccaceae. The sequence continues at coordinate 8,846 of CAKZVB010000018.1, forward strand.
TGATGTCCTCAGGGTCGCATGGCAAGTATCTTGGACGCATAGATCTGGACGTCAGGGGTGGTAAGGTAGTGGACTACAGTTCAAGCCTGATCCCTGTGTTCTCCGATGTCATAGAGCCGGATAAAGAAATGGCGGCCAAAATAGACGAGGTAAGAGCCCCCTATGAAAAAGAAGTGAATCGGGTAATAGGTAAAACTGAAACGCTGCTGTATCGCCGCGGCAACTTTAACGGCACATGGGATGATTTGATCTGTGAGGGAATGATGGAAGAGCGCGACGCCGAACTCGCGTTTAGCCCGGGTTTCCGGTGGGGCACAACGTTACTGCCCGGTCAGGACATCACCATCGACGATCTTTACACCGAAACGGCCATGACCTATCCATCGGTATATCGACTTGAATTCACCGGCGCGCAGATAAAAGAGATTCTTGAAGATGTCTGCGACAACCTGTTTAACAAAGACCCTTTCTTCCAACAGGGCGGTGACATGGTCAGAGTCGGTGGCATGGGTTATACCTGCGCACCAAAAGAGAGTATGGGCTCAAGAATAAACAACATGACACTGTTAAAAACCGGTGAGCCGATCGACCCGGGTCGTAGTTATACCGTTGCTGGCTGGGCATCAGTTAACGAAGGCGTAGAGGGGCCGGCTATCTATGATCTGATGGAAACCTACATCAGCAAGCAGGATGTAATTAACATTCAAAAAAACGAGGCAGTTAAATACACTGGTGTGTAGATTTTTTTTGAACTATCATATTCATAAATTCATATATGATGTTTTGAATAACCATTGTTGATTGGGAAATAGAAATGGATGGCGGTAAGGTGTCAGAGAAAACAGCAAACCACAAAACGGTAAACCGGGATAACGGCGGGCACAATAGTCAAACGCCCCATTCTGCGGGCGTGAGTCGCCGCAAGCTGGTTAAAAGTGCGCTCACTCTGGGCATCAGCGGAGCAGCGGGTCTCACCGGGTTAAAAGCCGCAGCTCAGCCGGACCGCCAGCCGGATCCCCTGATTACCGATATACAGGACTGGAACCGCTATCTGGGTGATGGTGTCGATGCCAGACCATACGGGCATCCATCGCCATTTGAAAAAAACATAGTCCGGCGAGACGTTGCATGGCTTACCGCCGACTCAAAATCGTCGGTTAACTTTACACCGTTGCACGCACTCGATGGCATTATCACACCCAATGGTCTTTGTTTTGAGCGCCACCATGGTGGTATTGCAGAAATAGATCCGGCCAGCCATCGTTTGATGATAAACGGCCTGGTGGATACACCACTGGTATTCACCATGGAAGATATACTGCGTTTCCCCAGAGAAAACAGAATGTACTTTCTGGAGTGTGCCGCCAACACCGGAATGGAATGGCGCGGCGCTCAGCTCAATGGCTGCCAGTACACCCATGGCATGATTCACAACGTGATGTATACCGGTGTGCCGCTCAAGTACCTGCTTGCAGAAGCCGGTGTTAAAACGTCGGGTAAGTGGTTGCTCCCCGAAGGCGCTGACCCTTCACACATGACGCGCTCCATACCACTTGAAAAGGGCCTTGAGGATTGCCTGGTTGCATTCAAAATGAATGGCGAGGCACTGCGGCCCGAACAGGGTTATCCCATGCGCCTTGTCGTACCCGGTTGGGAGGGCACCATGTGGGTTAAGTGGCTGCGTCGTATCGAGGTCGGTGATAAGCCGTGGCATCAGCGCGAAGAAACTTCTAAATACACAGACTTACTGGAAGACGGCACTGCGCGTCGTTTTACCTGGGAGATGGACGTTAAATCCGTGATTACCAATCCCAGTCCACAGGCACCGATCACGCATGGCCGCGGACAAATGGTCGCTACCGGTCTTGCCTGGTCGGGGCATGGGAAAATTAAGCGTGTAGACGTATCGGTTGACGGCGGTCGAAACTGGCAGCATGCACGGCTCGATGGACCGTCTTATTCAAAATCGGTGCATCGCTTCTACTACGACTTTGCTTGGGATGGCCACCCGATGATGTTACAGAGCCGTGCCATCGATGAATTTGGTCGTGTTCAGCCGACCAAAGATCAGCTAAGAGCGGCGCGGGGTGTTAATTCTATCTACCACAACAACAGTATTCAGACCTGGCTGGTGGGCAAAGACGGGAGTATTGAAAATGTTGAAGTGTCTTAAAACACTATCGTGGCTGGCGGTTGTATTGCTGCTGTGCCAGCACGCACAACTGCTGGCAGATATTGAAAAAGGCGAGCAACTATACCGGCAGTGTCAGGGTTGTCACTCGATTGGCCCCGATGCACCCAATGGCTTCGGGCCACAGCTCAACGGCGTGTTTGAACGCGACGCTGGCAGTGTGGCCGGCTATGACTATTCACCCGCTTTTGAAAAGACAGTAGGTCAGGGGCTGCGCTGGAACAACACCAGCATGGATGAATTCCTTGAAGCCCCTATGGATTCAATACGCGGTACGCGCATGGCTTTTCCCGGGGTTAAAAATGCCGACGATCGAAAAGAACTTATAGAGTACCTGAAGCACATCGGGCTGGACGGTGAGCTGCCACTGACTAAAAAAGTTAAGGCGATTCGAAAAAAGGCACAGGCAAAGATATCGCCACTGCCTGCAGAAACACTTATTCCACAGCATGGTGTCCTGCACCTGGGGCGCGCTGCGCTTGACGAAGAAATACTTGCGTGGGATATCGACATCAGGCCCGATGGTGCGGGCTTGCCCGAAGGAAGCGGCAGCGTTGTGGACGGCACAGAACTCTACGATAACGCCTGCGCTGCCTGTCACGGGATCTTTGGCGAAGGCTCGGGTCGGTGGCCTGTACTGGCCGGGGGGCAGGGAACGCTGACCGAAGAAAGGCCGGAGAAAACTATCGGCTCGTACTGGCCATACCTGTCTACGGTCTTTGATTACGTACGACGCGCCATGCCCTTTGGCAATGCCCGCTCGCTGTCAGACGACGACGTCTACGCAATTACAGCTTATCTGTTGTTTTTGAATGATCTTGTCGAAGAAGACTTTGTGCTCAGTTCAGAGAATTTTAATTCCGTCAGATTGCCCAACGAAGCCAACTTTATCGCAGACAACCGCCAGCAGGAAATGCCAGCTGCTGATGCGGCCGAGCCTTGTATGAGTAACTGTCTGCCGCAACCCGCCAGGGTGACGCAGCGTGCACGGATACTGGATGTGACTCCGGACAGCAATGACGATGAATCAGATACCGTAGCTATTGAATAAATTAAGGCACCGGGAGAGGTCTTTGAAAAGTTTATCAGTGCCTGCTAACAAGCTTCAAACAGCATTGGTCCTGTTGCTGCTCTGTGGTCCGGTGCAATTGTTGGCACAACAGGCAGCACTGGAACCATTTACTAATTTAGACACTAAAGCGCTGCAATCGCTTATTGCCAGCCAGCCACAGACCCGGGTTATTGATGTGCGCACAGCCGGTGAGCTTGCAACACTTGGCGGTTCGATTGACGCGGGAACCCAACCGATAAATATCAACCGCGGCTGGCTGGAGTTTCGGATCGAAGAAAACGTAGCCGATAAAAACACACCGGTAGTTGTCTATTGCGGTATAAATCAGCGCAGTCCACTGGCAGCCGCCACGCTGGTGGAGATGGGATACACCAATGTATATAACTATGCCGATGGATTCTTTGCCTGGCGTGACGCAAACCTGCCGGTGGCATTGCCGGATAACGCGCCGGGTACCATGCTGTTTAACAAGCCGGTAAAAGTTACAGAGGGTGTCTGGTCTGCCATTGGTGCTACCGCGCCACCCACGTTCGAGAACTCCGGCCATAACAACAACCTGTCTTTTATCATTACTGATGAGGGTGTGGTCGTCGTTAACGCGGGTGATAACTATCTATTGGCTCAGTCGCTGCATCGGGAAATTAAAGCACTGACAGATAAACCGGTAAAATATGTGGTGCTTGAAAATGGTCAGGGCCACGCCATGCTTGGCTCGAATTACTGGCAGCAACAAGGTGCAATAGTTATCGCCCATGAAGACGCCGCCGAAGAGATAGCGGCCAATGGCGCTGACATAATTGATCGAATGCGAAATCGAAATCGCGACAAGGCAATGGGCACCGAACTGACAATGCCTGATGAAACCTTCAGCGATGAAATGGTTTTAGAGCTTGGCGGCATCAACATTGAACTGCGCGATATCGGCCCGGCTCATAGTCCCGGTGACATACTGGTGTGGCTGCCACAACAAAAACTGGTGATCACCGGTGATATTGCCTTCCATCAGCGGCTGCTGCCGGTATTCGAACACACCGACACCGCCGCCTGGGTGGAAACATGGGATAGCTTTGTCGCGTTAAATGCAGACTACATCATCCCCGGCCATGGTGAGCCGACAGACCTGTTGCAGGTGACAACCTATACCGTAGACTATCTTCGTTACATGCGGGAGCAAGTCGGCACACTTCTGGACAACGGCGGGTCACTCATTGATGCCTATGAGATAGATCAGTCAGCCTATGCACACCTTGATACCTTCAATGAGCTGGCAAGACAAAACGCCGGAAGAATCTATCGCGCGATGGAGTTTGAATAATCGTCGCGTAGTCGAATCATTTTGCTATAAGCGTTTTCAGTGTACTGAAGATATCGCCTTCGATTAACAGCTTCAGCCCAACCCAGGCGCCGAGAAAAATACTGATCAGCGCAATGGGTGCTGACAATGCCAGTGTCGATGCTGCCGAAATACCTTGTCCGATAGTGCAACCGATGGCCAGCACACTACCAAAGCCCATCAGTACGCCACCCACTAACTGTCGTTTTAATTCTCTGGCATCATCGCAGGCTTCCCAGTAAAACTCTCGCCTCCACAGACAGGTAAGCGCGGCGCCGATGACTACACCGATGGTAGCGCCGATGCCGAACTTCAACGTGCTGCCGGACATCGTCATAAAGTAGATGATGGTGTCACCCAGCGGTGCTGCAAAGGTATAGGATTCCAGCGGATAGGGATCAAAGGGGTCAGCGGCAAGGTATCCCGTAACGTACCAGCCGCTTGTGACGGTGCCACCCACCATCAGCGCGACAACGATATTGCGCACCGGCATGCGATTGTGGGTTCGGTAGATGCACAACGCGGCTATTGTGAAAGCGATGAGGTAGGCGATGGTGTGCGGACTTAATGAAATTTCGTTCGACAGCAGGTGGGCAATCCCTGTTGAGGCAATGCTGTCGTTGTCGCGGGGGAACAATCCGGTACGCAGGAAGGAGGCAGCGCCACGCATGGTCGCATAAGCGGTAACACCCATCACCAGGAACGTCACCAGTGACTTGAGATCGCCACCGCCCAGTCGCGCCAGGGTGCCGTAGCCGCAGGTGCCAACCAGTGCCATACCGAAACCGAATAACAAACCTCCGACAACAGTGGCTAATAGATTACCGGAGCCAGCCAGATAGAAGCTGTGTTCGATCTGCACAACGCCCGCATGGTCCAGCGCAAAACTACCGGTGATCGCGATGGCAATTGCCAGACCCCAGGTTCGAAGGCGCAGGGTATCCGCACCAAACAGTGCATCTTCAATTGACCCTAACGTGCAGAAGCGTCCCCATCTGGCGGCGACACCAAGCACTATCCCACCAGCCAGGCCACCGATCGCGGCGATTGTTGTTGGTGCGATGTCCTGCAAAGGTTCCTCCTCGAAGTGAAAACCAGGGTAGTTCGGGTGTTTTCAATCGTTGAATAGACAGACTCTTACATTGTCTGTCTCTTGTTGCGGCTTCAGTTCTTACAGAACAGATCGTAAACCACATCGATCATCTTTTTAACGCGTTCATCGCTGATTGAATAATAGATGGTTTTACCGTCACGCCGGGTCTCCACCAGGCCCTCTAGACGCAGTCTGGCAAGTTGTTGAGAAATGGCTGCCTGCCGCGCCGATAAGGTGTTCTCCAGTTCGGTTACCGAGCACTCACCCTGAGCCAGGCGACACAATATAATCAACCGCCCTTCATGTGCCATTGCTTTCATAAAGTCCGTTGCGGCGCGAGCGCTAAGCAGCATATCTTCGATGTCAGCGTCTGATTGATGTTTTTTTCTGGCAGACATAATCCGGAGTGTTTTCTGTGTTTTTTCTGGCAACTGCAGAGTGTGGGGTGATGTGATCTTTAATGCCACTTCATGACTGATTGTACCTAAGAAAGAAAGGTTGTACCAAGGCAGACAGGACACCGTTGGACGTATTCCGGTCAGAAAGTCATTGCCCGGTGCCAGAAAGGGGTGTTTGCCGCAGATAAACCGTAAGATGACAAGTACATGTGCCAATTCATTTACCAATCCCTGTGTGATTTAGTTGTGATCCTGCAAGCGGCAAATAGTATCCTTGATCATAGTCAGGGTGCCGGCGCGGGCAGATGGCCCGGTCTGTTGAGAATATCGGTAGATACAATATCCCGGCACCCTTCAGTTCTCATATCTAATTCGATCGGAAATATCATATGCTCATTCCAGATAATCGCGTGGTCATGATCTCCGGTGCAAATCGAGGCATCGGGCTTGCTATCGCACAGCAACTGTCGAAAGCCGGTTATCGCCTGAGCCTCGGGGTTCGCAACCCGAAGCAGGTAGACCCGGCCAGCTTCGCCAATGAAGTGATCGTTGTGCATTGGGATGCAATCGAAGCCGCCACCTGTGATGAGTGGGCTGCACAGACGCTAGCGCACTACGGGTGTATTGATGCCCTGGTGATGAATGCCGGAGTGATAAAGCCGGTAGGGTTTGAAAGCGGCTCCGAGGCAGATCTGGATCTGATGTGGGAAGTTAATTTTAAAGCACCGTGGCGGCTGACCAAAGCCACACTGCCGGCGCTGCGTGAGAGCGGTCGGGGCAGAGTTGTTAATCTGGTGTCACTGTCGGGCAAGCGATTAATGGGAGCTGACAATCTGGGTTACAGCGCGTCGAAGTTTGCCTCAACCGCGTTAACGCATGCAATTCGTCAGGCGGGTTGGGAGAGTGGTATTCGTGCTACAGCTATTTGTCCGGGGTTAGTAGATACGGATATGGTGGCTGATGTGGAGACGCCGGATGGTCAGTTTAAGATTACGCCGGAGGCGATTGCGGCTACAGCGGGGTATGTGTTGAGTTTGCCTAATGAGGCTTGTGTTGCGGAGATATTAGTTAATAGTCGGTTGGAGCATATGTTTTAGGGTGGGTTTTTTGTTTGATGTCTGCTCTTGTGTTCTGCTCTTGTGTTCTGCTTTGGCGTTTTGCTCTTGCAGCTAATTAGGCGTGCCATCCCTGGCGTTTTTTCGAAGCCAGTCCCTGGCTGTACGATTCACTTTTCACAGGCGGAAAAGTAAACAAAACGCCTTTTTTGTTTCGTCCGCTGCTGCCTTGCCCTTCGGGTTCCTGCGGAATTTTTTGAAATCCCCCTACGTCGGGCCGCGCCAGACGCACATCCCTGTGCTGCTGGCGCTCACGCGCCAT
>CAKZVB010000019.1 GCA_937922015.1 uncultured Granulosicoccaceae bacterium
TTCGAAGAAATCGAAAGAATTGTCAGGATATTTTCAGAACTGGGCGTGAAAAAAATACGTCTGACTGGCGGTGAACCTTTAGTCCGTAGTGAGCTTGAAAACCTAATTGAAAAAATTGCGGCCATTAGCGCTATTGAAGACATCAGTCTAACGACTAATGCTGCTCTGCTCACACCAAAGCGAGCTCGCAGTCTGCGTTCTGCCGGCTTAGCTCGGCTTAATGTCAGTCTGGACGCTCTGGATGATGAAACGTTCAAAGCCGTAAATGACGTCGGGATATCGGTGCAGAGGGTATTGGACGGAATAAATGCCGCCAGTAACGCTGATTTTAAATCTGTGAAAGTAAACATGGTCGTAAAGCGAGGCATGAACGAACACAGCATTGTACCGATGGCCAAATATTTTCATGGTAGCGGGCAAATACTTCGCTTTATTGAATTTATGGATGTCGGCAACACTAATCGCTGGCACGACGATGCGGTAATTGCCGGCGCCGAAATCATCAAAATGATCAACGCAGAGCTGCCGCTGGAACAAATAGAGCCCAACTATCGAGGTGAAGTAGCAAAACGCTGGCGGTATCAGGATGGTGGTGGTGAAATCGGGATTATCTCATCAGTGTCGCAGCCGTTCTGTGGCGACTGTAGCCGTGCCAGATTGTCTGCAGTCGGTAAGCTTTACACCTGTTTGTTTGCCGCTGATGGCTTTAATCTGATGGAAGTCATGCGAAACGGTGCCACCGACACTGAGCTGGAAGCAAAGCTGCGAGCGCTGTGGTCTCGTCGACGAGACCGCTATTCCGAAACCCGTACCGTAGAAAGTGTGTTGTTGCCGAAAGTTGAAATGTCTCATATTGGTGGGTAGGAGCCTGTGCGGCAGAACCTCTGCTACTGCGAACGCGCCGGAGTGTGGCCACAGAAGTGATCTACATCAATATCAAGCACGCCTTATTACGGACCCCTTGAGCAGCAGCTATGTCTATTGAACAACATCGACAGGAATTTGCATCCGCTTTGCGTAGTTACAACGCCATGGAAACAACCAAGCGGCGTCACTTTGACTACATGACGATGCTTGATACCAAAAAGAAAAAATTTAACCTCACAGCGACCGAAACGGAATCTGACCTGTTGGAATCACTGCTTCGAGATCATCATGAAGAGGTGGTCGCGTTCAAGGGACGCTGTGAATCTCTTAAAACCAGAAACAGCGATGCCCACGCGGCGTTGTTTGAATACATCGGTAATCTAAACAAGGCAATGGCGCCTCTGGCCGAATCTGTCGGTCACTAGCCTGCGCGGCAGAACCTCTGCTGCTGCGGATTCGCATCAAATGGTTATCCTGGCGGCGCAGTGATCTACAGTTTCAGCGTGAATTGCTATAAATCGTTAATTTTCGCACATAAGAGACAATTTCGCGCGTAAGATTCCTTTCTTAACGATGGGTAAGTCTCCTAACATATCAATTCCAGTATCATGCAGAAATGCGTCACAGTTTTGCTATGAATATTGTTGCAGATCAACGATTTTTTTCGCGAATAATCCTCAAAATGCCGACTGCATCGGCAAAAAAAACGGTTTTCCAATAAATAGGCAATTGAGATTACACAACTGTGGCCTGTGGCCGAAATAGAGTAATGCAGGCTCGGTCTGTTTGAACGCTTTGTGCGATGGCTTGTCTGTGTTCCCCACTGTGTGATTTTTAAGGTGCAATTGTCTGCGTCTGGAACGTAATTCTCTATGAGCACCGCGATTCGGCGAGTTCGGTGGTGATTTCAGTGGGCAGACAGTTCATGTATGTAGACTGTGAGCATTTCACCGATAGGTACATAAAACTTATGATTTCAATGATAAAAAAAGTTGTCGGAATAGTCCTGTGTTGTTGGGCAGTTGGTGTCATTGCACAGGATGCCTACACCCTCAGTGCTGGTGACGAAGTGTCGATTACAGTATTTGGTGAGCCAGACCTGTCGATGAGCATTAAGCTCAATGAGAACGGTGTGCTTAATTTTCCACTGTTGGGTGCTCTGCAGGCAGAGGGCCTCTCGGTTTCAGAACTTGAAAAGACTATCACCCGTGAATTGACAGGCACCTACCTGATCGATCCGGATGTTCGCGTTTCCGTTGCTGAATATCGACAGGTTTATATCAATGGAGAGGTCAACAGTCCCGGAGGCTACGACTATAAGCCTGGTCTGACCCTTGATAAGGGTATAGCGCTGGCAGGTGGGTTCTCCGAGAAAGCTTCCAGAGAGCGAGTCACCCTGACCCGGGTCATTAACGGCGTGTCGCAGCAATTTAGCATGCGTCCGACGGATGCAGTGCTACCCGGAGATATCATTACCGTGTCTGAGTATCTCCAGATTTTTGTCAACGGTGAAGTACAAAGACCAGGAAACTATCCTTATCAGTCGGGATTAACACTGGAGAAAACAGTTGCGCTCGCTGGTGGTTTTACCGGGCGCGCGTCAAAAAAGCGAATCAGGGTTTCGCGAGAAATAGACGGCACACAAGAACAATACAAAATTAGAATGCGTGATCCGGTGTATCCGGGAGATATAATAACCGTGCCGGAAGGCTTTTTTTAGGCGATCAGTTTTTATGAAATCACTCCACCCGCTTGACAGCACATTGTCCGAGTTCAGAAAGGATGAGGTCAACTTCAATCTGGAACGGTACTTTCAAACCGTTCTCGACAACAAATGGCGTATAGCGCTGTTTGTACTGACTGTACTGATTGCTTCTTATTTAATCATCAATAGTCTAACGCCTCAATACAAGGCGACAGCGACTGTGCACATTGAGAAGAAAGAATCTCAGGTTGTAGATGTGCAACAGCTGTATGGGCTGGACAATGATAGTGAAGAATATCTGGCAACAGAATTTGAAGTTATACGCTCCCGGCCTTTGGCTGAAAAAGTGGTTAACAAACTCAACCTCACATCTCATCCCGACTTTCAGAAAAAAGAGAGTCTTGCCGATCGAGTTCCCGGCCTTGAAAGTGTGAAAAACAAACTGTTGGGTTTGTTGGGCATGGGCCCTGAAGAGATCGGTGACGCCAGGGTCGAGGGCGAGCTTGCTCGTCGTGAGCTGATCAAGGATTATCATAAACGGCTGGGTGTATTGCCGATGCGAAAAACCCAATTGGTCGACATAAGCTTTGAAGCGCCATCTCCCTCTTTAGCCCGTGATGTGGCGAATGAGCATGCAGCAGCTTACATAGAGGCCGATTTAGAAGCGCGTCTGGAGCGAACAAAAACAGCTGCGTCCTGGTTAGCAGGGCAGGTCGAATTGTTAAAAACTGATTTGAATCGGGCCGAACAGCAACTGGCCGACTACATCCAGCAAGAAGGGATCACTGATCTCAACGATATACAGGTGCTCAATTCTCAGGAACTAAAAGACCTGAAGACCAATTTGGTGCAAGCCAGTGCCAAGCTTTCTGAAGCCACTATACGACGTAATCAGGTTCAAAGTGCCAGACAAGATGGTACTTTGGAATCGCTGCCCTCGGTACAGGCAGATAACGTGGCTCAGAAGCTAAAACTCGATGTTGTGCTGGCGCAGCAAAAACGCGCAGAGGCTGCTAAGCGTTACGGCCCGCAGCATCCCAAAATGCTCGCTGCCACCTCCGATTTAAATACCGCCAGCAGTGGTTTGCGAGCTCAGGTAAATCGTATTGTTGAAACCATAGAGTTTGAATACAACGCTGCACTCGCTGAAGAAAGTGATATCAATAGGCGAATTTCGCTGGCAGAAAACAGATTCTTTGAAACCAATATAAAGGGTGGCAAATTTCTGGAGTTACAGCGCGAAGTAGAATCAAACAAGCGGCTATTCGATCTGTTCTATAACCGCGCCAAGGAAACCACCGAAACGGTTGACCTGCAAAGTGCCCATGCAAGAATCTTAACACCGGCAGAAGATCCGCTGGAGCCTTCAAAACCAAAGAAAGCGATGTTGTTTCTACTGGCCGGTCTGGGAAGTTTATTGCTGTCAATGCTGTACTACATCATGCGTGAACTCTTCAACACCGGCATCAGAGATGGTGAAGATGTAGATCAGCGTATAGGTCTTCCACTACTCGGCTCGTTACCGGCGATCAAAAAAGGTGTGATCAGACCAATCGTGCTGAACTCACAAGACGACAACGATCGTTCAAAAGAAGGTGCGATCTTTAAAGAAGCGGTTAATACAGTCAGAACCGGTCTGATGCTGGACCGCGTTGATCGACCGCACAGCACTATTATGGTGACTTCCACAATCGCGGGTGAAGGTAAATCCACGATAGCCGGTCATCTGGCCTATAGCTACGCCAACGTGGGGCGCACCCTGCTAATTGACTGTGATCTTCGAACCCGCGGTGTCAGCACCATGTTTGGTGTTAACAAGACCGACATGGGCTTGCGTGAAGTGCTGTCTGCCGAAGCGTTACTTGAGCAGTGTGTTATTGGAATCGATAACAATCTGGATCTGTTATGTGCAAACTTCACCCCGCTTAATCCACTGAAGCTTATTAGCTCTCCTCGCTTTCAGTCTCATATCAAAGAAGCGGCGAAAAAATATAATTATGTGATTCTTGATGCACCTCCGGTATTGCCGGTAAGTGATCCATTGGTGCTGGCTGGATACGTCGATGCTGTTATTTATGCGATTAGAGCGAGATCGACTCCTTATCAGCACATCAGTCGCTGTATGCAGTCGCTGCAACGAGTTGAAGCACCTGTTGTCGGGGTTGTATTGAACCAGCTGGAGATGGGCGGTACATACTACTCTTACTACAGTTACGGTAATCCTTAGTCGACTGTACGCTAACGGTAAAAGACAGTGCAAAACGCTCATACGCCAGCAGTTTACAGACATGCACCCATGCGGATGTCGTCTGCGGCTGTTAAACGAATTATGCAGGGCTTGCCGCTATTCCTGCTGCTCGGATGGACGACAAAGCTCTTTGCGCCTAATCTGGCTACTAAATCTGCGCTAATTGCTCGTGATCTCGATATGCGCATCGAGATCGTGAGCTCGGGCGCGGCACTTTGGAAGCAATTGTTGCTGCCGGTGTTTACGGTGGCTTGCATCATTTACATCATTCGGTCCCGAAACCTGCTTCGCGCGTATATGAGCGTGTTGTTGCCGGTGATGCTGCTGGGCTTGTTTTTACTGTTGTCTTACTTCTGGTCTGACGCACCGTCAGACACAATGCGTCGTGCGGTGAGGCAGATATTTCTGTTTACCTCGGTTGCAGGTGCGGTGGTAATAGGCCGCTCGCAGAACCGGTTTGTCACTTACTTGCAATTTTTCTCAGTGTTTCTGTTGATCTGCGAGGCGGCATTTTTACTGGTGCCCTGGATTTCGTTTGACGTCTATAGCAAGTTCACGGGTTTGCATCAGGCCAAGAACGAATTCGGCGGCATAGCCGGGGCATTTTTGCTGATCTCGGTATGCATTTACCGGTACTACGCCGAGACTGCCAGAGAACGGCGTAATGCGTTGTTGTGCGCGGGAGGGTGGCTGGTATTACTCATACTCAGCGGATCAAAGACGCCTATGGGTTTTGTTTTTCTGCTGATACCTTTGATCTTGCTGTCACAGCATTTCGTACGTTATGTATCAATCAGTATGATTGCTATGTGGATGATGCTAATAGTATTTATTCCAATAGCGCTTATTGGCATTGGCGAAGCACCGATAGAGTTTTACCGCAGCCTGCTTCCTGAGGAGGCGCTCACAGGTCGCGGAGGTATCTGGTATCACCTATTGGCTGATCTCAAGAAAAACTGGATGTTTGGTACAGCGTACGGTGCATATTGGGGAGTAGGTGATATACCGGAAGCGCTCGATATCAAATGGAGCTACTACCGCTTTCTACACACCGCCCATAGTGGTTTTATCGACCTTTGTCTGGAGCTGGGTGTCATACCAACGGTAATGTGGCTACTGGCATTTTTGTCCTTTCTAATAGTCACAAGAAATGCATCTGATCCAATTTCAACAACACTTATAGCCTATGGGATGTTACACAATTGCCTGGAGACTTCATTCTTGCATGGTTTGCACTTTATCTGGGTGATGATGATCATAGCGATTATGAATATCCTCTACACTCAGGCTAAAAAACCGAATCTGGATGCGCATTTCCGGGCAATAAGGGATGCAAAGCGAAACCCCGATGCTCAACCCGGCGGTTAAGCCGATTATGGGGTTGGGTTAAAATGAAACGTAAACCATCTATCGTTGTCGTAGCCTCTTCGGGCGGCCACCTTACACAGGCAATGTGCGCCACCAGTCTGGTCAAGCGGGATCTCGTTCTTGTCAGCAACAAGAATATGCTGGATGGTAGTCATTTCACGCGTGTCTACACGATTCGTGATACCCAGTACAATGTGCTCATACACGCTGTAAATTTTTTTGTTGCGTTGAAAATTCTACTAAAAGAGAGGCCCCGGGCGATGTTTAGTACCGGTGGCCCGATTTGTTTGCCATTTGCTCTCGCCGCGAAAATTACTCGTACCAGATTTGTTTTTCTGGATACGATGTCGCGAGTAACTGAGCTTTCTAATTCCGGCAAAATTATTAAAAAATACGGTTTATACGACTCGTTTCTCTGTCAATGGGAAGCGGTTGCTAACGATAGTGGAGCGGAATATCATGGTCAAGCCTTTGATCTTGGTGACCATGGGCACCAATGACTATCCGTTTACCAGGCTATATAACGCGATAAAAAACGATTCGCTTTATACAGACAACAGATGTGAATGGTTTATTCAAACCGGTAGCTGCGAAGCACCCGTGGCACCTGCGTGTGGAGTCATTGAAAAAATAATACCACGCGCTGATATGGAAGATTTGATCAGACGCAGTGCGCTGGTTATCAGTCATTGTGGTATCGGGACTCTTAATCTGATGCTGAAGTACCGAAAGCGAGTAATTTTTGTCCCCAGAGTTGCTGCGCATGATGAGTTTTCTGATGACCATCAGTTGCAAATAGCCAGGGAAATAAAAAACCAAAGGATGAAGGTTGTGTTTCCTGATGATCAATTTCCGCTATTGGATTATGAACAAATAAAAGAAGATAACAAATTGTCTGATCCGGTAGATATCACTAACTATGATCTGGCGGAAATTATCAATCAGAAGTTGACGGGTTAGGTTATGTTGATATCGGTTTGCATGTGTACCTATAAAAGAGACACTCTGGACAAGACTCTAAACAGCCTGTATTCCCAGGAGCTACCCGCTGACTGTTCACTGGAAATTGTCGTTGTAGATAACGATGTGGCTGAATCTGGCAGGAAAGTCTGTGAAAAGTATCAACAGCTTCAAGATGCTGTCACTATTTCTTACCATGTCAATGGCGAACGTAACCTGTCAGCCGTGCGTAATACGACGATAGAACAAGCCAGTGGCGATCTCCTTGCTTTCATCGATGACGACGAATGGGCAGAGGCTGACTGGGTAAAAGCGCTCTACGATGCTATGGACAGGTATTCTGCTGATGCAGTCTTCGGGAAGGTAGTAGTTCACTACCCGGAATCCTCTCCCGATTGGATCGCCGAAGGGGATATGTTCGGCAAAGATAATCATGCCACCGGGGCAATTCTAAAAAAGGGTGCCACATCGAATGCAATGTTAAAGGCACATTGGGTTAAAAATGAAGGTTTTCGTTTTGACGCAGAGTTTGGCAAATCCGGTGGTGAAGATACCGATTTCTTTCATCGTATTTCCAGAGCCGGTGGCAAGCTTGTATTTGATAACGCGGCCGTTGTGTCAGAGACCGTCGAAGAACATCGATTGAATCTGGAATATCTAAAAAAACAGAATGTCCGTATTGGTCAAACGCATTGGAACTACCTGTGGTCACGGCAACGTGGCTTTGCATTTTTAAAGACGGGTTTGTTTGTATTAGCTCAGGTGGGTGGCGCCGGACTGCTGACTCTACTGACATTGCCCTTTGGCAAAAAACGCTATGCGAAGTGGTATCTATTGTTGGTGCGGAATGTAGAGAAGGTTAAAACTGCAATTGTGGGTGGCAAAAAAGTCGAATTATATGGAAATCATTAAGACGAGCTGTTGATTGCTTTCTGTATTTTATAATATTCAACGACACACACAAAAAGCCAGAAAAAACACCTTGTTAGCTGCGCGACAGCGCACCGCTCGCCGGGGCGTAATCTCCTGGCCTGCATTATTCACAAGGCGACCGACGAAATTAGCTCATATATCTTTATTTAAGTGTTGGCAGTGAATTTATGGCCAATCCTGAAATGACAGACTGTCTATTCGACGCCAGAACCAATATCGCGTCACATCTCACCCGATCCGCATCGCTAGTGGCGGGCCACGCTTCTCAGGCGATAGGCGACCTGTTTAGCGCTATTGACTCTGGACGCCGAATCCTCATGAATAATGCAGGCTAGGAGCCTGCGCGGCAGAACCTCTGCTACTGCGAACGCGCCCTGACAGTACGTTTTTATCGATCATTTTCGTTACGTACGAATGACTATGCGCCTCAAATGATCGTACCATCATTTACTAAGACAGGGGCCCTCGCCATGGCACGTTCTCGCTACGCAGACTTCTACCGCGCAGCCTCCTAGGCTGCCTTTACCCTGGTTTCGAATAACTCACAAAGTTTAGCGGTGACGGCTTTCCAGTCGTATTGGGCCTCAACCAGTATTCGTCCGCCGCTTTCCAGTTTTTCACGCAGTTCAGGATCATTCATTGTATTGACGACAGCGTCTGCAAATTCCTGGGGAGTGTCTCTTAAAAGAATGTCTTTGCCTTCGGTATAATCAATACCCTCAGCGCCTAATGTCGTTGAGATTATTGCTTTTTTCATTGCCATTCCTTCGAGGATCTTTAGCCTGGTACCACCACCCACTCGTAGTGGCACAATCACAACTGCTGCTTTGGCGTAGTAGTCGCGCATGTCATCAACGGCACCGGTGACAATTATTTTGTCGTCAGCCGATGCAAGGCTTTCTACTTCGGGAGGAGGACTTTTGCCAGCAATGTAAAAAACCGCTTCCGGTTTTTTTTGTTTTATAAGTGGCCAGATGTTTTTATAAAACCAAAGAATTCCTTCGGTATTGGGGTAGTAGCTGATTGTGCCGGTAAACAGAATCACGTTTTCATCAATGGGTCTGCTGTCTGGTGTAAAAAAATCACTGTCGACTCCATTAGGCACGACGTGGCATTGCATATTCGGAGACTTCTGTTGAAGTATTTCGGCATCCCGTGCTGAGGTAGTCAGGCAGGCAGTGAACTTCTCGCAGTTTTCAATTTCGTCTTTTTCGTATTTTTTCCATTCAGATTTGGCCAGTAATTTCCGTAGCGGGCTTTGTTCAGTCTCGTAAGTACGCTGCATTATTTCGTATTCGACATTATGCTGATCAACGTAACTGGGAATATCTGCAGTGATGTCGTAGTAACCCATTTGAGAAAACTCAACAACCATAAGATCGTATTGCTTGCTGTTGAGCTCAGCCGTTATTGCAGTTTGCATTGCGGTAGAATAATAGTGTTGATACTGATAGGTTTTACTGGAAAAAAGAGATAGTAGTTGGTAAAAGCGCTTGTTTTCAAATTTCTGGCTTCTGGCCAAAGGGATCGTTTGAACCTTTATACCTTTTGATTGGATAACGTCTATGCCAGCTCGCTGTTCTTCCTCGTCTGGTTCCATGCAGAGCATTGTGACCTCGTATCGTGAAGCCAGATTGATCAACAAATGATATACCCGGATCAAACCGCCGTTGTTCAGTGGATACGGGAGATAGGGTGTAAGAAAGAGTATTTTCATATCAAATAAGACCGATTACGCGTTTTTGATGTTTTTGGAATGCGTGCGATTGCTAATTGTGTCCGTTAGTTTTTTCCATGCGATAACGCTGTCGCTGCGAAGTTGAGGTAATATCGCTAAGCAAGCGATAATAAAAAATGGAAATAGCAACGTGCTGAGCAACATGTGATCATCCAGAAGATATACGCCGCCAACTGCGATAATGCAGCAGATACAGATAATCGCTATTGGCTGTATTGAAAGTACAAAACCACTTTTTCTGAGCCAGACAAAGTATAAAATATTCATTAGTAGCTGTGTGACTACAAGTGCGGCAATGGCACCCTGATATCCGTACTTCATAAATAGGAAATAACATAGTGCGATATTGACCACACTGGATACCAGGCTGACTTTGACAGGTAGAAATTTCTCACCTGCAGCTACACCGAAATATCCCATAATTGTTTGTAGTGAACGCAATAGTAATACACCGAAAAACAATGCGGCTGCGTTGGCCACACTAATGTATTTTTCGGAAAATAAAATCAAAATTACAGGTTCTCTGATGATTGTAAATGCAACGATGCCTGCAGTAATAATGAATGCAATCCATAACATCGAACGATCTGCAAACTTCTGTGCTTCGCGGGTTTTGTTTTCAGCAAAATAGGTTGTTTGTGTAGGATAATAGACATTCACAAAGGATTCGTATAAACGAGTGCCTGCATCTGCCAGTCTTTCTGCCATTCCAAAATAAGCCATTGCCAGCGGACCGCCGTAGCCGGCGACTATGTATTGGGAGACCCGTTCGTTGCCAAGATTTAGGAGAGCGTTGAGGTACAGGGGATAACCGAATTTCATTATCTCTGCACCACCGCCGAATTTTGCTTTGAATGCAGCCCAAAGTGTGTCTTTTATTTTGTATCCCACGTAGGTGATCGATGCTAAGAATGCAATGATCTCTATCGTTAAGACCTGCTGTACATTGACCGAAGTCAGGAAAACCAGGCCGAAAACCATGACCGCTTTGAGTGAAGCAGCCAATACCTGTGTGCCGGCGTATATGTTGAATTTTTGCTCTGCCTGCAATAACCGCAGCAGAATCTCTCGAAAACTATGCATCCAATAGAGTAAAAGTGTCAGTGTAGTGTAATCGGAGATCAGGTTTATAAACGGGATGGTCCCGCTGGCTTCTATAGCGATGTACAGCGAAGACACCAGAATGCAGGAAATGACACGGATGGCCAGTGCGCTTCGAAGTAAGTTACTTTTACCCTGTGCTGACTCCTCGGGGTACTGTTTTACAAATGCCAGGTCTACGCCCAGATCACTGAGTAGTTTCAGTAGGAACGTGACCATGAGGGCGATGAAATACAGGCCCATAGATTCCTTGTCCAGCAGACGGGCAAGAAACATAATGGTGAAGAAGTGACACACCATTGTAATAAGTGCACCACTAAAAGTTGCGCCTAGTGCCTTAAAAATTGGACCGATCTCTATTTAACAGTAATCATTCTGGCTTGCGTGGAAGTGCAGAATGAAAACAACTTGGTGGGGGTGGCCGTCGAAAAGAAGGCTACTCGGTTAATTGTGCACAACTAATGAGAAAATTTCCGCATGTTCTCAACGCCGTCCGGTGCTTTCGGTTGTACTGCTGACTTTGCTCGTTCTTTTAAATGTTGATCTACGTGGCTTTTTAATTCCCGTTGAAATCGCTCGACAGAGAATTCGGATGCGTGACGACTGATTACATCTGCTCTGAAATTGTGTTGTAACCGTTCGAAACGAGCAATAGCATCGATTAAGGATGCCTCTGTTTGCTCCTCAAAAAGCAGCCCCGTGATTTTGTCTAAAACGGTCTCCCTGGCACCGCCTCGTCCAAACGCGATTACCGGTGTACCACAGGCCTGAGCTTCAACCGGCAGTATGCCAAAATCTTCCTGTGCCGCGAATATAAATGCTTTCGCTCGACGCAGATGATCAAGTAAGACGTCGTCTCCCCGGTAGCCGAGAACCGTTACATTGTCGCCAGCCAGTGCCTTGATTTTTTTGTGCTCCGGTCCATCGCCAATTACCACCAGCTTTTTATCCGGCATGTTGCGGAACGCTTTGACGATAAGGTCAATCCGCTTGTAAGGGACCTGTCGAGAAGCTGCCAGGTAAAAATCATCCTTGGTTTTTTTGATTTGAAATCGTTTAGTGTCAACCGGCGGGTAAATTACAGTGGCGTCGCGGCGATAAGTTTTGCTGATTCTGTTGCGGATATAGCCGGAATTAGCAATAAACGAGTCAACCCGATTAGACGAGACTACGTCCCATATACGCAGTTTGTACAAGACATACCGGACTACGAATGATCGCAGCCCCGATTTCATACCGGTTTGTTTTAAGTACTGCTCCTGCAAATCCCAGGCGTAACGCATAGGGGAGTGGCAGTAACAGACATGTAATTGATCTGGCGAGGTGATAACACCCTTGGCAACTGCGGAACTTGATGAAATCACCAAATCATAGCTGCTTAGATCGAATTGCTCCACAGCGAACGGAAAGAAAGGCAGCAGGTGTCGGTAGATTTTCTGTGAGAAGGGAAATTTCTGTAGAAAACTTGTATGTACGGTTTTGCCTGCGAGAAAGGGCGCTTGTTCGCGAGTGAGGAAATCGAATAAAGTGTACAGCTCGGCATTCGGGTAGAGATGTAGCAGTTGTTCGAGCACGCGCTCAGCACCACCGACCACCGGCAGCCAGTCATGGACGATGGCGACCCGGGGTTCTTTACTAGAACGAGAGATTGTGGTGCTATTTTTTTTCATTCCATTCTTTAAGCTAATCTGCCGCGATCACTAATTGATAAAGTACACCTAAAGCACCTGACAGACTGTATATTCTCTGCTAACTCGGCCGGCGGCTGATTGTTGCGTCGATACCGCAATGTATCAAATATAGAACACTGCAGACAATGTGCCTACAGGTATTCAGTTAGCGGCACTCTTATAATGAACAGTAATTCCGAGCCGATTTTTATGAACAAAGGTGAACGTAGCGCCGATTATTTCGAACACGTATTGGATGCAGGGGCGATTTCGGCCGGTTGTGTAGAATTCGTAATAATAAAGCCGCGTAATATCTTGTCTTTTAACAACAAAATGGTGAACTGCTGGTAATATGTGCAGGCAGTAATACACCATCACATGAGATCCACTTTTGGATG
Source organism: uncultured Granulosicoccaceae bacterium (assembly GCA_937922015.1). GTDB lineage: Bacteria > Pseudomonadota > Gammaproteobacteria > Granulosicoccales > Granulosicoccaceae. The sequence goes on from CAKZVB010000019.1 coordinate 12,989, forward strand.
AAACAGGTTTATTTAACTGGAATTACGACTACTGGTACCCCGCATCTGGGCAATTATGCGGGGGCCATTCGACCGGCTATTGCCGCAAGTCAGCGATCAGACACCGAGAATTTCTATTTTCTTGCCGATCTGCATGCGTTGATAAAAAGTAATGATCCTGCGTCGGTTGCCCAATCTCGATTGGAAATTGCGGCAGCGTGGATAGCGCTTGGGTTGGATACGGACAAGGCTGTTTTTTATAGTCAGTCAGATATTCCCGAAATCCCCGCGCTCACCTGGTTGTTGACATGTCAGACTTCAAAAGGGCTGATGAACCGCGCGCATGCCTACAAGGCGGTGGTGCAGGAAAATGAAGATGCCGGATCAACGGACCCTGATAAAGGCATCACCATGGGTCTGTTCAGCTACCCGGTATTGATGGCAGCCGATATTCTGATGTTTAAGGCTCACAAAATACCGGTTGGCAAAGACCAGATCCAGCATATAGAAATGGCACGTGATATAGCTCAACGGTTTAACCATCACTATGGCGAACATTTTGTACTCCCCGAAGCTGTGGTAGATGAGTCAACAGCCGTACTTGCGGGTCTCGATGGGCGCAAGATGAGCAAAAGCTACAACAACACAATCCCGTTGTTTGCACCGGAAAAGCAGTTTCGCAAGCTGATAATGAAAATCAAGACTAACTCCCAGGAACCGGGCGAGCCTAAAGAAGCAGATGGCAACACACTGTTTGAAATCTATCGAGCGTTTGCAACGCCTGAGCAAATTGAGGATGTGAGGCGCCAGTACGCTGACGGAATAGGCTGGGGAGAAATGAAACAATATTTATTTGAGCATCTAAACTTAATGCTGAGAGATCCGCGTGAAAAATACCAGGCGCTGATGGCTCAGCCGGAAGAAATTGGAAAGATACTTGAACAGGGAGCTGAAAAAGCACGGGCGCACAGCAGCGTTTTTCTAAAGGAACTATATAAGGCCGTTGGTATATCCGCTTTTAACTGACGGGCATTTATTAACAAGCAATGCAGAATCACAATGAAATCAGATTTCCGCTCCTTGGATTCCGATTCGCGGACACGCGCGCGCGCCGGAGTCAAGGCAGAAACACCAGCTGCGACTGGCAGAAAACCCTATCGTAACGATACTACTGAGCCAAGACGTCGCAGAAAAGACGCCTTGGGTTCGACTGCAACTACAGCGATGTCGTCTACGCGGGTCGCTGTGGATCGCGCCGCGCTATCGTTGGCTCGTGCCGAAAAGGTTGATATAGAAATACCGACATCCGGACCGACAGCGTCCGGATCGACGAGACCTGCGGTTCCCAGGCAGGCCGGTCCAGCCCACAGTGCTGATCACAAACGCAGACCATCCCACGCAGAGACCGCACATCAAGTTGAAAGCGAACCTGAGGTAACACCGGCCCGCAGCCGATTCGGCTGGTTGAATTTCCAGATGCCACGTTGGGTAAAATACTCGCTGATGGCGATTGCGATCGCACTGATGGTGGCGGTTTCGTTTATGAAGCCGATTGATAAATCCAGTGAATCCCAAATTGACAGTGCCATGACGCGTGCACTTATAGGGTTTGGTATTGCTCGAACATTGAATGGCGTAATTTCGGTAGCGCAGGGAACTGAATTTGCGGTGCAACCGGCTGGTGTCGGGGTTAATTTTTCGCCCGGTGAAATTCTTGATCCGATCAATGATTTGGTAGAGCGATTCTCGTGGGTAATGCTGGTCGCCACAAGCTCGCTGGGTATTCAAAAAATTCTTTTAGAGGTAAGCAGTTGGATTGGCATCAGTTTTATGTTGGCTGGCGCCGCATTATTCTGGTTGCTGACTAAATGGCAGGGTGGCAGAGCGGCAGCACTCGCGACCTTCGCCAGCAGACTATTGTTGGTGATGCTGGTATTGCGCTTTTTAATTCCACTCGGCTCGATTGCCAATGACTGGGTATACCATCAGTTTCTGGAGCCACGCTTTGAGTCTTCGTCGCAACAGCTTGCAGTCGCCAGTGAGCGCATTCGTGAGATCAGTACCCGGGCATCTGAACCTGAACCCGAAGCAGACAGCATTCGTCAGAAAGCTAAAAACCTGTATAACTCGGTGACGAATAAATTTGATTTTGAAGGAATGCTTGAGGACTACAGCAGTTCTGCCGAAAACGTCAGTGAGCACGCAGTCAATTTGATTGTTGTGTTTTTGCTACAGACAATTTTGTTTCCTTTACTATTTTTGTTCCTGATTTACAAGGCGTTTCGTTATCTGTTGTTGTCGCCGATCAAGTCGGGTAGTTAGTCATCTAATGACGATCTGCCCTGGTCAAGGTACATGTCCAATAACTCGTGGGCATCGTCAATACCGGTTTTCTTAAGCGCTGAAAAAAGCTGTATGGTGCAGGCGATGCCCTCTGCTTCGAGGGTGTCACTCGCCTGCATCAGGGCTTTTTTTGCTGCGCTGCTGCTCAGCTTGTCGCTTTTGGTCAGCAGACAGTGCAGCGCGGTCTGGCTTTGCAATGCCCACTCAATCAGTCGCCAGTCGTGGTCTGAAAGAGCGTGACGTATATCCATGACAATGACCAGGCAACGCAGCGGCTCGCGGTTGAGTAAATAACCGCCAAGTGTGGTGCGCCAATGTTTGATCTGGGACTTTGACACTTTGGCGTAGCCATAGCCTGGCAGATCGACAATATAATACCCGGGTGTCACCTCAAAATGATTGATTAGCTGTGTGCGACCGGGGGTCTTGCTGGTGCGTGCTAATTTCTTATTTCGTGTAATCACATTGATGGCACTGGATTTGCCGGAATTTGATCGACCGGCAAACGCGACTTCGGCCAGACTATCGTCTGGCAATTGATCGAGAGTGTGTGCGCTCGTTGTAAAAGAGGTTTGAAAATAGACTGGATTGGACATTGTTTTGGGTGCTTGGTGGCAAAATGGACGGCTTAACAGGCTCGGTATAGTTGCCCAGGATTTGTTACAATAACAAGTTGAATCTCTTACGCGCTTCTTCGGCTCGTCGAAGCGACTTCCTACAGGATAATATCAGGTGTGATGATGCGTAATTCATTGTTCGTTGTGTCTCTTAGTGTGCTGGCGTCAGTATGTAGCGTCAGTACCATCAATGCCAGTGAGGCGAAAACAGAAGCCGCTCCGGCTGCCGAAGTTGCCGACATATTAAGCCATGGAGATGCTGCCGCCGGTAAAGCTGCATCGGCAGTCTGCGCTGGATGTCATGGCGTCGATGGCGTTGCAGCAATAAAAGCTAATCCGAATCTTGCCGGACAGGGGGCGCCGTACCTTGTAAAGCAATTGCAGGAATTTAAGTCCGGGGTGCGGCAAAACGCGATAATGGCTGGAATGGTGGCAGGTCTGGATCAGAAGGCTATGGAAAATCTGGCGGCCTACTATGCGAGCCTGGCGCCTGCAGAAGGTGAGTCAAACAGTGAAGATCTTCAGCTGGGACTCGATATCTTTCGTGGTGGTATTACCTCGATTGGTGTACCTGCCTGCATGAGTTGTCATGGTCCCGCTGGTGGCGGTAACGATGCGGCAAAATTCCCGGCACTCAGTGGTCAAAACGCCGACTACCTCGTAACAACGCTGCAGAACTTTAGATCTGGTGCGCGCTCTAACGATGCGAATAAAATGATGCGATTGGTAGCCGAGCGGCTGTCTGATCGTGAAATTGCAGCGTTGGCGAATTACCTCCAGGGTCTTCACTAACGGGTCAAGCAGCTTGTCGGGCAATCGCGGAAGAAGGTTGGTCCCGGTATAAAGGGACCATTCAGCCTCGGTTAGCCACAATGCGAAACGCTTTTTGGAAGAATAGCCCCCTACAGTTTGCAACAGAACGGAGAATGTTAATGATTTTCAACGATCAAAAGGCAGGCATGGTCAAATGGCTGGCCGCCTGTGCGTTTTTACTGATGGCAACAACATCGCAAGCACAGCAGGGGTATGAAACCCTGAAATCACCGCAGCGCACTGCGAATCCGGATATGGTCGAAGTTGTCGAGTATTTTTGGTACGGATGCCCGCATTGTTATCAATTCGAACCGCATATCTCTGAATGGGTTAAAAATAAACCGGAGAATGTAGAATTTGTTACCGTCGCACCACCACTGAACCCTCAATGGAAAGTGCACTCGCAGGCTTTTTATGCCGCGCAGGTGATGGGGGTGCTGGATAAATTTCACGAGGCGATGTTCAACGCGATCCATAAAGAAAAAAAGGCAATGCGCAAACCCAAAGATATTGGCAAGCTGGCTGATTCGCTCGGCATTGATGGAGATAAATTTGTAAAGACTATGAAGTCTTTTGCGGTGGATGCCAAAATTCGCCAATCTATGCAGATGGCCAAAGATGTTGGTATCTCCGCAGTGCCCACAGTGATAATTAATGGTAAGTACAGAACCAGTGGTTCGGTTGCCGGCTCTTATCCTCAACTGATTGAGGTTCTTAATAGGTTGGTAGCGCAGGAAAGTGCGGGATAGATCGTACGTCACGTTTTGTTGAATGTTGGAGCCTCTCACTTGAGAGGCTTTTTTTTGTCGCCGTGTCAGAAGAATATCCTGACGCGTGGCTAATTAGTGCCCATCCAGAAACAAGCGCTACTGCGGACCACTCACGCACGCAATCTTTCGCCGACCACATGTAGTTACTTATGAATGACCCATTATTGGTAACAGATGGGCCCACATGTGGTAGGCAAAATCTCACGCACCTGAGTGATCCTCGCTACGCCCTATTTCAGGATGGGCACTAATTAGTGCCCATCCACAGCGCCGTAAGTGGTTGAGATGGCGATAATAAATAGGCAGTAGATATAAAAAATCCTCTTAAGTTTGTTATGTTTAAGTTGCAAAACAAAAAACCAACAAACCAAGAGGATTCCGCATGCGA
>CAKZVB010000020.1 GCA_937922015.1 uncultured Granulosicoccaceae bacterium
GGCGATAGTAATTATCGATCATTTTCGGGACAATTGAACAACTATGCGCCTCAAATGATCGTACCATCATTTACTAAGACAAGGGCCCTTGCCATGGCACGTTCTCGCTACGCAGACTTCTACCGCGCAGACTCCTGGGCCAACAGTCATAGTCGGCCCCGCATATTTCAATCACTTAAATCGCGCAAGATGGAAAAAATTTCGCCGGATTGAGTCACCTTTTGCTAGCGATGTTTTTAAACACCGCGGCGCTGCCGTTCTCTGGATGATTCCCACTCCTGGTGCGCTGCACGCACTTTTTCACTGTCAGTCACCTGCGGGGTACCCACCTCCCACCAGGTGTGCCCTTCCGTAGTCCAGCCTTCAAAGGCATCGACCTTCATCACCAGCACGGTGGTTTTGGTGGCGGCTTTGGCTCTCTTGAAGGCCTCACCCAGTTCTGCAGGGGTATCTACCGTTTCTGCATTAGCTCCCATCGCTTTGGCGTGAGCTTCAAAATCCACCGCGAAAGGTTTTTCTATGGTCGGGCAATCCGCCAGCAGGTTATTGAAGCTTTCATTGCCCGTTCCATTCTGCAGCTTGTTAATCACCGCAAAGCCCCCGTTGTCCAGCACCAGGATGATGAGTTTTTTATTGCTCAATACCGATGAGTACAGGTCAGAGTTCATCATCATGTAGGAACCGTCGCCAGTGAAGATAATAGTATCGTGGTTCGGTTGCTTTTCTGACTGGGCAATACGCGCACCCCAGCCACCTGCAATCTCATACCCCATACAGGAAAAGCCGAACTCTACATCGACGGTGCCGGTTTTTAACGTGCGCCAGTTGGCGGTGACTTCTGCAGGAAGTCCGCCGGCCGCGGCTACTACCCGGTCTTCGGGGTCGCAAAGTTCATTAACGACGCCGATAGCCTGGGCATAAGAGTTGGGACGGTTTCCGTGAGAAACATTTAACGCGACATATTTGTCCCATGTCGTACGTTCTGAACTGGCCAGTGCCGTCCAGTCTGCAGGTGAAGTATAATCACCCACAGCGTCACTCAGCGCCTGCAGACCAAGTTTGGCATCGCAAACGACAGGCAATGATCTGTGTTTACCTGCATCGTGCCGGCCTGCATTGATAGATATAAACTGCGCGTCCTTAGAAAAGGCAGTCCACGAACCGGTAGTAAAATCCTGCAATCGCGTGCCGACGGCAACAATAACATCGGCCTTTTCTGCGATTGCATTGGCTGAGTTTGATCCGGTAACTCCCAATGGCCCGGTGTTTAACGCATGCGTCGCTATCATGTTGGCGCGTCCGGCTATTGTTTCCACGACAGGAATATTAAATTGCTCTGCAAACCCGGTGAGCTCTGCAACCGCCCTTGAATACTGAACGCCACCACCGGCAATAATCATCGGGCGCTTTGCACTCTTAAGCAACGCTGCAGCATCTGCAACCTCATCAACGTCGGGTCCGATGCGTCGGATGCGATGGATTTTTTTAGTAAAGAACTCTACCGGATACTCGTATGTCCATCCCTGTACGTCCTGTGGCATAGCGATAAAGGCCGGCCCGCAATCAGCCGGGTCAAGCATTGTTGCTATCGCGGCGGGCAATGACTGTATCACTTGTGCGGGGTGACAGATTCGGTCCCAGTAGCGCGTGACCGGTTTAAATGCGTCGTTGACACCCGAGGTGGGGTCGTCGAAGTTTTCAAGTTGTTGCAGTACAGGATCAGGCAACCGGGTCAGGAAAGTGTCGCCACAAAGCATCAACACAGGCAGACGGTTAGCATGCGCAAGCGCAGATGCGGTTAGCAGGTTAGACGTACCCGGTCCTGCAGATGCAGTACAGAACATCATCCGCTGACGTAAATGGTATTTTGCATAAGCCGCAGCCGCCATGCCCATACTTTGTTCATTCTGGCCGCGATACAGTGGCAGCGCATCGCGATATTGGTACAGAGCCTCACCAAGGCATGGCACATTGCCATGACCAAAAATTCCAAAGCCTCCGCCAAACAGACGCTGCTCCGTACCATCAATCTCAATGTATTGATTGACCAGCCACCTCACGATCGCCTGAGCGGTAGTCAATTCTATAGTTTCATGCGACTTGCTCACGCCAAGTCCTCCTCAAGGTAGTTGATATAATGTGCACCCTTCATTGATCTGACATCAGGGGTTCTGCAAAACGTATATTGATTCGACAATACCTGTCGCTGACATCAGGCTGCCGAATTGGCCTGTCTGGCTGTGTCTTCCCAGGCGCCAGCCTGTCTGCGATAACCCAGAGCAATGCACAGCGTTTGCGCCAGGCACATAGTGGATGTCAGTGACCGGAACGATCTTACTTCTGCATCTTTGACAGTGAGAATGACTTCGGCCTTTGCGGCTGAAGGGCAGCTCTCCTCACCGGCAATCAGCATAACCTTCGCTCCCCTGTCAAAGGCAGTATTGATAATCGACTGTGTGATCTCAGAGTAAGGTGAAAAAGTAATCGCAATCAATACATCATTGCGTGCAATACAATTTGCCTGGGCATCCTGCATCATGCCCAATCCGTTAATGGCGTGACACTGTACCTGCATATGACCAAGTGCGTAGGCAAAATACATCGATACCGGAAACGCGCGCCCCACGCCACAAACATGAATCGATGGTGACCGATCCAGCAGGCCGACTGCGAGATCCAGTTGTTGCGGATCGATACCATCAGACAACTTGTTTAACGACAGACGATTGGCCCGGGTAAATTCATCCAGCAACTGCGACGGCGAAACCGCACCTTCTCCGCGAGATCTCTGCTGGCGCTGGATTCGCTGACCGTAATCGCTGTAGTTGCGCTGGATGTCGTCTTTGAAGAGTTTCTGCAATTCAGTAAAGCCACTGAATCCGAAATGATTGGCAAACCTCACCAGTGTTGACGGATGTACTCCGGCTTTTTTTGCTATCTCTGCAGCAGTATCTAAAGCCATGGATTGCGGGTTGCCATCGACGTACTCACCGACCTCCTTGAGACGACGGCTTAGTGCACCGTGTTGTTTGGCCAGCTGGTCACGCATTTGTTCCAGTGTTGCAGGTCGCATCGGTATTCCGGAAATCTAAATAATAGAATTTTTATTCTAAATAATGGATTTTATTGGTTTTAATGTCCTAATCATCCATTGATTTGGAATATATATTCCAATACTATCATCGCTTATTTAAAAAAGCATGTCTGATTATGTCTGCAGAACAGTTTGATTTGATTTGTCTGGGCCGCGCCGGCGTCGACTTCTACGCCGAGCAGATCGGCAGCAGGCTGGAGGACGTCGGCAGCTTTGCAAAGTACATCGGAGGCTCATCAACCAATATCGCCTGCTGCTCCTCACGCATGGGCCTGCGCTCGGCACTGATTACGCGTGTCGGCGACGAACAAATGGGCCGGTTTATACGCGAACAACTACAACGCGAAGGCGTGGACACCACGCATGTGGTCACTGACCCCGATCGACTGACAGCACTGGTGGTGCTGGGGATTAAAGACCAGGACACTTTTCCGCTGATTTTCTATCGCGAAAACTGCGCGGATATGGCCATCGCTAAGGACGATTTTACCGAAGCTTTCATCGCAAGCGCCAAAGCTCTGTTGATTACCGGCACGCATTTCTCCACTGAATCGATGTATGAAACCTCAACGCATGCGCTAACACTGGCCCGCAATAACAACGTGAGGACCGTGCTCGACATTGATTATCGCCCGGTGCTGTGGGGCCTGACCGGCAAAGGTGACGGTGAAACCCGCTTTATTGCAAACGATGCGGTGACCTCTCACTTACAAAGTATCCTGCCTATGCTTGATTTGATTGTTGGCACTGAAGAAGAGATCCACATCGCCGGTGGCAGCACCAACACTATCGAAGCTCTGCGAAACATCCGCAGCATCAGTGAGGCAACACTGGTCTTAAAGCGTGGACCCTATGGTGCCAGCGTCTACGATGGCAGTATTCCCGACACTCTCGACGAGGGCATTACCGTGCAAGGGGTAAGCGTAGAGGTTCTCAACGTACTGGGGGCCGGTGATGCTTTTATGTCGGGCTTTTTGCGTGGCTGGTTAAATGATGAAGGCTATGAACAGGCACTAACCTATGCCAATGCCTGCGGAGCGCTGGTGGTATCGCGCCACGGTTGCACTCCGGCGATGCCCACGCGTGAAGAACTCGACTACTACCTGTCTCACAGCGACACTATAGACAAACCCGACATCGACCCTGAACTCAACTACCTGCACAGGGTGACTACGCAAACAAACAAGCGGAAATCTCTTTATATTCATGCGTTCGATCATCGGATTCAGCTCGAAGAAATGGCGCGCGCCGCAGAACAACCACTGTCCCGAATCCCTGTTTTAAAAGAACTTTTATACCAGGCAACAAAAAAGACAGCATCAGACCACAATCTGCAGAACCAGTGCGGACTGCTGTGCGACGGTCGCTATGGGCAGGACGTGTTAAACCAGGCCACAGGAACCGATACGTGGATTGCGCGCCCGGTGGAGAAGCCCGCTTCGCGTCCGCTTGAATTTGAACAGGGTCAGAGTATCGGTACAATACTGAAAACATGGCCGTTAGAGCACATTGTAAAGTGCCTGATTTTCTACAGCGCCGCTGATCCGGCAGATATCCTTGAAGAACAGGACAAGCGGATAGCTGAAATCTATGACGCTTGTTGTCACAGTCATCATGAGTTTCTGGCAGAAATTATTCCGCCTGAGGAGGGAATTCCCACGGGTGAATCAGTGTTTCACAGTATCGAACGTATGTTTTCAATGGGCGTTCGTCCGGACTGGTGGAAGCTGCCCTGCATGGACCGCGAGTGGGCAATCAAAGTTGAGGCATTAATTCGCCTGCACACACCGCATTGCAACGGTATAGTGGTACTGGGTCTGGACGCGCCGGCCGAACAACTGGCACAGGGCTTCAAGGCATTTCAGGGGCTTGAACTTGTAAAAGGTTTCGCCGTTGGTCGCACCATCTTCGGTGATCCTTCACGAGCCTGGTTCGCTAACAAGATTGATGATAAAGAACTGATCAGACAAGTTTCTGACAACTACGCCCGGGTGACTCGTCTTTGGCAAAGTGCGATCGCAACATAGCACTACTACATTCTACAGATACAGAGATTCTTGCATGATTGAAAATTTAATTAACAACAAACGCGTTGCCAGCAGCAGTGGCCGGCAGCAGCCGGTCTACAACCCCGCCACCGGTGAGGTGTCGGACCAGCTTGGTTTGTCATCGCCGGAGGAAGTTAACGACGCAATCAATGCAGCCGCAGCAGCCTTTCCGGAGTGGTCAAACACTCCGCCTGCCAAACGTGCGTCGATTATGTTTCGTTTCAATGAGCTGCTTAGTCAAAATGCCGACAAAATAGCCAGCGCCATTTCCCGCGAACACGGCAAAACACACGAAGACGCCCTGGGTGAGCTGCAGCGCGGCAAAGAGGTAGTTGAGTTTGTTTGTGGCATTCCGCAACTGCTGAAAGGCGAATTCTCTCGCAACGTCGGGCCTGCAATAGACAGCTATTCCGACCGGCAACCACTTGGTGTCTGCGCCGGTATCACACCATTTAATTTTCCGGTCATGGTGCCTTTATGGATGTACCCGGTGGCGATTGCCTGCGGCAACACTTTTGTACTTAAACCGTCAGAACGCGATCCAACATCTGCCGTACTGGTGGCTGAGCTATTACACGAAGCCGGCCTGCCGGAAGGCGTAATGAACGTTGTACATGGCGACAAAACAGCAGTCGATACCATACTGGACAGTGACATCGTACAAGCCGTGAGTTTCGTCGGCTCTACACCGATTGCAGAATACGTGTACCAGCGCGGCACCCAATCCGGTAAGCGAGTACAGGCACTGGGCGGTGCAAAAAACCATATGGTGATCATGCCGGACGCTGATCTCGATCAGGCAGTTAACGCACTCATGGGTGCAAGCTACGGTTCCGCTGGCGAACGCTGTATGGCAGTGTCAGTAGCGGTACCAGTGGGTGAAGAGACCGCAGACAAACTGATTGAAAAACTACGCCCGCTGGTCGAAGGCCTTCACATCGGTCCATGCACCGACACCAAAGCGGAAATGGGTCCGGTAATTACCTCCGATGCCAAAAGTCGCATTACTGACCTGATTGAGGACGGCGTCAATAGCGGAGCAACACTGGTTGTCGATGGCAGAGATCTGAAGATCGACGGCCATGAAAATGGTTTTTTCCTGGGTGGCAGCCTGTTTGATAACGTCACCACTGACATGCGTATTTACAAAGAAGAGATTTTTGGCCCGGTACTCACCGTAGTACGTGCGAAAAGCTACGACGAAGCCGTGACGATGGTTAACGAGCACGAATACGGCAACGGCACAGCTATTTTCACACGCGACGGCGATGCCGCCCGCAGCTTCTGCGACAGCATCCAGGTGGGTATGGTCGGTGTCAATGTTCCAATACCGGTACCTGTGGCCTACCACAGCTTTGGCGGCTGGAAACGCTCTATCTTCGGAGATCATTCGATCTACGGACCCGAAGGCGTGCATTTTTACACCAGACTCAAGACAGTCACCAGTCGATGGCCTACCGGTGTCAAAGAAGGATCTGTGTTTGCGTTTCCAACATTGTAGAAAACTAATAATCAAGGCCGCAACGATGTGGCCTTTTTAGTAGCTACAAACCATGAGCGTCTGATTCAGTTACTATCAGCTAAAGAACCAGATAAGGAATGTCGTTATACTAAAACGTGATCTCATCAAGCGTGCAGTCGCGATCGGTGGCATAAGCCTCAGCGGATTTTATTCTGCACCCGTCCTCTCGTTTTCTAATACTGCAAGGCCCGGCCGAATGGCAGCTGTAAAAATAGCCGCTGTATTGCGCGCTATCGGAGGCAACGTGTGCAACACAGCCGCACAGCGCCTTGAAGCCGATAACAATAGCATCAGCCTGCATTTGCGAAACGCCGGACTCAGTGCTGCGGATGCGGTAACACTTAGCCAGATCCTGCAAGCACTGAGCACTGAAGAAGCGTCAACAATCGATTCCTTCAGCCTCAGCTACAACAATGAAATCGGCAATACAGGAGCCACTGCGATTGCAAAGGCCCTGCCCCGCACACTACGCGAACTGGGAATGGTAGGCTGCAACATTGGAGAGCAAGGCGGCCGGACACTATTGCAATGGGCCGCAAACGCCACAGACCTCAGGGTAATCTGCGTTGAAGACAATCAATTTTCCACGCAACTAAAAGATCAATTTATCGAGTTGAAACAAGCCAGTAAACATCTGCTGGTGGCAGTCTGATTTAAGTTTGAATCAGACCGGTTTTTGAACCACCTGCTCTATGGCACCAAAGATTGACTTGCCCTGAGCATCGTTCATTTCAATGCGCACGGTATCACCGAACTGCATAAACGGTGTAGCGGGCTCGCCCTTACTGATTGTCTCGATCATGCGTATTTCGGCAATACAGGAATAACCGACACCGCCTTCACTAATCGGTTTACCCGGCCCATCGTCCATCTTGTTCGATACAGTGCCGGAACCAACAATAGTGCCGGCACACAAGTTTCTTGTTTTTGCCGCATGCGAAATTAATGTACCAAAATCGAAAGTCATATCAACACCGGCGTTTGCACGGCCGAAAGCTTCACCGTTGTAGTCGACACATAGTGGTAAATGAACTACCCCGTCACGCCACGCGTCACCCAGCTCATCAGGTGTGACCGCCACCGGTGAAAATGCTGATGAAGGTTTAGACTGAAAGAAACCGAAACCCTTGGCGAGTTCGGGTGCAATTAAAGTGCGCAGGGATACATCGTTGACCAGCATGATCAGGCGAATGGCATCGAGGGCCTGTTCACGTGTGGCCCCCATCGCAACGTCATCTACAATCACGGCGACTTCGCCTTCCATATCGATGCCATACTTTTCATCTGCCACCACGATGGGTTCACGTGGCGCCAGAAAGGTGTCTGAACCTCCCTGATACATTAACGGGTCTGTCCAGAAGGTTTCAGGGATCTCTACGCCGCGTGCCTTACGCACAAGTTCAACATGATTGACGTAGGCTGAACCATCGGCCCATTGATACGCGCGTGGCAACGGCGACATCACTTCACGTTCGTGAAAACGCTGGGTTGGCTGACTGCCATACGCCAGCGACTCAGACACACTGCGCAAACGAGGCTCGCAGTCCTGCCAATTGTCTAACGCAAACTGCAGTGTCGGTGCAATACGCTCAGCCGTTGTATATTGGGTCAGGTCGTTCGACACAACTACCAGAACGCCATCGCGTGTGCCGTTTTCCAGTGTCGCCAGCTTCATAATAAACTTCCCGCGTGTTGGTAAATACGGATTATTGGTGGAATTATTTAGTGTCTCCGACGATCACAGGGAACCCGGACAGATCAATCACGCAAATAAATCCTCTTGCAAACAACTTAACACAAGACTGTACGGCAAATAGTTTCCATAGAGACCGGTTGCTACCTGGCCAAATCAGACTTTACGAATAGACACCAAACGCATTGCGGTTACATTCCAACCCGTTTGCCTGAAGCCCGCCCTGCGCAGGTGACTCAGGTACTGGCCGGTGTTGGCCGGTCACCGAGGTCCCAATACAATCCCGCCATTACCTGCATTGCATTCCGGCATAGCGGAGACAAAATATGTTCATCCGGCGCATGCTGCGAACAACCTGCATATGAGTGCGGTATCCATATCGCAGGTATGCCCAGTAAATGGGTAAAAAGGTCATTGCAGATCGAACCACCCATACTGGGTAGAATCACCGGGTCGCAACCGTTGGTTTGCCGGACAGAAGTCCTGACGAAATCAACCCATGAGTGATCGGGTTCTGTACGGGACGCTGCAAAGCTCGCTGCATTAGTCTCAGGCGTTTCTATTTGCACGTTGGCGAAACCGTGTGCATCGAGATGCTCACGCAGTGCGGGCATTATTCTGTCCTCGCTGGTACCGGCGAAATAGCGCAACTGACAGTGCGCACGCGCCGCAGGTGAAATGGCATTGACCGGGTTGCCGGGATTGCCGGATGTCATTGCCAGCACAGCAAAGCTGTTCCAGCTATAGACTTTCTCTGCAGGGCTCAAATCAGGTTCACCCCAATCCGTGTCAATGGCAGGAGCGTTAGTACCCGCGGAGATTTCAATGCCTTTGAGTGCATTGGTCACAGCGGATGATGTGGGCGGTGGAAGCCAGTCGGCAATCTGAATTCGGCCTTTTGCACTGACTATACTCGCCAGCGCATTTGACAAAATTATAGCCGGATCGGCAATAAGACCACCCCAGTTACCCGAATGATGAGCGCCGTCCCGCAGCTTAACGGCCAGATCAAAATTGATCGCGCCTCTGGCACCCAGGGTAAGCGTGGTCAGTTCCGGACTGACGCGCGGACCATCAGAGGCGATCAACACATCCGCCTGAAACTGATCCCGATTACCTGCAATTATTTCCCGCAAACCGGGAGACCCGCTCTCCTCACCTGTTTCGATGATATAGCCAGCGTTAAAACCGAGATGCCCTCGCTCTGCAAGCACGCAGCGCATTGCAGCCATATTGATGGTGTGCTGTGCTTTGTTGTCGGCAGTACCACGACCGTACCATCGATCGCCGTCTTTGCTGAGTCGCCACGGACCATTTCCTTTGTGCCACTGATCATCCTGACCCAGTATTACATCACCGTGTCCATAACCCAGTATCGATGCCTTTGTCTTATCTTCAAATCGTTTAGCAAGCAACACCGGACCACAGCCGGCCACCGGATTATCAAACACCTGGCAACTGAAACCCATCTGGTCAAAGGCCGGTATCATTTCCTGATTGAGATAGTCGTATAACACAGCAGCGTTATCCGGCTTTTGACTCTCGGTTCTAATCGCCACCCGGCGCCCCAACTCCTGCTCGAAACCTCCCTGGTCAAAGTAGGTCAGCGCGTTTTTAACAGCGGTATCGCGATTACTTGCCATGGTGTTTTTCTGTGCGGCCAGCTTGCAAAATACCATTGCTGCGTTTCTCAAGTAAACCTCAACAGGCACATCCCTGCTTCTACTTCCGATGCGCCCTTGCACAGGGTCGCTGCGAAAACAAAGGCACAGAAAGGTTACACAATGCTGGCCTGCAGAGATAAGATAGCGCTTGGCAGCAGCGATATTTTCCCGACAGCATCATTCCTGAAGACAGCAAAGCACGACTATGTCAGAATGCCCTCATGCGGCTGTTTACACACCGGCAAAAACGATGGGGCAAAGCAAGCCCCTGTATCAACTACCATTTTATTGCACAGGAAAGCACATGAAAAACCGCAAAACCATTTTGATCGGCGCAATAGCACTTGCGTTGACATCAGGGCAGGCAATGTCTGAAAACGTGCTGCGCTGGACCAGCCAGGGTGATGCACTGACACTGGACCCCCACGCTCAGAATGAGTCACCCACCATCGCCATGAACGGCATGATGTACGAAAGCCTTGTCACACGCGACACAGACATGAACCTGCTGCCGGAACTCGCAGAATCATGGGAATCCATGGAAGGCAATGTCTGGCGTTTCAAACTGCGTCAGGGTGTAAAATTCCACGGCGGTGAAGACTTCACAGCAGAAGATGTTGCTTTTAGCTTTGCACGTGCCAGCCATGAGGCCTCTGACTACAAAGAACAAATTAAATCGGTACTTGAAGTAAAAATTATAGACGACCATACCATTGATCTTGTTACCGATGGCGTCAACCCTATCCTGCCTAATCAGCTCACCTCTCTCTATATGATGGACAAGGGATGGGCAGAGGCAAACAATGTAGCCACCCCGCAAAACTACGCTGAAAAAGAAGAAACTTTTGCCGTGCGCAACAACAATGGCACCGGCCCGTTCAAACTGGTTTCACGCGCCCCAGACGAACTCACAGAGATGGAGGCAAACGCTGACTGGTGGGGAAAAGGACAATTTCCAGGTAATATTGAAAAAATCGTTTACCGCCCTATTGGCAATGCAGCCACACGCGTCGCCGCACTTTTATCTAATGAAGTTGACTTCGTACTTGATCCCCCGCTTCAGGATCTAAAGCGTATCGAAGGCGCAGATGGCCTTAAGGTTTCTACTGTGCCTCAGGTTCGTACCATCTTCTTTGGCATGGACCAGGGTGTTGCAGAACTGCGTACCTCGGACATCAAGGGTAAAAACCCGTTTGCAGACATCAAGGTTCGCGAAGCAATGAACCTTGCCATCGATCGCAAGGCTATTCAGCGCGTGGTAATGGAAGGCCTGAGCTTCCCCGCCGGCATGATCACCTCACCCGGTGTGCTGGGCAACACGCCTGATCAGGATGCCGAAATTCCCCTTGATATCGAAAAAGCCAAGGCACTAATGAGTGAAGCTGGCTATGCTGACGGCTTCAGTGTCAGGCTTGATTGCCCGAACAATCGTTACAACAACGATGAAAAAATCTGTCAGGCGGCTGTCTCTATGCTCGCAAAAATCGGCGTTAAGGTCAGCCTGGAGGCCATCCCCAAGGCACAGCACTTTCCTAAAATCCAGAAACGTGAAACAGACTTCTACATGCTTGGCTGGGGTGTACCAACACTCGACAGCCACTACGTATTCAGCTACCTGCTGGACTCTGAAGGTTCGTGGAATGCAGCCGGTTATAACAATGCAACGGTAAATGAGATTACCAAATCTATTGCCACAGAAATTGACCTGGACAAGCGTACGGCAATGATTAATGACGCGTGGACACAAGTTAGAAGTGATATGCCGTATATTCCGATCCATCATCAGGTGATTGCCTGGGGTATGACTGACAAGGTAGACGCACCTATCGCATCCGATGATGCGTTAAGACCTCGTTATATTGTTATGAAATAAATGCCAATACTTGTTGGCACAGTCATTCCGGGCGTATTAAAAAGGGGCGGTGCCTGTCACCGCCCTCGCCCTCTACTTCACTTCTGGTTAGTCCATGTTTAGCTACATAGTTCGACGCCTGGGTCAGTCGATACTTGTGATGGCTGCCGTGTCGTTGATTTCATTCTCACTGTTTAATTTTGTCGGTGATCCGGTCAACAATATGGTTGGTCAGGAAGCCACGCGCGAAGATCGTGTGCGTATCTACGAAGAGCTTGGACTGGATGACCCGATAGTCACTCAGTACTTTCGTTTTCTGGGCAATGCGCTACAGGGAGATTTCGGGCTCAGCTACCGGATAAAACGACCGGTTGATGAACTGATCAAAGAAAAGCTGCCGGCCACCCTCGAGCTGGTGCTGGTGTCTGCGATAATTGCACTGGTCATCGGTATTGCCGCAGGTGTTTATACCGGTATAAGGCGTAACGGCTGGTTGTCGAAATTTATTTTATCAAGCTCCCTTGTCGGTGTATCACTTCCCACCTTTATCATTGGAATAGCACTGATCTACCTGTTCGCGGTGACGCTGCGATGGCTGCCGTCCTCGGGACGCGCCGGTGTGGTCGAGCTTGGCTGGTGGAAGACCAGCTTTTTAACGGTCGACGGCTGGCGCTCTTTGATACTGCCTGCTATTACGCTTAGTCTGTTTCAGCTCACCATGATCCTGCGACTGGTACGATCCGAAATGCTCGAGGTTATGCAAACGGATTATATCAAGTTTGCCCGCGCTCGCGGCTTATCAGAACGTGCGATCAATTTCGTTCATGCACTTAAAAACACCCTGGTACCGGTCATTACCATTATCGGTTTGAATATCGGCGGGCTCATAGCGTTTTCCGTGATAACCGAAACTGTTTTTCAGTGGCCGGGAACCGGGCTCATGTTTATTCAGGCAGTAGACTTTGCAGATGTGCCTATCATGGCCGCCTATTTATGTTTTGTGGCGCTGGTATTCGTTATCGTTAATCTGGTAGTCGATCTGTTATATGTATTTATCGACCCGCGCATTCGCTTAGCAGGCCGCTGACATAGATACTTACAAACAACATCAGCCCCGGGGATTTTTTAAACGACTGATAGACAACGATATTGCGTGGTCGTTTTTTCACACCCCCACTGCCATGATCGCTGCGTTGATCACCATAGTGTGCATTGTCTGTACACTGTTTGCGCCGTGGATCGCACCTTTCGATCCTTTTGATCCCGCACAGATTTCGCTGTGGGATGGCAAGCTTCCACCATCATGGGTTGACGGCGGACAGGCGCAATATTTTCTTGGCACCGATAATCAGGGGCGCGACATGCTATCCACCATTCTCTACGGCGGGCGGCTGTCTATTCTGGTCGGCCTGGCTGCCGTGTGTCTTGGCATGGTGCTGGGCGTCACCCTCGGGGTGATATCCGGGTATTTTGGCGGTCTGACTGACACCATCATTATGCGTATCGCAGACATCCAGCTGACCATCCCCGGGATTCTGCTGGCGATCTTAATTAATGGAATCGGCAGAACACTGCTGCCGCTGGAGATGAGAGATGACTTTGCTATCTTCGTGGTGATCATTGCCATCGGCCTGACTGACTGGCCACAATTTGCCAGAGTTGCCCGTGGTGCCACACTGGTGGAGTCGCAAAAGGAATACGTGCAGGCTGCACGGATCATCGGACTGCCGCAACGGCTCATTATTCTGCGACATGTGCTGCCCAACGTTCTGCGCCCGGTGCTGGTTATCGCTACCATCGGACTAGCGCTGGCGGTAATCGCAGAGGCAACTCTGTCTTTTCTCGGTCAGGGAATTCCACCAACGACACCGAGCCTTGGCACTCTGATCCGCGTTGGCAACGAATATCTGTTCTCCGGCCTTTGGTGGATAACGCTGTTTCCTGCAATAGCACTGGTGGTGCTGGTGTTTGCCGTCAATCTGCTGGGCGACTGGATGCGTGACGCCCTCAATCCCAAACTGCGATAGTCATGACTACTGAAAAAGCAACGCCCTGTAAGCGGCTGACACTGAACGCCTCAATGCCCGATAGCAAGCGGTAAAACTTATGTTGCTTGAAATTGACAACCTCGATGTAGATTTTGCCACACGACGAGGCACAATCAACGCTGCAAAGTCGGTGTCGCTCAATGTTTCTGCCGGTGAAGTTCTGGGACTGGTTGGTGAATCCGGTGCCGGCAAGTCCACCATTGGTAACGCCATTATAAATCTCCTTGAATCACCTGGCCTGGTGACAGGCGGCAGCATTCGTTTTGATGGTGCGGAGCTTCGCGGTCTGAGTGAAGATGACATGCGAGGTATCCGTGGTGACCGCATCGGTATGATATTCCAGGACCCGCAGACCTCACTCAATCCGCTGCTTCGTATTGGTGAACAACTGACAGAGACCATTCGCAAAACAAAAGGCCTGAGCCAGAAAGCAGCCCTTCAAAATGCTATCGAGCTGCTCGAGTCAGTCGGTATCACAGAGGCCAGAGCCAGACTGCAGGCCTACCCGCATCAGTTCTCGGGCGGTATGCGACAACGGGTAGTCATCGCACTGGCGCTGGCGGGTGACCCTGACTTAATCATCGCCGATGAACCCACCACAGCGCTGGATGTATCGGTACAGGCGCAGATCCTTGATCTTATCCGCGGGCTTTGTAAATCACGAAATCTGGGAGTGATTATTGTCACTCACGATATCGCTGTTATCGCCAACATCGCTGACCGGGTGGCGGTGATGTATCGCGGCAATATTGTGGAGACCGGCCGCGTCACCCAAATTCTCGGAGACCCGCAACACGAGTACACAAAAAGCCTGATCGCAGCTGTCCCCAGAGCCGATATAAGAATGGAGCGTTTTGCGAGTGTCGATTACATCGACGGCAGCGGTGCCGGTGGCGCACTACACCGCATCGATATCAATACGCACTGGCTTGGTCAGAAAAATACGTTACAACTTGAAGCTGAACGACTGTCTGCCAACAACGCAACTGACAACGCAACAGACAAAAAAAGCGAAGCGATCAAGGTAACGGATCTGTCTCTGGCATTTACCCTTGAAAGGGCATTGCTGAAACGCAACCGCCGCATGCTTCAAGCGGTGGACAACGTTTCGTTTTCAATTATGGAAGGCGAATCTTTTGGTTTGGTCGGAGAATCCGGATCCGGTAAATCCACGGTTGCCCGTCTAATTGCCGGTCTGCACAAACCGGATTCCGGCCAGGTAGAAATCGGTGGACAAAACGTACTCGGCAACCAAAAAGACCCACTGGTGAAAGCAGCCAGACTTAAACTGCAAATGATCTTTCAGGATCCCTACAGCAGCCTCAATTCCCGCTTGCGGGTTCTGGATATAGTGGCCGAGCCTATTCGCTTCTACAAACAAACCGACAACGAAAAACACACCAGACAGATTGTGAATGATCTGCTAGACCACGTAGGCCTTGGTGGCAGTGCGGCATTGCGTTACCCGCATGAGTTTTCAGGAGGCCAGCGACAACGAATATCAATCGCTCGCGCGCTTGCATCACGGCCGCGCATTTTAATTTGTGACGAGCCAACCTCGGCACTTGATGTATCTATTCAGGCGCAGATACTTAATCTGCTGCGGGATTTGCAGGATGAACTTGGCCTGACCTTACTGTTTATATCTCACGACCTGCCCGTTATACGCCAGATGTGCGATCGCGTAGCGGTGATGCGACACGGTGCTATATGTGAAATTGCAACCACAGAAGAATTGTTTAAGCAGCCACAACATGAATACACCCAACATCTGCTGCAATTGATGCCGAGAATGGCCGGTAGTCACCCGTAACAGGAGTTAGTCGGCACGCGCCGTTCTAGCCTGCATTATTCATAAGGCGACCAGAGAATCAAACTTTGATGTCTCTATTCATAGTCTTTTCTGTAAATTCAGGGTTAATCCTAAATTGACAGACTGTCTATTCGACGCCAGAACCAATATCGCGTCACATCTCACCGATCCACATCGCTAGTGGCGAGCCACGCTTCTCAGACGATAGGTCGACCTGTTTTGCGCTATTGACTCTGGATGCCGAATCCTCATGAATAATGCAGGCCAGGCGCGCACTGAAATCTCAAGTAACCCTGCACACTGTGGTGTTAGTTCACCACAATACAGGATTGAGAGTTTTCCCATCCCCAGCCATCACCGTCAGAATCTACCAATGAAGAGGAACATGCTGGAATTGTAAACACTGTGACAATACCGGAGGTGGCAATAACGCAGCTGCTGTTTTGTTCCCAGCCAAAGCCATCACCATCCAGATCACTACCAGCGTCTGCACACTCCGGCAAACGAACGCCATACTCTACCAGCCCTGAGACCGTATCGACAGACAGTATACCGGCAACCGTCGAAGCTCCCTGTTCGGTATTTACATTGTCGGGTGAGTCGTCTTCGGTATTTTCATCCCCATCATCTACATCGGCATCATCAGATCCATCTGGTCCGTTTGAGTCATCCGGTGCGTTTGAGTTATCCGGCCCGTTTGAGTTATCCGGTCCGTTTGAGTTATCCGGTGCGTTTGAGTTATCCGGCCCGTTTGAGTTATCCGGCCCGTTTGAGTTATCCGGCCCGTTTGAGTTATCCGGCCCGTTTGAGTTATCCGGTCCGTTTGAGTCGTCCGGCCCGTCTGAACCATCCGTTCCGTCATCATTGTCGTCGTCTGGACCGCCATCTGACTGGCCAAAGCGAGCTGCAAATTCCATGGGGTCGGCCACTTCACTTTTATCGACACCCAGTATATGCAGCAGCTCTACGGTATCCGAAAAATCAACCTTATTTTGTGGATTTAAATAATTGAAAGCCGCGTCCCACAACTCACTATATTCACTTGCTTTCATCGCATTGATAAAAGGTTGTGGGTTGCTTATCGTGCGTAAATTTGCTGTTTGATTATCATTGTTGCCATCGTCAATGAAAATATAGTCTGTGTTGGCTTTTACATAAGTCAGGTCAGCCGGGTTGGTGTGGTCTTCATTCCATTTACTGTGCTGCACAACATGAATAGTATTACGGGTATCAAATCCAGTCTGCTGTAGCTCACGGGTAACAGCAGCGGTAATATCTGATTGACCTCCCTCTGCAACCCACACTTCACCACCGGCGGTTAAAATTGATGCCCAGCGTTCAACCGTTTTAGCTACTGACCCGGTTCGATCGTTGTGTGCATCCAGCCACTGGTCCGGCCAGACCCTATCCATAAGCGCTTCTGATTCTTGAACGTATTCGCTGGCATTCAGTGATCCATATGCACCATTGATCACAAGCGGGACGATTGCAAAATCCTCCACCACCATCAACCCGGCGACCATCGCATGTCCGTCGTCACGGTCAGGCGCATTATCATAGTGAAGTGACACCAGATCAAAGTCAGGATTAAATGCCGCCAATGCGGTGTTACCGGCCATTAAAAGTACGGTTAAAGACAAGTGACGAAACATAGTGCGTATCCTCGCTGTGGAAAGTCCATTTAGGAGCCTGGCAAATCGCCCATCCCGAGTGGTGCGCGATTATGCACTAAACGATATCCAAAAAAGACGAGACAGTCCATCTTTTAGCCTTGAATTCCAAGCCTTACTGCGAGTTTGTGTGATCCACTTCCCGGCCCGGTCTCACACTTTCTGTCTGGCACGCACTGACAAAATTAAAGCGAAATCCGTTAAAATTGCTCTTAAATAGCGCAGCGTTTGCGCGGCCACCCGGGATTTCATCGGAATCAGCCTTCCGAAGACGGACTCACCTGCTCTATCAGACCCAGTCGCTGCGCACGTCGCTCCCACTGCTTGCGAGCCAGAACCTGCATGTCTGCTTCGCCATCGACCTCATCCACAATTTCCAGCCCAAGCAGGGTTTCAATCACATCTTCCATGGTCAGCAGACCAGCCATGCCCCCGAACTTGTCGACTACCATTGCGATATGCGAGTGTTCGTTGGTGAAATGAGTAAATAGCTCGGGGATAGGAAAATCTTCATTCACCGCGCTAAGTTCGCGTCGCAGCGATGACAAGGGCTCTTCGCCGCGACCATCAACCAGCGCCGCCAGAAGATCGTCCCTTAGTATATACCCGGTCACATGGTCGATAGACGTGGTGTAAATCGGGATTCGAGAGAAACGCAGCGTCGGGTGCTTTTCATGAAATGCCGTGAGTGTCTGTTCTTCGGGTGCTGCGATCACAACCGTTCGAGGTGTCATGATGTCTTCTGCATGGACAGAATCAAAACGCATAAAGTTTTGCAGCAGGTTAGACTCGCGCTCGTCAAACACACCCTCTTTTGCGCCGATCTCGGCCATCGCTGTGAAGTCTGCCCGGCTCAGCGCACTTTTGGTTTTATCCTTCATCAGCATACGTGTGATTAACTGGCTAACGAACACTAATGGGCCCAGCAGAAAGATAATCACCTTCAGCGTACGCACAGTGAAGCTGGCAAGTTCCTGCCAGTACATTGCACCCAGTGTTTTGGGGATAATTTCAGACAATATCAGGATGGCCAGTGTCATGACCACGGGTACAACCATGGTAGAGACGACGGAGTCGCCCCATATCACTACCGCCTGCGCCCCCACACCAATAGCACCCACAGTATGGGCAATGGTATTCAATGTGAGAATGGCCGCCAGCGGTCTGTCAATGTTCTGCTGGAAGTCCACCAATGCCTTTCCGATCGGCGGATTTTCCGTTTTCTGGCGTGTCGCAAAGGCAGGACTGATACTTAGCAGGACCGCCTCCAGCACCGAACACAAAAACGAGGCTATGATCGAAATCAGGAAAAACAGAATTAAATACGTGTACATGTGCACCACTGGTGTTGGCAATGTAAAGAGAATAGCCGAGGCGTAGTTTTTAATTGCAACTTAATCGCAAAACAGCACGACACAGAGCACCCCGATAACCCCAAATTATGACATTCTGTCGCCCGGCAACCAAACACAAAGCACGTTTTGTTAGAAAGTTTAACGAAAAGCAAGCATTCACGGTTGTGGCAGGCGCGTAGTCAGCTGATTCTAAAGTTAAACTCGATCATCACGCCGATTCACTCACCTGGCGCACAGACTAGCTTTGTTCAGCAGGATCACCGGCTCCCAGACTCACCCTGAGCACCAGATAGCCGACGATACCGGAAAGCAGTGAGCCGACTATAATCCCGAGTCTTTCATCAAACAGAAGGTTTACACCTGTCTCTTCAAAAGCCAGAGAGCCGATAAACAGACTCATGGTAAATCCGATCCCGCACAGCGCCGAAGTACCGTACAGGCTAAGCCAATTTACATTGGCTGGAAGTTTTGTGAGGTTAAACTTAATAGCAAGCCAGCATAAACCGAATATACCAATCTGCTTACCGAAAAACAGCCCCATGGCAATACCCAGAGGGACGCCGTGCAGTAACTGATCTGTGGTCACCCCGGCCAAACTGATGCCCGAATTTGCAAAAGCGAAAACAGGCAATACAAAAAAGGCTACCGTGTGATGTAAATCGTGTTCCAGTGTTTTAAGTGGAGAATAATCGGGATCGGTTTTCGAGCGCATGGGAATAAACATGGCGAGTAACACTCCGGCCAGCGTCGCATGCACACCAGACTTCAGCATGGCCACCCACATAATGATACCGATAGTAATATATGAGCTCTTTGCTACCACGTTGCGCACATTCATCAACAACAGAATCGGTACACAAAGCGCTACCACTCCCAACGCCAACATCGATATTTTGGAGGTGTAGAAAAATGCGATGATGAGTATTGCGCCGATATCGTCAAAGATTGCCAGTGACGTTAAGAATATTTTTAACGACACGGGCACACGAGACCCAAGCAGGGTTAACACCCCCAACGCAAAGGCAATGTCCGTGGCCGCCGGTATGGCCCAACCCTGTGACGCGATCGCATCATCACGGTTAAAGAAAAGATAAAAAAGTGCCGGCACCGCCATTCCACCGATAGCACCAATCCCCGGCAAAATAATGTTGCGTTTATCTGAAAGTTCACCCTCCAGAAGCTCTCTCTTCAACTCCAGGCCGACTAAAAAAAAGAATACTGCCATGAGCCCGTCGTTGATCCACAACAACAGAGGCTTGGCTATTTCCAGAGCCCCGATGTGTATTTCAACCGGGGTAGAAAGTAGCAACTGGTAATACGGGGCAAGAGATGAATTTGCAACCACCACGGCAAGCACAGCTGACAGAAACAGCAGTATTCCGCCCGCAGATTCCAGTTTCAGAAATGTAGTGATCGATGTACCCTTGATACTTTGCATTATTTTTTCAGTATTTCCCTGGCAGGCTTGTGGTAGAAAATGAGTAGATTAAACGCACAGAAATCCGACACCGAAAAGTACCAATTTTAATTCATCAATGACGAAATCAGCAGCCCGTTACCGGGACGTCGGCGCGTATCAAACCCTGAAAATAGGGTCGATCAATTACTAAGCCAAGACCTTCGTATAGAATATTTTCGGTTGATTTTAATTCACCTGTTATATGCTTTGACAATAGAATATTCGACACACAACAATTTGTCATGACGTCCGGTACTGATACCTGATTTATCCCGATACAACAGACCTATGAACAACAAAATCAACCCTGAGCCGTACACCGGTCTTCGCCTTCAAGCAGCGCAATTTATCGATAGACCGGCAGTGACTACTTTCATCGTAGTGCTGATACTAATCAATGCAGTAACTCTGGGGATGGAGACCAGCCCCGCCATCACCAATCGATTCGGTCCGCTACTGGCAACTCTGGACACCGTGATCCTGGTCGTTTTTACCCTCGAGCTCATTATCAAGCTTTACGCCTATCGGCTGGATTTCTTTCGATCCGGCTGGAACCTGTTTGACCTGGCGATTGTGGTTATTGCCTGGGTCCCGACCAGCGGCCCCTTTGCCATTTTGCGTGCACTGAGAATATTGCGGGTACTACGCCTGTTATCAGTGGTACCTCAAATGCGCCGGGTAATTTCGGCAATCGGTCATTCGATACCCGGTATGCTGTCGGTTATCGGTGTC
>CAKZVB010000021.1 GCA_937922015.1 uncultured Granulosicoccaceae bacterium
ATGAATATCAACATGACAAGAAGAACGTAGAATGCCGGGTGCTGTCTGTCCTGCGCCTGGGTCGCCATCAGATCGCCTCCTCTGCAATTCTTCTGGCGCGCTGTGCACGCAAATCGCTAATTTTGTTGTACGTCAACATGATCACCGTCAATAACAGCAGTAACATCAGCAAATAGTTAGACATGGCAGCAGCGACGCCTAACTCACGAAATTCCGTTGCTGTTCTGGAAATACGCAGCGCCAGTATTTCGGTAGACAGGCCCGGACCACCTTCGGTCATCACCAGAATGACCTCCAGCACTTTAAAAGCATCTATTAGTCGCAACAGGCCAGTGACAATAAGTACCGGCATCATCAGGGGCAGTTTGATGTGCCATATTTGCTGCCAGCCACTTGCACCATCAATTTTTGCGGCCTCAATGGCCGAGCGTGGCAGGGACTGTAATGCCGCAAGCGACAGAATAAAAATAAACGGTGTCCACTGCCATATGTCGGCAATGATCACGGACAACAGGGCGTGCTGACCAAGCCAGTCAACCGAGCCAAGCCCCAACCCTTCGGAGGTACGATTAAACAGACCGATAGAAGGATGGTACATATAACGCCAGATTAAACCGACCACCACCGGTGCGATCATCATTGGCAGGATAAAGAGGGTTCTAAGTAATGACATACCACGCAGTTTTCTGTCGAGCAATAATGCCAGCCCGACTCCGATGAACATTTCAACCGTCACCACTGAACAGGCAAATTTAAGTGTCACCATCAGACTTTCATGGAAGTTCGGATCATTCCACAGCGTCTTGTAATTCGCCAGGCCGACAAAGCTTGCTTCCTGCAGTGTCTGGCTTGGGTCCCAGTCCCTGAAACTACCGTAGACCATGTAGCCCAGAGGGTATAACAAGGCTATGGCCATAATGACCAGCGCTGGGGCCAGAAACAGGTAGGGGGTAGCTCTATTTAGAGAAGCATTGTTCATCGATTAACTATTTGCACGTGAGATTGCATCGTATTTTCTATTCCGGTGTCTTGTGGTGAGAGCGGCCGGAGTGCTTGGAGCCGTCAGACTTCTTCAATTCTGATCCGGGTCTGAATTCCATCAGACCCGGAATCGTCTTCTACATCAGGCAGCCGGCACTAGCGCCAGGTGTAGTAACCCGCCTCTTCCATCACGGCTTTAGTACGCTCGGCAACACCGTCAAGTGCGGTCTGCACATCAAGCCCTTCGGTAAGCACCTTTGACAAGCTGGTTCCAAGATCGGCATTGATTTTTCCCCAAACCGGAATGATCGGTCGCCAATCGGGATCAGCATGTTGCAACGCTTCGCCAAAAGTTTTCATGTGCGGGAACTTCGCATTGACGTCGGCATCGTCGTGTGTGGAAAAACGCGATGGATTACCACCCGCCAGTGCGACCAGCTTGTCACCTTTTTTAGACGTCAGCCACTGCATTAGCAGGAACGCGGCTTCTTTGTGTTCAGCGTTTTTTGGAATACCGATTCCAAAGCCACCAGTCTGGCTGCCCCGTCTGGTACCCATGGGATGCATTGCCCAGCCAACTTTGCCAACCACTTTTGATTTGGCAGGATCATCGATTTGACCGGCAACCACTGTGGTATCGAGGAACATTGCTGTATCACCGTTCAAAAATGAACCAAGCGCTTCACCAAAGCCAAAACTGGCAGCGCCCTTGGGACCACAGTCAACAATTGTTTTCAGTGCATTGGCCGCCTGGACACCTTGCGCGTTGTTTACAATGGGGTTCCATTCGTCATCAAAGATACGACCACCCAACGGCGCCAGGTGCAAGAGGAACGCATGACTTGCATGGTGACCGGAAGCGGCACGTGAACTTAAACCACCCATCCCAGGCTCAAGCGTTGGTATCTTACAGGCAATATCCAGCATTTCGTCATAGGTTTCAGGAACCTTGAGACCGTGTTTTTCAAAGATGTCTTTGCGGTAGCCGAGTATTGAAGTTTCCGAACCATAAGGGATACCGAACAATGATCCGGTCTTGCCTTGCAGATAACCTTTGTTACCTCCGGCAAAACCGATGTTATAGACATAGCCGTCGATTAAATCGTCTGCATCATAGCCCGGGTCTGCAAGTTTAGGATTCATAAAGTAACGAGCAAGGTTCTCCAGCTGGTCTGCGTAGACATAGTCTGCTTTTGAGAACACAACATAGGCGACCAGATCATAATCGCCTTCGTCCTGACCAAGCTCAAGTGTCTGGCGCTCCCGCATTTTGAGGTATGGCAGTTGATCAACCTCTACCTCAATACCTGTCTCGGCAGTGAACTCAGGCAGAATTTTCATCACGGCGTTGTAGTGTGGATGCGCTGGAAAGTTAACCACCAGGGTTGTATCA
Organism: uncultured Granulosicoccaceae bacterium; assembly: GCA_937922015.1. Lineage (GTDB taxonomy): Bacteria > Pseudomonadota > Gammaproteobacteria > Granulosicoccales > Granulosicoccaceae. The sequence continues at coordinate 2,375 of CAKZVB010000021.1, forward strand.
GCGTATTCATCATACGGCCCGGCAAGGGACTGCCCGGCGATCAGAAGCGACGTGGTAGCAGCTACCACAAGTGATTTAAATATTTTCAATTAAACGTCCTCCGTTGGATATGGTTAACACTGTTGTAAGCCAGGTCTATTGGCAGATATTCCATGGCTGAATTTTCATTAGGCATCAGGTAGTCGTCTGCCCTGAAATGGCTTGCCCCGAGCGGGGATCAAAAAAGTGTGCGTCGGCTAAATCGAGGCTGAAAGTGAGCTTCTCACCAAGTGCAATAGGCGTATCTGACTTGTGCTCGACCATCATTTTTTCACCTCCACATTCACAGATAAGAACTGACTGCGCGCCGACGTATTCTGAAACATTGACCTGCAATTCGATCGATGATCCGGCAGGCGCTGATTGATCAGATACCAGATCCGATGGCCGCACACCGATAATGATGTTTGATGATGGACTGCCGGCCAGCCTGGCACTGGTCATAGGGTTGCAGTGAAACTCAAACCCCGCGCCGGTAAGACGCAGCGAATCACTCTGCCCTGCTATTTGAGCGTTGAGGAAGTTCATTGGCGGTGTACCAAGGAAACCCGCAACAAACAGATTGGCCGGATGTTTAAACAATTCTTCCGGACTGCCCTGTTGCTCTATACGACCCGCATTCATCACTACAATCCGATCAGCAAGGGTCATGGCCTCGATTTGATCGTGGGTGACATAAATCATGTTTTTTTGCAGCCGTTGCCGCATGAGTGCTAACTCGGCGCGCATTTGGGTTCGCAGCTTGGCATCCAGGTTTGACAGAGGCTCATCAAAGAGAAATGTCGAGCTATCTCTGGTCATCGCCCTGCCCATTGCCACACGCTGGCGCTGACCACCGGATAGCTCTGCAGGTTTACGATGCAGATACTCGGTTAAGCCCAGAATGCCCGCTACTTCAGCTACCCGGGCGTTGATTTCTTTTTTCGGCAGTTTTTGCAGACGCAGCGCAAAAGACATATTTTTTGCAACGTTCATGTGCGGGTATAGCGCGTAGTCCTGAAATACCATGGCAAGGTCGCGCTCCTTGGGTTCCAGATGACTGATGGGCCTGCCATCGATGTAAATCTCACCCTCAGTGACGGTTTCAAGACCGGCTATCAGCCTCAGCGTGGTTGATTTTCCGCAGCCAGACGGACCCACCAGCACAGTGAACTCCGCGTCGGCCATTTGCAGATCAATGCCGTGCAGCACATCCAGCTTGCCGTAGCGTTTGATCAGATGTTGAATTTCAATTATTGGCATCGCAGCTATCAAATTGTGAAGATGAATGTGCCACCGGAGGCACACAATGTTATCGCTAACATCTCAGCGTTTTTATGTTACCGGTAACATTTATTTGCCTCTATAATACCTTTTACAGAATCATGCGCAACCTAAAACTGCGCTAATTTCGCAATTTCAGGGGTTTTTGGTGCTTTCGCGCCAGGTTAATTTAAAATCAATTGCGGTGTGGCGGGGGATCGGAGGGTCATCAGATGAGCGGCCGAGCAGATTTTTTATCAGCTCGCCAGTGGCGCGGCCGATACCACGCGGATCAACCTCGACCGTAGAAAGCGACGGGGAGGCAAAGCGTGACAACTCAAAATTACCAAAGCCAACGATAGCGATGTCGTCCGGTACGGCCAGGCCCTGCTCTTTAAACGCAGATAACAACCCGAAGGCAGGCGCATCAGAGACACAGAAGATGCAATCTGCATCACCAAAGTGATGTTTAAACGCACTGCCTATCTGGTAGCCGTCCTCAATGGACATGGGCGGTTTGCCGTATCGAATCATACGGTGCGCTGACAAGCCGGCTTGTTCCATCGCTTCAATAAATCCAGCACGACGCGCAGCACCGCGAGTCCATGCATCCTCGGCTTCACTGACAAATGCGATACGTTTATACCCTCGCTCGATAAGCGCTGTGGTCATTTCAAGGGCGGCCGCCTTGTTGGAAAAACCTACTGTGTAGTCGATTGGTGTCGGGGGGATTTCCCAGTGCTCTATGACTGGCACATTAACTTGCTTTAACAGCTGGACGGTACGCTCGGTATGGCCATCGAAAGGCAGCACAATGACTTCGGGGCGACGCTTCAGCATACTTTCAATCAAGCGTTCTTCACGTGAAGTTGAATAGTCTGTATGGCCTAATATGATCTGCAGACCGATAATCTCCAGAGACTCATTCAGTGCCTGAATAGATTCTGCAAAGTGAAGGTTGTTGAGTGACGGCACCAGGGTCGCAACAAAACCCGAGCGCTTTGTCGACAAACTACCGGCCGACTGATCCGGTACGTAGTTCATCTTTTTTACTATTTTCAGAATACGGGCGCGAGTCTTATCCGACACCGAGCCATCGCTGCGCAGTGCCCGTGAGACTGTCATTCGAGAAACACCTGCGGCCCGAGCCACGTCCTCCATAGTGACCTGGCCCGGTGGTTTATCACGATTCACGGTACCGACATCCGTTAATTAAGAGCCGACAGTATAAGCCTTAAGTGTCCGGTTATATACTCGTAACCTGTCCACAAACCAGTCTGACAAAACCCACGGGAAATCAGTTGAAGATCAGCTGGGTCTTCATTGCGGTGTCGCGGTTACCGGCAATCTCGAATGCCTCAACCGCCTGCTCCAACGGAAAGCTATGCGAGATAAGCGGCTTCACATTGATCGAATTCTGCTGCATCATCTTTACCGCAACGGCGAACTCTTCGTGAAAGCGAAACGACCCTCGCAGGTCGAGTTCTTTTGCGGTCAGGGCCTGCACCGGCACCATCATGTCGCCGCCCATCCCAAGTTGCATCACCACACCGCGGGGTCGGCTTGCCGCTATACCGGAGGCCAGCGCTGCCGCCGCACCGGAGCACTCGAAAAACACATCAAAATAGCCTTTGCCCGCCTGGTATTGCTTGAGTCGATCGGCTTCACTGATCACGTTTATCGTTTGATCGGCACCGAGTTTCCTTGCATATTCAAGAGCCGCATCGGCAAGGTCTGTGACTACTATCTCGGTTGCGCCCGCGGCCCGTGCCGCCAGCAAAGAGAGCGTGCCTATCGGTCCGCTACCGGTGATTAATACACGCTTACCCAGCATCTCACCGGCACGTCGCACTGCATGCAAACACACTGACAATGGCTCAGCCATCGCCGCCTCGCCTGCTGTCAGGCCATCGGCCTTTACGCACTGAGTGGCATCAGCCACCAAAACCTCACGAAAGGCCCCTTGTATGTGCGGGAACGGCATGGCAGATCCGTAAAAGCGCATATTCTCACAATGATTATGCTGGCCCTTTTGACAATACTGGCACTGATAACAGGGACGCGATGGCGATACCGCCACCAGGTCACCGACAGCCAGATTAGACACACCCTCGCCTGTTGCAGTCACAGTGCCCGCTACCTCATGACCCAGTATCATCGGCTGCTTAAGCCGTATCGTTTCACCGATACCTCCATGATGATAATAATGTAAATCGGAACCGCAGATGCCACCGGTGGCTACAGTAACCTGTACCTGCCCGGCAGCTGGCGCCTGCGGCTCACTCTCTTCAATGCGCAGGTCTTTTGCGTTATGAATAACAATAGATCTCATTGTTTTCTCTGGCTGTATGCTTGTCTGGTTATACGCACTGAAGGGATCCCGTTGCCCTAAAGCACCGGTGTAAGCAGTTTCTGACCGGCAAAGTGAGCCACCAGATTATCGAAGACCAGTTTACCCATCGCCTTGCGCGTTTCAAAGGTTCCCGATGCATGATGTGGTTGTAGCATCACATTGTCCAGCTTTAGAAATCGTGGATTAAGCGCGGGCTCACCCTCAAACACATCCAGCGCCGCTGAACCGATATGATTGTTTTCCAGTGCATCAAGCAGGGCGTTTTCGTCAATATTGGATGCGCGGGAAATATTAATCACCATGCCATCGCAACCAAGGGCACGCAACACCTCACGGCCGACAATATGCCTGGTGTCAGCAGACGCCGCCAGAGTCACAAAGAGAAAATCTGCATGCTCAGCCAGTGCTACCGGATCTGCAATAAACCGCCAGTCCGGCGCATAGTCTTTGGCGCCAATGTCGCTATAGGCGATATCCATATCAAAACCAGCCAGTCGTTTTGCCACTTCAAAACCTATTCTGCCAAGGCCCAGTACACCGGCTCTACGGCCATGCACACGATTTTTAAGAGGATAAAGACCTTTGCTTTGCCAACTGCCGTCACGCACCCAGGACTCGGCACCGATCATACCGCGCGATTGCGCCAGCATCATGGCAACACCCAGATCTGCCACATCACTGGTCAGTACATCCGGGGTATTGGTAACCTGTATATTGCGCTCGTGTGCCGCCTGCAGATCAACTGCATCGTAGCCAACGCCGTAGACCGAGATTATCTCAAGCTTTGGCAATGCCTCGATCAAAGCCCGGTCTGCACCTAATTCACCACGCGTGGCAATAGCCCTTATATCGGCACAGTGCGCACTCAAAAAAGCCGCTTTATCCGCTGCTTTATAATAATGATGCATCTGAAATGCCGCATCCAGATTAATCTGATCCCACTCCGGGTAAGGACCTGCCTGTAGAACCTCTACCTTGCTCATTTCTATAATCTCTGCGATAAAGCCTGTTAAATGTTATCGATAACATATAGAATTAAAATCAGCTTGTCGAGTATAAAAAATCGCTAAAGGAATCACTGTGTCCACAGGTACTGATCTATTTAAACTTACCGGGCAATGCGCCCTGATCACCGGCTCATCACAGGGCATCGGTTACGCCCTGGCACTTGGCTTGTCACAGGCGGGTGCAGAAATTGTGCTCAACGGACGTGACGTTGAAAAACTCGGCGCGGCTGCCATGGCGCTTCGCAACGAAGGCGCTACAGTCCATGAGTTGCCATTCGATGCAACCGATCATGCCGCGGTAAGCGCCGCCGTTGACGGCTTTGAAGCAGCACACCGCCCTATCGATATTCTGGTGAACAATGCCGGCATGCAACACCGTACTGAATTGGAGAACTTTCCGGCGGAGATGTTCGAACAGTTGCTTAAAACCAATGTTTACAGCGTATTTGCAGTGGGTCAGGCAGTTGCAACCCACATGATCAAACGCAGCAGAGGTAAAATTATTAACATCGCTTCAGTGCAAAGCGCACTGGCCCGCCCCGGTATCGCTCCATACACTGCCACCAAAGGCGCGGTGGCGAACCTGACCAAAGGCATGGCTACCGACTGGGCAAAGCACGGCCTGCAGTGCAATGCCATTGCCCCGGGCTATTTTGACACACCACTCAACGCCGCACTGGTCGCCGACCCGGAGTTCTCAGCATGGCTTGAAAAACGCACTCCGGCGGGGCGCTGGGGAAATGTTGAAGAGCTTATTGGCGCTTGTATTTTTCTTTCCTCTGACGCCTCGAGTTTCGTCAACGGCCACACGCTTTATGTCGATGGCGGTATAACCGCCTCTCTTTAGCGAGTCGCAGAACAATGCTTACACAATCGATAGATGCAAAAGCAATACGGGCGGCGCACTGATATGTGTCGTCTGTACGTTGTGATGGGAGTTGCGGGTTCGGGCAAGTCATTGATCGGCTCTATGGTGGCACAGGCCGTAGACGGCACATACACCGACGGGGACGACTTACACCCGCAAGCCAATATTGACAAAATGAGCAGCGGCGAACCATTGACCGATGATGACCGCTGGCCATGGCTGCAATCCGTTGCAACCGAATTAAAGACACCGGGCGGGATACGGCTCATCGGCTGCTCTGCGCTTAAAAAATGTTATCGCGACATGATCAGAACCACAGTCGATGAAGCTGTGACCTTTATCTACCTTGACGGCAGCAAAGAACTAATCGCTAAACGTATGAGCGAACGCGCCGGTCACTTTATGCCCACGGCTTTGCTTGAGAGTCAGTTCGCGGCACTGGAAGTTCCCAATGTCCATCACGGTACAACAATCACAGCAGATGCAACCGACTTCGAACAGGTAATCACCGTCGATATAGACGCAACCCCTGAAGCCATCGTACAGACTATCAGTGAACAGATAAAAAATGGAGAGCAGTATGGCAAATAAGATCGCCCTCATCGGTGCCGGCGCTATGGGCGGCGCTATCGGCACGCGTTTTCTGGATACAGGCAACAGCCTTTATGTTTTTGACCTTGATAGTGACAAGGTTGCACAACTGGTCTCCAAAGGAGGGGTTGCCTGTGGCAGCGCAGCCGATGCAGCACGCGATGCAGACTTTGTTGTGTTTTCACTGAACTCTGCCCGCATTGTGCATATAGCCGCCTTTGGCGAAGACGGTGCCGCCGCCGGTGCAAAAGCCGGCACGGTGTTTATCGATATGTCATCAATAGACCCTGACAACACCCGCGCACTTGCCGGGGAGGCAAAAAAAGCTGGCCTTACCTGGGTTGATTCACCATTGTCCGGCGGCGCTCCTAAAGCCCTGACCGGCCAGCTAACACTAATGGCAGGCGGCGAAAAAGCAGACGTTGAGGCCGCCCGTCAATGCCTCAAAGATGTGGCATCCAACTACACGCATATGGGCCCGAGTGGCTCTGGCCAGGCCACCAAGATCATCAACCAGGTGTTATGCGGCGTTGGGTTTCTAGCTGTCGCCGAAGCAACACAACTTGCCATGGATGCCGGCGTTGATGCCGAAATGATACCGGTTGCACTTAAAGGCGGGCGCGCTGACAGCGCAATACTGCAGGAATATATGCCACGTTTTGCGACCAAAGATTATCGCCGCACCGGACGCATAGACAACATGGTTAAGGATCTGGCTTTTGCACAGGACCTTGCAGGAAAGACCAACACCTCCATGCCCCTGACATCGCTGTGCATGGAGATCCACAAAATGCTAACCGCAGCAGGTCTTGGTGGCGAAGATCAGGCGGCACTGATGGAATACTTCAAGGGACCACAACAGGATAATTTCTCATGATAACTCGCTACGCTCTTTTTCAAGGCTCCGTTAAAGACGGACAAACGGACGCATTTCGTGCCTGCGCTATCGACCAGCTTGTGCCTCTGTGGACTAAGTTTACCGGCGCTCAGGAAGTGCGAGTAATGTTTTCAGATGACCGCGACGAAGGCGCACCGGAATTTCCACTGATTCTGGCCATCAGCTACCCAGACCTCGATGCCATGGCAAAGGCGATGGAAAGTAGCGCCCGCTTTGCATCTAAAGAGGCTACCGGCAAAATGGTGGAACAGTTCTTTGATGGTGAAATCCATCATCATGTGACCACCGCACATCACTACGATACTTAAAGACACTATTGCTTATACGGATGCACAATAGACAATTTAACGGTGCTCAGGATGCGGTACTTTCCCTGAGCACCACTCGATACTCTGTCGTAACAAATTGTGGTGCTAACTTATTACCCTGGTTTGACGAGGCAATGGCCTGCTTCACGATGCGCCCTACTGACTCGCCCAGACCAAAACTGTTGACATAAACCGTAGAGATAGAGGGCTTATTATTGGCGGCGATCTCAAAATCGCCAAAGCCCGCAATTGCCACACGCTCAGGCACTGACCAGCCGCGCCGTCTGCATTCGGTTATCGCTCCGAAAGCCGACAAATCAGACACGCAAACCACCGCGTCAGTATCCGGCCATCGCTCCAGCATCTGCACCAGTGCGTGCGCACCTTCCTGCATAGAAATAGGCGGAATACCGGAACTGATAATACGATCTGCGGGCAGACCAAGCGCTTTCGTCGCTGTTATAAAACCCTCGCGACGATCCGTGCCACGCGTATCACGATTAGTGGTGCCGCCAATAAAACCCGGGTTTCTATAACCGCATTCGTGAAGTCGCACAACCAGATCACCACAGGCGTCTGCATTGGAAAAACCCACCACATGCTCGAGGGGTTTTGCCGGCGTATCCCACATCTGTATGACCGGAGCCTCACACAACTCGAGCAAGCGGCGGGTCCGGTCTGTATGATCGCCACCGGTCAGAATAATAGCTTCCGGCCGGCGTTGCAGCATGGTTCTAACCAGGTTCTCTTCACTGTGGACAGAGTAATTTGTATAGCCAAGCAGTAACTGCAGCGCCGTATTAGAAAGCTCTTCTGAAATACCACGTACTGTTTCAGCGAAATTGGAGTTGTCCAGCGATGGCACAATGCAGGCGATAAAGCCACTGCGACCGGATGACAGAGCCCCGGCCGCCTGATCAGGTACATAGTCGAGTTCTTCGATGGCCTTCCGGACCTTGATTCGAGTCGCCGCAGAGACGACTTGCGGATTGCGTAACACCCGCGAAACCGTCATAGCGGAGACCCCGGCTCTGCCGGCGACTTCCAACATGGTTGAGCCAATCGCCCCGTCGTTTTTTTTCTTCACTCAGCGACTCTGTTTCAAATGGATCGTTGCACTTAACCCGCTAAGCCGGTCGCGTTTCATTGCCATGGTATCGATCGGATAGCGGCGGACTGCACTGGCAGCTTTTTTCGATTGACAATGTTAACGCTAACACAATAAGCTGAGCGACCGGAAATTCACAATAGAATAACCCGATGACAATATACGCGTCCCCCGCCAAAACCAAAGCAAAGCCATGAAATCTTCACCGCAAGCTACACAAGCCACTATCGCTCTGACACATACAGGCGTGATGTTAATGCTACAGGCGGCGGTGGCTAAAGCCGAGAGTATCGGCCAGCCACAGTGTATCGTCATTATGGATGCCAGCGGTTGCGTGTTGGGCGAAATCCGCATGACCGGTGCTAAATTTTTAAGTCGTAAAAGCGCCAGAGCAAAGGCACTGACATCAGCATCTCATGGCGTAGCAAGCGAGAATATACCGGAAGCGGTACGAGCAGCGGTGGCCGCCGCCACCGACGGCGGGGTGACCGGACTGGCGGGAGGCCTGCCAATCGTGAGCAATGGCGTTTTACTGGGCGGTATCGGTGTTGGTTCCGGCGCACCGGAACAAGACCTTGCAGTGGCCGAAGCCGCGTTGGCGGCAATCTAGCTTACACCTGCAAACCTAAGACATAACCCTGCCGCAAACTACCAAACTACCGTCACTGGAACTTACATCCGTTGGCAGTGAGATAGACGGAGTAAAGCGAACTGGTGCCGCAAATAAAAAGCCGATTAAGCTTGCTGCCGCCAAAACAAACGTTGCCGACCATCTCAGGGATTCTGACTTTACCAATCAATTCACCAGCCGTATTAAGGCAGTGCACACCGTCTGCGGCGCTGGTCCAGATGCGGTCACTGGTATCAACACGAAAGCCGTCAAACAAACCACTGCTGCACTGTGCAAATACATCTCCGCCGGACAAACCGGCACCGTCTTTGTCGACCGTAAAAACGCGTATGTGTTTCGGTCCATCCGGTGCATGCGTAGCACCAGTGTCGGCTATATATAACCTGGACTCGTCAGTTGAAAAGGCTAATCCGTTTGGCATAACGAAGCTGTCTGCTACCACAGTAACCCCCCCGTTAGTATCTATCCTATAGACCCTGCAGGGAAGTTCTGCCTCTGCACGCTCGCCTTCATAATCAGAACCTATGCCGTAAACCGGGTCGGTAAACCAAACAGTGCCATCAGATTTAACCACCACATCATTTGGTGAATTAAAACGTTTACCCTCAATCTGATCAGCCAGTACCGTCACCGAACCATCGTGCTCGGTGCGAGTAACCCGGCGGGTTAAATGCTCACAGCTAACCAGCCTTCCCTGTGTATCCACCGTATTGCCATTACTGTTATTACAAGGCTCGCGAAAGACGGATACCCGGCCCGATGTCTCGTCCCATCGCAACATACGGTTGTTAGGAATATCGGACCAGACCAGATAGCGACCGGCCGCAAACCAGGCCGGCCCCTCAGACCAGCGCGCACCGCTCCAAAGACGCTCTACCCTTGCATGGCCGACAAAACAAGATTCGAATTCACTGTTTAATACTTCAAAACCACTGCCTTCAATTTCACCGTACATTTTGTCAGTCCACGACTATTGATGGTATCTATTGTATCGGCACCAGCGAGTCTTGTCACAATACGCTTTGCGTCAACGCAGCCCGCGTCAATATCATTGCAGCAGTTATTTTATTCGCCAGCGCAAAAGCCCTGAATAAACTCAGGCTGTTTATCCGGATACCAGACTACGATACCTGGCAGACAATGCAACAATCACTCGCTGCAGTAATAGCACCGAAATTATCAGACCTCACCATAGTGTCAGGTTAAGAAGAACTGAGCGGAACTCGCCCTATTCATTACCTGATACAGGAGCAGACACCGGCGGCGTTGTCTTGAGCGCCAACCGGATCAGATCAGATCGTTTAGAACAACCGGTTTTATTCATCACCTTTTGTACTTGCGTCTTTATGGTTTCGGCGCTTACACCACGCATTTCTCCCATCACCGGTGTTGATTTTCCCTCTACCATTAGTCGGCACACCTCACTTTCAGCGGGCGTAAGGTTGTAGGCGGCGGCAGTTCGGGTGACGTCGAATGGTTTGCTATTGACGGGGTCGATCAGCGTCACCAGCGCACCGGCCATTAACGGGTCAAGCTCTCTTGCGTAGTCTCGAAGTGGCGATATCTCGATAAGTACACTGTCCGCTCCGGACCGACGCTCACTGACCAGCAGCATCTCGTGGGCGGTATTTTCCCCGTGAGCGGTAGCGCTTGCCTGTTCAATTGCCTGTTGTATCCGGGCTCCCTGCTCCGGAAAATCCGAGGTGATTTTCCCGTCAGGCGACAGACCGATCCCATCCTGCTGTTCAAGAATGCGTTTGGCCTCTGCATTGCTGACCAGAACTTCACCACTTCGCATCGCAACACAAAGCCCGATTTCGACATGATCAAGCGCCGTCAATACGGCGTTGTAGCGACTTTTAAGTAAATGGAAGGTTCGTGAAAGTTCGACCGACTTTGCCGCATGCGCCAATATTTGCCGGGTGACTGCTATCGTATGGTCAGGCACCGTCTCGTACTTTTCATCCATGTGAAGAGTAAAGAGATCCAACCAACTCTTGTTGTCGTTGAGGCGAGCTGCCAACCTGCGAACAATCCCGACTTCCCCGCGCAGGTATTTGTAGTCAGGACGATTGATTAAATCCGGTACATCAACCCATACCTCGGTATCCAGGATAATCTTTTGCCTGGGCTGCTGAAACATCATGTCATAGCCCGCCTGCTCATACTGCAGGTACTTTTCGTTGTAGGTGGTTATTATTTCAGGTATGTCAGTCCACAACTGGCTGAAGCCACTGACCTGCAAACCGCTTTCGTTTTGTTGATCAACGACCAGTAACAACGCCCCTTTCGCACCGGCTACATGAGTAATTTTATCGAGTGTGCCTCCCCAGGTACTTGAATCAAGAGCCGAGTCGTAGATGTCGGGGAGCAGAGACAGAACTTCGTTGTTTCGCATGGCGCGTCCAGGCTATGTTGTTATCCAAACAGGTATAGAAATCGATACAACTCCGTTAGATCACAACATCCTCGGCATCATGGTACCGCAACCGAAAAGGCACGTCACGCCAAGCTGACCTGACATCGACTTGTATGTCGCAATGGGAATTACCCATTTAAAACAGAACCGACTGGCCCGCATTATTCACGAGGATTCGCCATTCAGCGACCAGGTTGATCAAAATAGGGGGGCAGAACAGGTCGCTTGAACGAGCGAGAAACGTGGCTTGCCACGTGCCGAGCCTGATCAGGCGAGATGTGCAGCACCAGTTAATGAAAATAAGGTTCGTCTGATGGTGAATAGACACACTGTCGTTTTAAAAACTACACCTAAATCAGTGTTTGGAACTATGTCCATAGACATTTCGTTATTTTATCCCGTCGCCTTGTGAATAATGCGGGCTGGTACCTTACCGTCGCAGCTTTCGATCCGGCCCCGCTGTTGATGATGTGTTTTGCAGGTGATGAACCGGACAAGACAGCGCTTGTCCACACCTGGCAATCAATTCTATCTTCCATATTCAGGAACACCACGTTGCAATTATTTCAATTTACGGTATGTTGCAATTCCGTTAAACTGCCCAGCTAACTGGCCATGCCCTGAGCGGCAGCCACACCAACTCCGCGAACCAAAGAAGCTACCGTCATGTCAGAAAACTACTTTAATTCCCTGTCACTGCGTGAACAGCTTGAAGAACTAGGCAAATGCCGCTTCATGCACCTGAATGAATTTACCGACGGCGTCAATGCGCTGAAAGGTAAAAAGATGGTTGTCATTGGCTGTGGCGCCCAGGGTCTCAATCAGGGTCTTAACCTGCGCGACAGTGGCCTGGATGTCTCCTATACCTTGCGGGCAGAGGCAATAGCTGAGAAACGCCAGTCATGGAAGAACGCTTCCGAAAACGGTTTTACCGTCGGTACTTATGAAGAATTGATACCGGACGCAGACGTCGTGCTGAATCTTACTCCGGACAAACAACACACTGCAGTGGTAAATACAGTGATGCCGCTAATGAAAAAAGGCGCTTGCCTGTCTTACTCACATGGATTTAATATCGTCGAAGAAGGCATGAAGATTCGTGATGATCTCACCGTGATCATGGTCGCACCGAAGTGCCCCGGTTCGGAAGTGCGCGCCGAATACGTTCGAGGCTTCGGCGTACCGACACTGATTGCTGTTCACGAGAAAAACGATCCGAAAGGTGAAGGTCTTGCACTGGCAAAAGCCTATGCCGTCGGCACTGGTGGGCATAAAGCCGGCGTACTGATGTCATCGTTTATCGCCGAAGTAAAATCAGACCTGATGGGTGAGCAGACCATACTCTGCGGCATGCTGCAAACCGGGTCCCTGCTCTGCTTCGACAAGATGATTGAAGAAGGCATTGACCCGGGCTATGCATCAAAGCTTATTCAGTACGGATGGGAAACCGTCACAGAAGCGCTGAAGTACGGCGGTGTCACTAACATGATGGATCGCCTCTCCAACCCTGCGAAGATAAAAGCATTCGACCTTGCCGAAGAAATGAAAGACATCATGCGCCCGCTGTACAACAAGCACCAGGACGACATCATGACCGGTAAGTTCTCAAGCACCATGATGGCAGACTGGGCAAAGGACGATAAAGACCTGTTAGGCTGGCGCGCAGAAACCGCAGAGACAGCCTTTGAAAAGACAGCCGCCGCCGATGTCGAAATATCTGAACAAGAGTACTTTGACAACGGTATTCTGATGGTTGCGATGGTTAAAGCCGGTGTTGAACTTGCCTTTGAAACCATGACCTCGGCGGGAATCATCGCAGACTCTGCCTACTACGAATCACTGCATGAGACACCTTTGATTGCAAATACCATTGCACGCAAAAAGTTATACGAAATGAATTCCACCATTTCAGACACCGCCGAATACGGCTGTTACCTGTACAACCACGCCTGTGTTCCGCTGCTGGGCGACTTCATGAAAACCGTCAAATCCGACGTAATCGGCGCCGGCCTGCAGTTAAACCATACCGGTGTAGACAATGCCCGTCTAATTGAAGTCAACGAGGCGATTCGAAGCCACCCGGTGGAAGCCATTGGCGCTACACTGCGTGGCCACATGTCTGACATGAAAAAGATCATCTGATTCATTAAGCATTTTCGAAACGACAACAAGCAAGGCCGGAGCATTACTCTGGCCTTTTTTATACCTGCCAGTTAACGCTGAACACTCGCTAAACACACGCGTAACATTACTATGTCACTTCCTGTTTATATCAAGCTGAAAAACCTCACTGTCGACTTTGACAAACGCTTTCAGTGCAAAAAGATTAACTGGACAGTCACAGCGAATCAGCACTGGCTGATATGCGGCAACAACGGATCCGGAAAATCTGCACTGGCTGCTATTCTGGCCGGATACGGTGATATAGAAGAAGGCGTTATCACTCCGCTGCCGGATGCAGGGCTGGTGTCATTTGAAGCACAGGCAGAACTAATTGAAGCGGAACGCCGCAAGGACGACGCGGACATCATGGACGTCATCGCGATTGGCACACCGGTTTCTGAAATAATATCAGCCGTGTGCAAAGACCAGCCCCTGGCCGATGAACTCATTGAAAAATTCGGCTTAAGCCCCTTGCTTGACAGAGCCTTCAGAAAGCTCTCAACCGGTGAATCAAGAAAGGTGATGCTCATCAGAGCATTAACCAGCAAACCGCAACTACTGATACTGGATGAACCTTTCGAAGGGCTGGACGCGCTCAGTCTAAAGGCATTGCAACAACACCTGATCAACATAGCGCAGCTTACGCCAATAATCATGGTATTGAACCGTCTTGAACAGTGCCCCGAGTTCATCACTCACATTGCCTACATGCATAACGGAGAACTGCAACAACAAGTCCCGCGTGACGACAAAGAGGCGTTCGACGCACTGCATCAGCTAATGCATCTGAAAACCACTGACCTCACCCTGCCAGGTGCAGATCCGGACACGCTAATACCAGCACTCGACCCGACACAACCACTGGTACAACTAAGTAATACATCGATAAAATACGACGACATCATCATTTTTGACCAGCTCAACTGGACAATCAACCCGGGAGAACACTGGCAACTCAGCGGGCCAAACGGTTGCGGAAAAACCGCCCTGCTGTCACTAATCACCGGCGATCATCCACAGTGCTACGTCAACGATATATTTGTATTCGGTTTCAAACGCGGCAGTGGCGAAAGCATCTGGCAGATCAAACAATTTATCGGCTATGTCTCAACCGCCCTGCAATGGGAATACACCGTAGGCACCAGCCTGCGCAACGTCATAATATCCGGCTTCTATGACAGCATCGGCCTGTACAGCAAGTACACAGATCACCAACGCGACATAGCAAATCAATGGCTGGCAGTGTTAGGCATGCAGGATCGCGCCGATGAACCCTTCACCAGCCAGTCCTACGGAGACCAGCGCCTGCTGTTAATCGCCAGAGCCATGGTAAAGCATCCCCCGCTTTTAATACTCGACGAACCTTGCCTGGGCCTGGACGACATGAACCGACAAAAAGTGTTGGCGTTAATAGAGATTATTTGCGCACAAAGTGAAAGTACAGTTTTGTATGTTAATCACCATGCAGCGGATAAGATTGCGGGGATTGAAAAGTACCTTGCATTGGATGCGCATTCTGCGGGATAGAATTTTGTTTTTGTGTTTGGTTTGATTTTTTACTTAGATTTCTGCTTTGGTGTTCTGCTTAGATGTCTGCTCTGGCGTTCTGCTCTGGCGCGCCATCCATGGCGTTTTTTCGAAGCCAGTCCCTGGCTGTACGAGTCACTTTTCAAAAGAGAAGAAAAGTAACCAAAATTCTCCTTATGCTTTATCCGCTGCTGCCTTGCCCTTCGGGTTCCTTCGGAATTTTTTGATATCATACGCAGTCGGGCCGCGCCAGACGCCCGTCCCTGGGCTACTGGCGCTCACGCCGCCATCCATGGCGCTTTGACCCGACTCCAGATGATTTCAAAAAACAAGGCAGATGCTGTTATCGAGGCGGTCCGGTAGTTCACCACTTTGTTTCGTGATAACAGCGCTTGTAGCGCCCGGAGGACTGATACACACAGCAAGGTTCGTCTTCTGTCCTCTGATTTCTCTCTTCTGTATGGCTGTTGCTGTTATCGGGGCGGTCCGGTAGTTCACCACT
>CAKZVB010000022.1 GCA_937922015.1 uncultured Granulosicoccaceae bacterium
AGCGATTAAAACACACGTTCGCTAGCCAGATTTTTTCATGGGCCATGATTGTAGCTAAAGGGCATACAGGGTAATAGTGTAATTCGGAAATCGGCCCCTCATCTGGAATGTGCAGCACTGGTTAACGCATGCTGTTCTTCAGGTGGTGGATATGCGCTCTGAATCTGCGCCTGGGGCTATCGTAACAGACCGATCTTGTCGCACTGTGGCTAGTGCGTATCCGCCTTCGCAGCAATACAACAGAATCCGATTCAGTTGTACTTTCACCACAATTGTACTAGCACATTTACACATCCCCCCCTTATCAACAAAATGGATTGGCTGGCAACTAGAAACTCCACTTCCGGTTTTCATTTTGTGATCTAATCCACATGTTCTTCGCGCCAGTTTCGGCAAAATGAGAGCGGTATGGGATAAGCCCCTGAGCTTCCTGCACTCGCCGCCTTAAACCAATGACTGAGCCTAATATGTTCCTCCGCTACTCCCTAGTGTTTGCCCTACTTGTCGCATCA
Organism: uncultured Granulosicoccaceae bacterium; assembly: GCA_937922015.1. GTDB lineage: Bacteria > Pseudomonadota > Gammaproteobacteria > Granulosicoccales > Granulosicoccaceae. The sequence goes on from CAKZVB010000022.1 coordinate 513, forward strand.
TGCACTGCTGCTGCCTACCAGAACGGTGTGGATTTAATCTCTCTACACTACGATCACGCGCCGGACAAGGATGATGGTCATGCAACAGTAGCAGCGCTCATGGTAACGACTAAACTGGGTATAACACCACACGTAGTGAGCGGTGCCTACGGTCAATTTAACAAGAGTAAGTATCTGCCTGCTGCTGAAAGAGTCATGCAGGCAACCTGGCAGAACAACTGGCTTAACGCACACAGTAATTGGCAATCCTCGGTCAACAGCACTGCAGCAAAGTGGACTCAGACGATCAACTCAGGCGGCCAGGTGTATGTAGCTGAAGGCGGCCAGGCAGACTTCACCGCCGATGTTGTACGCGCTATAAGAAATAACACCAGCATCAACACCAAAGCAAAAATCACCGTTGTCCAACACAGCACCTGGAACGAACAGCAGGCAAACCAGGCCGATCTCAACTACGTAAAAAACCAGACCAACTACGTAAAAATCGCTGACGGCAACAATGTGAATGCCACCGCCGACCTGAACGCAAAGAGCACTTCATTTGTGGCTAAAGCCCGATCAGGAAAATATTCCACCGAATGGACCGCGGCGTTTCAATACTTAAACCCAAACAACAAGCTCGACTTCTCTGATACTGTAGAGCTTCTGCATATTTTGGATATCGGTAAAAATGTGATTGCCACTGTTAATGATTTCGGTGATGAATTTTTTGAAGCGGATAGCGTAAATAAACCATCTTCACCGACAGCATGGAGTGACTCCTACTCGGTCGGTGGCCAATGCTACTGCGACACTACCTTTGATCACGCACTCGGCAACATTAAAGTTGATACACAGCAGGGACAAAAGACTGTAAGACAAGTTTGTAGCGCCATCAAAAATAAATACGGCACTGGTCCAGCTGCGAACAGAGTCTACTACAACACCGCGCAGTGCGGCCACGGCCCAGCCAATAACGCCCCTGACGAAGCTGCGTGCCCGGGCATACCGGTTTCGGTGTCAAACTATACCGGTGCCGGATGCCAGTTAAAGGGCGCGACCTGGAACCTGAATGACCTGTATCCGACCATAGATGAAGAACCTCCGGCAGAAGATCCTGCGGCAGAAGAACCTACTAACGCGCAGGACCCTGAGTTCCCGGCCTGCTCAGCCACTGTCACCGACGATAACAATGATGGTTATGGCTGGGAGAATGATCAAACCTGCGCCTTTACAGATACTGCACCGGCGCAAACCCCTATCATAGACATCATAGAGTTCCCGGCCTGCTCAGCCACTGTCACCGACGACAACAATGACGGTTATGGCTGGGAGAATGAGCAGACCTGCGCTTTTACCGATACTGCACCGGCGCAAACCCCTGTCACAGACATCATCGAGTTTCCCACATGTACAGCCACTGCAGTTGATTCGGATGGTGATGGCTATGCATGGGAAAACAATCAAACTTGTGTCATTGACTCGAACGCAAACCAGGCTCAGACCAATAGTGACGGTTTCCCAATATGCTCTGCGACTATTGTCGATATAGACGGTGATGGATATGCATGGGAAAATTTTCAGACCTGCGCTATGGATGCTGCTACCGCACAACAACAAGACCAAAATCAGTCAGCCGTTTCACTGGTATTTTTTCCGCTGTGCTCCTCTGCTATTGTCGATAGCGACTCCGACGGCTACGGTTGGGAAAACCATCAGACATGTACTTTCAATACAGACCTGAACAACCAGGCTCCTCTTGCAGCAGTAACATTTCCGGCTTGTAGCACTACGGTGATCGACCACGATTCTGATGGCTACGGATGGGAGAACGATCAAACCTGTTTCATCGCTCAGTCTGACTCGCTGCAACAATCAACATTGACCTTGGTGAACTTTCCCGCTTGTTCGACAGATATCGTTGATGACAATGGCGACGGCTATGGCTGGGAAAACCACCAGACCTGTCAGATTACCGGCAATGCCGGATCGGATGTAGTTTACGACGCCATACAACTTGCATTACTGACTTTTCCAGCCTGTTCAAGTGAATTGACTGACTATGAAGGTGATGGCTACGGCTGGGAGAATAACCAATCATGTGTTTTTAATCCCCAGGCAAATGACTCAACGTTCACAAATACCATCTCACTCTCGGGCTATATCTACCCGGTATGCTCACAAACAGCGACTGATGATAACCAGGACGGCTTTGCGTGGGAAAACAACACTACCTGCGTTATACCAGGCAGTGTCCCGATTCTGCTGGAGCTGGCCAAATTCCCCATTTGTTCAGCAGGGGTTCAGGATGAAAATCAGGATGGCTACGGATGGGAAAACCACGGTAGCTGCCGATTTGAAAACTAGCTGATTCCATATTAGATCCTGGTTCCCGGCTCTGATTAAGCAGCCGGGACCTTCATACCCATCATTTATACTACCCCCGCCTCAAAAAACCGCTTTACTGCTGTCCCCCTTGCCTTGATTGCCTGCCAATCGTGATCTGATTCACCCATGTGCTTCGTGCCCTCCTCTCACCCTTTACTTATCAACTGACCCGGAAAACTCCTTTTCTGTCAGCGTTTTGGCGAGATAAGCTCAAGAGTGGAAATGGATTGACGTTAACGACTTAATAGCAATCCAAACCGAATAGGCTGACATGAAAAGAATACTGCTCGCTATGCTGATAGTGGGGCTTGCCCCATGGTCAAACGTAGTTTTTGGCGCCGCAGACTTTGTAGCTGTACGCATTGAAGCTGAAAACTACACTTCAAAGTCTGATGGATGGACACTTACCAGTGACAGCAATATACCAGACATTCAGCCAGACCCTGATCCACCGCACAACAGTACAGCCAGTGGTCTTGCCAATATGGAATTGTTGCCCGACACACGGGTCACAGATCATGACACGGTAACTAATGGCGTTAACTTCTGGGGCAATCCGGGGCCCGGTCCATTCCTTGAATACAAGGTCGACGTACCGGAACCCGGTCGTTATCTGGTCTATGTAAAATCTTACTCTACCGGCACCGAAGACAACGGTATTCACGTCGGAATCAACAACACCACACCGGCCAGCGGCGCAAGGATCCAGTTGTGTTCAAAACATGGCTGGTTCTGGACTGCCGGTCAGCGCACAGCAGAACAACACTGCGGAGTTGCAAAGAGTATTTTTGTAGATATCGCAGTAGCTGGCGTTAACCAGATAAAATTCTTTGCCAGAGAAGATGGCTTTGAGTTGGATCAGTTCATGTTGTTGAAAGAGACACATGACGGATCACTTGATTGTTTTCCCATGTGGAATGACAAAATTCGCTGTAAGAATATTTCTACCGGCGCTGTAGACGGTGACTATGAAGTTCCGATCTCAACTGTCAGCGATGGCAACATTGTTGGCCCTGCCCCAACAGTAGACCTTGACGTCGATCTGACGGTAAACAGCGTTAACGCTGTGGTTGGTGAGAACCTGATTTATACAATCAAAGTTAGTAACAAAGACAACACCGACTCGGCAACCAATGCAAAGGTGATATTAAATCTTCCAGCCGCTGTGCAATTTATTGCCAGTGCTGATTGCACCGCAAACGGATCGACCGTGCAATGTGATTTTGCAGAGATAGATCACAACAATTCCGCGACAGCGCAATTTGATGCACAGGTAACTACGGCTGGCAATCATCGCACAGACGCCACCGTAACTGCAGATCAAAACGACACTGCCAGTTCCAATAATATGGAATCAGTGACGATCATTGCCCTACCACAGATGGCCGCCGTTGACGGTGCGTTATCGTTGAGCACGTCGACAAATGCCATCGCGGTCGGCGACAGAATAGAAATCACTGCTCAAATTGATAACCGCGGCACCCAGGCGATTGATAACGCCGCCCTGGAGCTTGCTGCCGTTGCCGGTGTTGACTATATCGACCTGCCAGCCAGTTGCACTGACACCAGCCCTTTGAGTTGCGTGTTTGCCAACGTCGCACCGGGACAGAACAGCACGATTACCTACGCTGCAACAGTCAGTACTGCAGCAGCTTTGTCTCTGCCGGCAAGCCTTGTACTCGCAGAGGATGAAGACAGCTCAAACAACAATGCCACAGCTGCCGTCTCTGTGATCTCAGGTCCTGTCTATGCAAGTTCAAACGGGCAACTGGTTATCGAAGCTGAGAGATTCAGTTCCAGCACTCCTTCAGAGACCAGTGACGCACCAAACTGGTATGTCGTTGACAACCAATGGAACGAATACCCGAATGATCCTGACAACGCGTCTCCCGCGCAAGCCAGTGCACAGGGATACACAGAGCTGTTGCCGGACACTCGAATCGATAATAGTCAAGCTGTGATCGCCGGTGTTAGTAACTTCGAAAGTGGTGGCTCGGGGGCGACGTTGTCGTACAGCGTGGCATTTTTTGAGGCTGGTGACTACTTCGTATTCGCACGTATCAGAGCTAATAACGATCAGGATGCTCTGCTCCATGTGGGGCTGGACAACGACTGGCAAAGCACGGCGCAAAATCTGAAGGTCTGCAGCCCTGATGGTAATTGGCAATGGACCAACGCTCAAATGATCAGCGGCGGTTGTGCAGCTGACAACCGGGCCACAATCACGGTTCCGGCTGCTGGTGTCTACCAACTGATGGTCTCTCAAGGTACTGACGGGCTTGAACTGGACAAGATCATACTAACAATGGATCCAGGCGTTGCCCCTGCAGATACCGGCCCTGCAATCAACACGCTGGACAATCCATCTGCAGATATCAAAGTAAGTACACAGCTTTCCTCATCACGTATTAATACCGATCAAACAGCAGAACTCGATGTGGTATTAAAAAATCAAAGCCCGACGCAGGACGCTATCGGTGTCAGTGTAATTTTTGAAGGTATAAACCTTCAAAACGCTACACCGAAAAGTGGTTTTGACAACTGCCGTGTCGAAACTGGCGGCCTGATCTGTAGTGCCGGATCGATTGCAGCACAACAGGAAGTTACGGGCACACTGGAAGTCAAATCAGCAAACGCACAGGCTCTTTCCATCATTGCCACAGTTACATCAGACTTTGCTGACGATAACCAGGCAAACAACTCTGACCGAGCTGAATTAAATATTGTGCAGTCTGGTGGTGGAAGTTTCGGGTTGGCTACTCTGCTAATGCTTTTGTTACTACTCCCCGCTCTTAATCTTAGTGCAGGTCGTGTTTCTCCACAGGTGAGCAATAACAATGCTTAATTATGGTTCTGCCAGAAGCAGACTTACAGTGCAACTCATCGCACGATTTAAATCGCTGACGTTAGTGGTTAAGCCGCTGATGCTACTGGGGCTGTTGTTTAGCACCACAGGCGCACTTTCGCAAACCTGGACTCAGGAGCTTACCGCTGACGGCAGTACAGTAACACCTCGCCACGAAGCCGGATACATTGCCCACGACAACAAGCTGTACCTGTTCGGTGGCAGAGATCTGCGACCAGTCAGTGTATTTGATTCGGCCACCGGACTGTGGTCAACAGTGCCCTCTGCACCAATAGAACTGCATCATTTTCAGCCGGTGGTGGTAAACAACAAGATTTACGTGCTGGGTAGCTTTACCTGTTGTTACCCAAACGAAGTTATTGTCGAAGATATCTATACTTTTTACCCGGCAACATCAGCCTGGGAAGTGGTCGGTACGATGCCCACTGACCGGGCTCGCGGATCAACTGCCGCAGTGGTTCGCAACAATAAAATATATCTTCTCGGCGGCAATACCCAGGGACATTCAGGCGGTGTGGTCGCCTGGTTTGACGAGTATGATCCATCGACGAACAGCTGGCGGCAATTACCGGATGCTCCGACACCGCGCGATCATTTCAGTGCAGCATTAGTTGGAAACAAACTAGTCGCATCTGCAGGCCGGCAAACGAATGGCAGCTTTGCGAACCTGGTATCAGCAACTGAAGTCTACGACTTTTCAAGCGGCCAATGGACCACCTCAGACCCGATCCCCACACCGCGCGCAGGTGCATTGGTAGCCGAACACAACAATAACATTTACGTCATGGGCGGTGAATCCGATGTTACCCATCTGGCGCTTAAAACCGTCGAAGCCTATGATGTGCTTACCGGCAAATGGCGTACCTTCACCAATATGCTCGACGGCCGCCACTCTGGCGGTGCCGGCATGCTAGGCAATCGCTTGCATGCGGCCAGTGGCAATCTGTCACGCGGCGGCAGCTATGAAACCGACCTGCACGAATCCGTTGATATGTCCGACAGTGACGGAGACGGATTGCTGGACACAGAAGAGGTCAATATCCATAGCACTGATCCAACTAAAACAGATTCTGACGGTGATGGCATTAGTGACTGGCAAGAGGTGAACAACAGCGATGCGATAAACAGCACTCTGGATTCAGACGGAGACGGCATCACAGATCAGCAGGAAATTCTGCTTTATGGTACCAACCCTACACTGAGCGATACCGATGGCGATGGTCTGAACGACAAGTCAGAATTGAATCAACATCTTACAGACCCACTAATCGCTGACAGCGACAGCGATGGTGCAGACGATGGCACTGAAATCGCGGCACAACTGGACCCCAACAACCCGGATACTGACGGTGATAAGCTCAACGACGGACCGGAACTTAACACTCACAACACTGATCCGACCATTGCCGATACCGACAGTGATGGCCTGATCGATGGCGATGAAATCACCGCTGGCACTGATCCCCGGCTTGCAGACTCGGACCAGGACGGCCTGACAGACGGTGAAGAAGTAAACAGCCACTCGACCAACCCTCTTGTTGCAGATACGGACGGCGATACACTGTCGGATATCGATGAGTTACAGGTTCACATGACAAACCCTGCACTCGCGGACAGCGACTCGGATGGCCTTGAAGACAGCGCTGAACTACAAATTCACTCCAGTGATCCGAACAACCCGGATACTGATGGCGACAGTATTGACGATGGAACCGAAATCGCCAATGGCACCAGCCTGACCAACGTTGATGAAGATCAGGATGGCATATTAAACAGCGCCGAGGGCAACGCTGATGCGGACGGCGACGGCCTCGCGAATTTCATGGACATGGATAGTGACAACGATGGCATTTCCGATACCGTGGAGAACACTCCCCCTACTGACGAAACAGCACAGTCACCTGCTACCGGAGCCAACCTGCCACCAACTGCACAGTTAATCGACACAGACAGGGATGGTGTGCCGGATTTTCTTGATCTGGACTCGGATCAGGACGGCATTACCGACAAGGCAGAAGTCGGGCTAAACGACGAGACTACGACTGGTCGTATCCAACCAGCTGAATTGATCGACGAAAACAACGATGGCTGGCTCGACACCTTTGCAACTACGTATTACCCGCTTCGCGACACAGACGGGGATCTGATTCCTGACTATCTCGATCACGACAGCGATGATGACGGCAAATCAGACTTGATCGAAACAGGTGGTATCGATATCGACGACGACGGTGTGATCGACGAAATCATGGACAGCAACGCGGATGGCCTGCACGATACCCTGCTGGGTGCTGCGCGAGTTGAAGTGGATGAAGACGATGACCGGATACCGGATCACCTGGACTCGGTATACTCCAGATCAGCGTTCGGGTGTTCGCTTTTAGTAAACTCGACCAACGAAGGGCCTGTAGATCCCCTGCTGCCAACAGTGCTTATAATGTTGCTGGCGCTTTGTTATCGCAGGCAACGTGTGGTGATTGGCAAACAACGGTAGCAGTTACTGCGGTAGTCAGGCTGCGTCGAGCAGCCTGTCTACACAGGCAACGAAGTCATCAACATCCAATAGCAACTCCATCGCACGCAACTCGTCTATACGGTGACCGGCCTTGACACCCTCAGGTTCGGCACTGCTTGCCATGTATTGAAAGTAGGACAAATCACATAACGCACTTAATGACCAGTAGCAGGGAACGATATAGTTACCAAATATCTCTACTATCTGCGTTTGCGGACGGCAAAAACTAAGGTTAGTCAAGCCAGCTCCATGAACACCAATAACAAACTCACTCTGCGCCATCAAATCAGCTTGTTCACTAATAGTGTAATTCTCAAACTCGATGGTTTCGAAACCTCTCAGTTTCAGCTTTTCTTTCAGCGTATCTTCGTCACGAACATTTCTCGATCCCCGAGCTGACCTGGAAATATAAATCCGTCGACGATTTCCGGCGTCATCGCTTTGAGCTTTATTTGGAGCACGGAATTTCCCACACAAATATTCAGGTATCCAGGAGGCGAGCCCGATACCCAATCCCCGATACACCCTGGTGCCCAGATCGTTACGCAGAAAAGGCACGATCATTTTTTCAGCTTTTACGTATTGAACAGAACTGTCAACAACGACCAGCTTATCGGCCGGTACACCACATTTAATCAACGACTGCTTTTGGAAACCAGAACGCACATTGACCACAAAATGGTCAATATCTGACAGAGCTATACCCGATTTTTCCAGCACAAATAACTTTGGAAGGAT
>CAKZVB010000023.1 GCA_937922015.1 uncultured Granulosicoccaceae bacterium
GGACCTTCTGACCAGAAACGTGGCGTCATCAGGGACATTTCGACGATTTGAAGCATCACTTTGTTTTCAGATACAACCGACACGGCTTCGAGCAAAAGCAGCAACCGTCCGGCTTTGCTTTCTTCCCAAAACCTTTTGCCCATGAGTTCCAGATCATCAATGCCATCGCGATGCGTCCATGTTTCGGTGTAATAGGCTTCCAGATCCTCGACAACGAGTTTAAGCAGCGGAATGGCCGGTATTCCCTTTCCGGGGCTTTTGGGAACGTCTCCTTGCAGGAACTCGCCAACAAAAGGTGCTAAATTTTTGATTGCAAGGCCACTGGCACCCACCGTGGTGCGCCCTCGCGCTTCAACGGCGGCGTCATAATCCGACCGCAGGGCATCCATTTCAGCCTTAACCTCTGCCAGCAGTGTATCCACATCATCGATATCTTCCACGCTCAACACAAGCTCTGGCGGAAGAGCGTAACCCATGCGTCCGTCTTTCACCGGGATAACTTCAGGAAAATCCCTGATCACTGGTCCGGCCGGTGCATCAAACAATTCAAAAGCCGCGCGTATGACCTTTTTCTGGAACTCCGGATCATTCGGCTTTCCCATGCCGCGTCCCATCGGGAAGTCCAGAAAGAGAGAGCGAGGAGGTTTGATCGCCTCCATGTGTTCACGCACAAAGCCGACCAAAACGGTCGATAAACCTTCAGATTCAAAATAATGAGCAAGCCCGCACACGGCGCGCGTGCAGAATGGTCAAATAGGAATAAGAAAAACGGTATTTACACCGTCCTGCTTCATTCTCGTCGCGGCTTCACGGGCTGACTTCTCCATAGTGACTGGATCTGCGGCCCCCATGAAGGAATAGTGCTCCTCCGCCACCGACTCGATTTCGCCGTCATCAGCCATCTCTTGAAGCCGGTCCAATGGAATTATTGTATTGAGGTCCTGTTGCCAGGCGGAGCGATCAAACTCGACTGCCACATGGGTCATCACAAGATCACGGTCAGTTTTGTGAAAGGCCCGGAAATCTTTTGCCAGCCAGGAAAACGGTTTGTCACCACGTTTATGTACGGCCGCAGTCGAGACAATTGATACCCGTCGATTGTTCGAAGGTACGGGTTGCGTCCATGCGGGCTCTTCTACGACTGGCAGGTCGAGATTTGAGATAAAGCCCCGGCCGATAGCGGGCATCTCGGATATCCTGGTCAAGTTATATCTCCTCCGAAGTAACTACATGTGATGTTGTTCAATAGTGAAACATCAGCAGCGATGGGGCAAGTGGAACATAAAGTACAGGAAGAATTAGAACCCTAATTTGCTTGATCCACCAGTAAAACAAATAGGAACAAATAAGGAAGACCACATCGTAGAAGTTGGGTGTCTATGTAAATGCTCGAGGCAAAACAAATGAGAGACCGCACAGCTAACGACAGCCGTTACTAGAACTATCAAGAAGACGAGCGTATCTCTGGAAATACTCGGAAGGATTTTGGACATCACCTTTTTTATTTAGCAACTCTCGCCATACATAGCTATCATATCTACTGGATCGACCGCCCATGAAGGCACCTGGTTTAGGGCCAGAATAGTCGTCAGTGGTTCCCCGAAGCCCGAAATTATGGCCAAACTCATGTGTGAGCAAATATGCCGAGCCATCCCGGCTTTGAGGATTTAGTACAGCACGAGAGCCAGCCGTCGCTGTGATTTCGCCAGAATCTCCTGGACTATTGAATTTATTGAGATCAGCCTTCCCATTGGTTCTTCCGTTGTTCAATACGAACATCCATGCCCAATGCTCTGATTTTCTTGCTTTGTCTCTATCAGTAGTAACATTTATGCTCCAAAGGCAATAGTTGTTAGCGAGCATTTCAATGGCAGTTTTAATTTCAGCTTCATAGGCTGATTGGTCGATGTCTTTTTCAAACTCCACATATAAAGATACATCAGCGTTTTCCCGACTACTGTAAATTAAAACCCCATTTTCTTTTGTCCATTTTCCGATAGATGCTGGACTTTCCTGATTGCCCGAATCAAATGAAAGTGTGCCATTCCTATTCAATGTATGACCCGAGCGGTTACCTGAGTCAATTCCTGTCCAAAAAAACATCGTGCCATCCGCTTGCAACTGCCCCCAATACTGGCCGGAGGGCAACCGCAAGAAGCGAGATATGTCGGTGGAGGAGGGAATAGGTTTTTCGATCAGTTGATAGCCTCTTCTATCAGTTGTCTGGATAATTTGAACAGTGTCTGCTGGAAAACCCTTAATGGCATAGATTGTTTCTCCACTAATTTGAATTTTCCCAACAATTCCATTTAGCACGGGTTCTGAGAAGCGGAGATTGGAATCCCAGCTAAAGTTTGTTGCCGACCACGCAACAATTTGACCACGTTCTAGAGAACCACGTAAATCAATGGATACATGATAATCTCGGCCTGCAACGTTGCTGACAATACTGAGTCTTCGATCTAAGGTCCATTTTTGGTTTTCGCTGCCATCGCACCTTGCTACATTTACCAATCCGGTCATTGCACCAGGGCTCGCCAAAGCAGTGTTTAAACAATATTCTTGTCCATCCAGGTTCAAAGTGACGGTAGCACTTTTCCCGGAAACATGAGTAGACCAATCGGTTGTTTGGTCTATAGGATCGCAATTCTTGTTCGCAACCAAACCAAAAGGTGGAGGTGTACCCTTTGTGTAAATGGCTTGCAAGCAAACATAGATATCACCGACTGGTCCAATCTTAGTACCAATTTGGTCAGCGCCAACATGTAAAGGCAGTATGCTGAAGAATAGAACAAGCAGGCTTGTAATGTCTTTCAGTTTATTCTTCCATGCATAAGTTCTAATTAACATTTTTCATTTTCCTATTATTTGATATTCCACCACCTGATGGCGACAGAGATAAGGAAGACACCCATCGCAAAGGTTAGGTATCTATGTAAATGCCAGGCCTGCTTTTCATTCTGTTATGGCCCGGTACGATGCATGGCGTCCAGTTAGAATTGCTAGTGAGATTGCCGTGTAAACTGTCACAAGGTAAACCGGATAGGCAAGCAGCACCGCATCCGACTGACCAACCGAGGCTACACCAAATACCGATGCAAGAAGAGCTATCAGCCAGGTGCTGACAGTCTCGGTGTTCGGATAGCGGTAAGCTTTGGCCACAGTTTTGGCTGCGCCCAGAAGGCTAATGCCAATAGCAATAACCAATGCGTATATAGCAGAATCAGAAATATGCCAGCTAAGCAAGCCCATTGCAGCGATGGCGTACAAACGTTTGTTACCCTGACTGAGATACTGTCCGTGGCCAAGTCTCACGGATAGTAAAAAGATCACTATGGTGATGGTTACCTGAGTGCCGGTGAACCAGAGTGACGTTAACGCACCTTCATGTACCTGTGAGAAGAAGGAGATCGTTCCAAGCACAGACCAGATAAGCCACGAAGCTCTTTCGGGCTGAGTTACTCCCGTTAATGTATCTCTGATATATGGTAGAAAGGCTAAAGCACTTAAAGTACATGCGATCATGCTGATCATCTAAATTATCTCGATCCGTCGAAATAGCAGAAATTGGGCTTTTATATTTTCCAGCCGCCGGCTGGTCCCTGTCGCCAGTGGTTAATATGCATCAAGTCCGGAGGCCGCGACTACCGGTGCCAGAATCCTATCGCTAGTGGATCTCTTTGTACGAGCCCTATCCATCCGGATAGTGCCTGCAAGGACGACAGACGCAAAACGAGTACAGAGACGTAAGCCGGTAAATCGAATTCATCCATATAACAACGTCCCTGTCTTCTATTTACGCTCACAACGGTCGGACCTTACCAGGTGCATCCAAAGCGATGTGCTAACCGTAGATGAAGGAGCGAAGAATTTCATGGTACCGATGGATCATGTTTTCAACTAATCGGGTCCTGGATCCCCGGGAGCCTGCGCGACAGAGCCTCTACAACTGCGAACGCGCCCTGACGGTCCGCCCGGGGCGATGGCAATCATCGATCATCCTCGGAACAATTGAATGACAATACGCCTAAAATGATCGAAAAAACGACCTCGCGATGATGCGGTCTCGCTACGCAGACTTCTACCGCACAGACCGGGATGTGGGGGCAGAGACAATGCTATTGCAATCTCCGAGTTATTCCCGACTACAAGTGGCTACTCAGGAGCTATATTGATTCACTGTTATCGACAGGAAGATTTATGCTTAGTGCCTGACGAATAAGGTCGCTGCGATTGCGGTTGCCCGTCTTTTCCAGCAGGGATTTGATCTGATTTTTAACTGTAATCGGCGAAACATTTCTGGCATCAGCTATATCGTGTGTGGAATACCCTTCTGCTAATAGTTGGCATATTCTGGTTTCCGCTTTGCTTAGGCCGAACATGCTCTGCATGCCTTTGGTGTTGATGATTTTTTTGTGGTCGGGATCAATCATGATAATCATAAGGCCCGCCATACGTCCAATAACTGATTGCTCTGACAGGGGTGTGATTTCAACCAGATATGGATTCCGCTGCGATCGGCGTTGCAAAATTACTTCAGTGGAATGTCGGATGTCTCCGGTCTGTTGTTGCAGCAGAATTTCATCAATCAGCTTATCCATCGAAACTGTGTTTTTACCAGACCCGGATTTCAACTTGCCACGCGCATCAATTGATACCGAATCCGATAGATCCAGTATGCGGTCTGCTGCGGTGTTACGCAGAACCACCGATCCATTAGGCGAAATAATAAATACGGCTAATTGAAACCGGTCCAGTACATCCAGCGTTGCCTGAAAGCGAGATTTCAACAGTAAAAACGGTCGTGATATCTCAACTGCCTTGGCAAAATGCGGCGTAAGTTGTTCAATTTTGCTAATGCCTTCCAGCCGCCTGGCCCTGGGTTGATCGTCAAAAAGAATGGTGTGCATATCCATATAGGAGGGGTGAATATTCAAACGGCTGATATAACGTGTTCTGACTGACCATTCATTGTATAGCCAGTCTTCGGATTCTGAGATGTCCATCGGATCGTCGGTGAATACTTCATTGGCCCGCCGAACAAAGTCGCCGGTTTCGTAAAATTCGGTTGTTGTTTGGATCTGCGGTAGTCTGGCGACCGCTTTCAATTCAACTTCCATATGCGGACTTTGCATGTAAACAGGGAAAAAGCGGTTGGTCTCCCTGCACATAAACTGTGAGTTCAGTTCAGCTGTTACATGATCGATCAGGCAAACATTGGCGGCTTTCGCGCCTGCGATATGTGCGGTGTGATTGAGTATTTCCATCCATTGATTGGCATCTACGATGGTGCTGTAGATATCGGTTATAAATTCATTGGTTGATTTTGGCATTGCGAGATTTCCGTCCTTGAAATTGGTTCCTCTTGCCTGTTACACCACTCGGCAGGAGTGGCGCAGTCAGGCCGGGAATTTCCATCATTTTGAAGATTGTAACTCATTTGATTTTAGTTTTGGCTAACGCGGGTGCTTAAGAAGTCGTGAATATCACAAGGTCGATGCCAGGTAGGATGGGTAGTCTTGAAGGACGATAAATAGCGCCGGCTGGTGAGTTGTGGGGGAGGTTCGGTAACAGGTGTCCAAACGGCCCGCTAGCCCAACCGGAAATCAGATTAAGCGGAATCTTTTAAAAATGAGTATGTAATTCGTGAAAATTGAAAGTTGGGCTGGTGGGATTTCCAATCTCCTTCAATGCAGGTGCAAGCCAAATTGGGAAGACACCCACCGTAAAAGTTGGGTGTCTATGTAAATCGTATTTCCCGGAATTCATCTATACAACTCAAATCTTGAGCACGCTGTATTTCCG
>CAKZVB010000024.1 GCA_937922015.1 uncultured Granulosicoccaceae bacterium
GGTTCGGTTAGATTCATGGTGCCGGTCCACTGCCCGGAAATCATTTTTTCAAGATAAATATCTTTGAGTTCATCGGAGGCGTGAGAACTGATAGCATGCACAGCCCCCTGAGTCAGCAACGGGCACAATCCAAACGAAATATTAGCGCTCTGCCACATCTCCTGTACTGCCGCCGAAAGTATGCCCGGCATCCCCTGACCACCATAGTCAGGCGAAAATACCAGGCTGTTCCAGCCTGCATCTGTAAACTGGGAGTAGGCTTCCTTCCAGCCCTGCGCTGTCGTCACGCCATCCGCAGACCACTGAGCGCCCTGCTCATCGCCCGAACGGTTTAATGGCGCTAGAACCTCACCGGCAAATTTGCCGGCCTCTTCCAGAATCGCCGCGACAATATCCGGGGTAGCATCCTCAAAGCCTGGCAGCGCGGCAATATCGTTCATACCTACGACGCGCTCCAATACAAAGCGCATATCATTCACTGGTGCGTTATAGCTCATAGACTTCTCCGGACTAGGGCCTGATGTTTACGATAGTTTGTCGCGCAATTTGCTGCTCAACTCATGCCGATTAACAGATCAAAAAAATGCACTGCCTGGCAGTGCATTGAGCAGTTTTAAGTATAGAGCTGACACAGGTGATCTGCATTAACCTTCGGCAAGTGCAGCATCCAGCTCAGGGATGGCATCAAACAAATCCGCCACCAGACCGTAGTCTGCAACCTGAAAGATCGGTGCTTCTTCGTCTTTGTTGATAGCCACAATAACCTTACTGTCTTTCATGCCAGCCAGGTGTTGAATAGCGCCTGAGATACCAACAGCAATGTAGAGATCCGGGGCGACAACCTTGCCGGTTTGTCCCACCTGGTAGTCATTGGGTACAAAGCCGGCGTCGACCGCCGCTCTGGATGCACCCACTGCCGCATTCAGTTTTTCAGCGATTGATTCAAGCATGGAGAAATTTTCACCATTCTGCATACCGCGTCCGCCAGAGATAACGATAGACGCACTGGTGAGTTCCGGCCGGTCAGATTTGGTCAGCTCCTGGCCGACCCAGCTAACCTTATCACTGGCGGCAGCAGCAGCCAGCGCTTCGACTGATGCAGAACCGCCATCTGCAGCCACCGCTTCAAAAGCAGTGGTCCTGACGGTGATCAGTTTGCAGCTGTCTTTGCTTTGCAATGTGAGCATTGCATTACCTGCATAGATCGGTCGCACAAAGGTATCTTCGCTCACGACTCCGGTAATATCCGAGATGCCAGCCACATCTAATTTAGCCGCAACTCTGGGCATGATGTTTTTGCCACTGGCGGTGTTACCAAACATGATATGTGAATAGTCTGCCGCAATGCCCTGGATCAAGGGGCTAACGTTCTCAGCCAGCTGGTTTGCATAGGCTGCATCATCACTAACCAGCACCTTGGTTACACCCGTTACCTTTGACGCCTGCTCACCAACAGCCGCGCAATTGTGCCCTGCCACTAACACCACGATATCGCCGCCAAGCGCCTGTGCTGCGGCAACCACACTCAAAGTGGATGGTTTTAGCTCACTATTGTCGTGATCCGCTATCACTAATGTTGTCATTTTAATTCCTGTTCAATTCTGGTCTTTTCTGATCTTGTGTAACCGTAGCTTAAATGACTTTCGCTTCGTTCTTAAGCTTGTCCACAAGGTCGGCAACACTGCCCACAATTTCACCTGCTTTTCGCTGCGGTGGCTCTTCGACCTTTATCGGTGTCAAACGCGACGCTATATCAACCTCCAGCTCCGCCGGAGAAAATACATCGAGCTGCTTTTTCTTGGCCTTCATGATATTGGGAAGTTTCGCATAGCGTGGTTCATTGAGACGCAAGTCAGTGGTAACCACTGCCGGTAGTGTCAATTGAATAGATTCCAATCCACCGTCAACCTCGCGGGTGACCTTCATGCTGTCACCGTCTATGTCCAGCTCTGATGCAAACGTGCCTTGAGGCCAGTCCATCAGCGCCGCCAGCATCTGACCAGTCTGATTGCTGTCGTCGTCAATAGCCTGCTTGCCGACAATAACCATCCCCGGTTGCTCGCGCTCTGCAATCGCGGCAAGCAACTTGGCGACGGCCAGTGGCTGCACCTCTTCATCGGTTTCAACAAGAATTCCTCTGTCAGCCCCCATCGCCAACGCCGTTCTGATGGTCTCCTGAGACTGGGTAACGCCGATTGACACTGCAATGACCTCAGTAGCTTTACCGGCTTCCTTGATTCGCAGCGCTTCTTCAACGGCAATTTCGTCGAACGGGTTCATTGACATCTTGACGTTTGCAAGGTCGATTCCCGTACCGTCCGCGTTGACGCGCGCTTTGACGTTGTAGTCCAGCACGCGTTTAACAGCGACCAGTATTTTCATGGTTAACTTCCTCAAAAATGGTAATGGTTGGATTTGGTTAAATGTAGGCCAACACTCAATGTAGAACAATGGCAGATAGCAGGCCATAGTAACAGCGACAACGGTTGCCAGCCAGACGACGGATCGTTCACTGCAATTGTATCTGACCGTTGATGTTGACGCTGATCTTTGATTCGCCGCCTGCCACTGCCGGGGCAGTCTCTACGCGGGCACTGCGGGCCATCGTCATCATTTCGGTATCCATTCGGGCACGCCCTGCCTGCCTGCCACCGGTGTTAATGTTTATCTGCATAATTCGATACCTGGCGGCGCCCATGTTTTCGCGCACTAATTCCGCCCGGTGTTTGAGATTTTCGAGCGCCTGATTTATCAGCGCATCTTCAGCTTTTCTGCGGGTCTCATCGCTTGGCCCGAACGACATGCCCAGCACCTGCAGCTTACTCTGCAATATTTGTACTGACGCCTTTATCGCATCGAAATCCGAGCCGCTCAGCGTTAATGTTTGCGTCGAGTGCCATCCGGCAATGTGCTGCTGCTCAAGCTTGGGATAAGTGGAGTAGTTTTCAGTTTTAGCAGTGATTGACGGCGTTTCCTTCAACTGATCCAGCGCCCATTGCATATCGGTGTTTACTTTGTGCGCAAGCTTTGATGCGTCGCTGTCTTCGTGTTCGACCTTTAACCTGACAATCATCAGGTCGTTTGCGACTTCTCCTTCAGCGCTGGCCTGCAAGGTGTATTGGTCATAAACCGGGGGATTGTTATCACTCATTGCAATACTGCTCCAAACCACACTCAACACTGCCAGCGCTGCGCGCCCGGCAGGATACAAGGCCGACCATTTCACCGTTTGAACGACCGGCCCGGCGCATAAAATTAGCGCTCCAGTATAGCTGTCACGCCCATTCCACCAGCGGTACACACAGAAATCAATCCACGGCCACCATTGTTCTGATCGATAATTTTAGCCAGAGTCGCCACAATTCGGGCGCCCGTCGCGGCAAACGGGTGCCCCACAGCGAGACTGCTGCCTTTTATGTTCATTTTTGAACGATCAATTGAACCCATTGCTGAACTTCGGCCGAGTCGGTCCTTGCAATATTGTTCCGATTCCCACGCGGCCAAAGTGCACAGCACCTGCGCGGCAAACGCCTCGTGGATCTCGTAGAAATCGAAATCCTGCAAGCTGATGCCAGCGCGATCAATCATCTTACTTACTGCCACCGCGGGTGCCATTAACAACCCTTCGCCTTCAACATAGTCGACCGCCGATGTCTGGCCGTGGGTGAGATAGGCCAGAATCGGCAATCCCCGATCGCGAGCCCATTCCTCACTGGCAAGCAACACGCTGGACGCACCATCAGTCAGCGGTGTGCTGTTGCCAGCCGTCAGCGTGCCGCGATCGGATTTTTCATATGCCTTGCGTAATCCGGCCAGTTTATCCATTGATGTATCGGGGCGCATGTTGTTGTCACGCAGGACTTTGTCGCATGGTGTGATCAGATCATCGAAGAACCCTTCGTCATAGGCGGCAGCGGCTTTATGATGACTCTGCACTGCCAGTTCATCCTGGGCTTCGCGGCTGATACCCCATTCCTGAGCCATTAACTCGCAATGCTGCCCCATGGACAACAGCGTTCGTGGCTCATTGGTTGAAGGCGGCAACGGCTTGAGCTCACCCGGCCCGAAACCCTTAAACAGCTTAAGTTTATCCATCGCCGATCGCGCCCGTCCCAACTGCACAAGCCGACGCGAGAACTTCCGACCAAACACAATAGGCACATCACTAACGGTGTCTGCGCCAGCGGCAATCGCACAATCAATTTGTCCCGAGGCGATTTTTGCAGATGAGGTCAGTGCTGCCTGCAAACTGGTGCCACACGCCTGCTGCATCGTTAACCCAGGTGACAAAGGTGACAGCTTTGTGCCAAGCACAGATTCTCGTGCAAGGTTCCAGTCACGTGAATGAGTGATTACTGCACCCGCAATCACCTCATCTATTTGTTCACCTGCAAGATTGTATTTTTCCACCAGGCCATTAAGGGTGGTGGTTAACATATCCTGATTTGATAAACTGCTGTAGGCAGAATTGGATCGACAAAACGGAATACGCATACCGCCAACAACTGCTACTGGTCTTAACGTGTTTGACATAATAAATTCCTTCGGATCAGTTGCTTGACGAAAGCGTTTTTAGATAATTCATCGGGCCACCGTGAAACGGCGCGAAGCCAGTACCGAATATAATTCCCGCATCAAGCAGATCATCATCTTCAACTATTCCCTCTGCACTACAGGCCTTGCATTCATCAAGAAAAGGTTTCATCAGTCGTTGCGCAAGCGCATCAATGTCTGCGGTATCAGTTTTATTGTCATCAGTGTTTTCGGCATTAGTTGCGTCTTTAACAATTTTGCCTTTTTCCCACTTATAAAAACCCTGACCCGACTTTTTACCAAGTTCACCGTTATCAACCATCTTTTGCAAGCGATCAACGGCTGAACTCACATTGTCGCCTCCCAGATTTTTCACTACGCTCAAGCCAACATCAAGCCCGACAGTATCTGCCAGTTCAACCGGTCCCATCGGCATACCAAAGTGAAGGGCTGCAGCATCTATTTGCTCTCTGCTCAAGCCATCGTCAAACATACGCATGGCCTCGAGCATGTAGGGGGCAAGCACCCGATTGACCAAAAAACCGGGGCTGCTTTTTACCGGCACTGGAAATCGATTTATCTGGCCACAGAATGCATTCCCTCTGTCGATCATTTTTTTATCGGTATCAGGTGCGTGCACTACTTCGACAAGCGGCATCTTTGCAACCGGATTAAAAAAGTGCAGTCCAACCAGACGAGCCGGATTTTCAAGCGCCGTGGAGAGTGTTTCCAACGGAATGGCAGAAGTGTTGGTAGCGAGTACTGCGTGATCTTTCATACGAGGTTCTATCGTTTTAAACAATGCCTGTTTTGCTTCAACGTTTTCAAAGATTGCCTCTATGATTACATCAGCTCTCGCCACTCCCTTGCCTTCAACGTCCGGTATAAAACGCGCAAGTGTCGCGGCCGCTGCATGCTTGCTGCGGGTTTTCTTTTTGAATAACTTTTTAGCACGTGCCACGGCAGGTTCGATGTACTTCATTTCACGATCCTGCAGCGTCACCTCCATACCCTGCAAGGCACACCAGGCCGCGATATCGCCACCCATTACACCGGCACCAACTACATGCACACGGCGGCATTTGAAGTCGTCCTGTTTACCCAATCCCTTGAGCCTGTCCATCAGGTGAAACACGCGTTGCAGCCCGCGCGCAGCCGGTGTCACCATCAGCTCACCGATTTGTTTTGCCTCGGCATCGAACATGGCATCGCGATCACCACCATGCTCTTTCCATAGATCAATCAATTTAAAAGGCGCCGGATAGTGTGCCGGGTTAGCCTTAGCGGCCGTTTTTTTCACCATTTGATCTGCCAGTTTGCCGCGAGCGATGTCAAAGTTGGTCGCACGGTTCAGCAGCCCGGCACCCTTGAATTTGCGCTTTTGCATAATGGCGCGTCTGGCCGCCCAACGCAGGTTACTGTGTTTACTGACTACTTCGTCAATCATCCCCAGGCCACGCGCCTGACCCGGCCTGTACAAGCGCCCCGTCAACATCGCAGTCATACCTTTCATTCCACCGACGCGCTCGGTCAATCGAACCGTACCGCCCAAACCTGGAATAATTCCCAGCTTTACCTCCGGCAATCCAATACGCGTGTCTTCGGAATCAAGCGCCATGATGTAATTGCACGACAACGCCAGCTCATAACCACCACCCAGACAAAACCCCGACACGGCAGCCACTGTGGGACAGGGTAATTGTTCAAGCCTGGCAAATACTGCGTGGCCCTGCTTTACCTGCGCAGTCACCGCAGTGGCGTCTGTCATTGATTCAAATTCGCGAATATCAGCGCCGGCGATGAATCCCGATTCTTTGGCCGATCGAATAACCAGACCACGCGGAAGATTGGCAGCCAGTTGTTTTAGCACTTCGTCGAGCTCGGTCATTACGTCGGCGCTGAGCGTATTGGTTTTTTCACCAGCACGATCTATCGATAACCACGCTATGTCATCATTGTCGCGGTGAAGTTGCCAATGCTTAAATTGATTTTCTTGCATAGTGTTTTGAACTCGCATGGGAGTTAGATAAGACCAGAATACATGTCTTGGAGCTGAGCCGAAAACGCCCGGACCGTTTTGCCGGGTCCGAAAATTCGATCGCCAGCCAATTACTCAGTTGCACGCCGGAGCATTATTACATTGATTAACTTTACGTCAAATTATTCTGACATTAGTTCAATTAATGTAAAAATCGATCAGATAAGTCACAAGCGTAGCACTATCTATCCAGCCGAGATGTAAATGAAAAAAAACTTCGAATAACACTGCGGATCAGGCCACGCTGAACCTGTGGTGGCCTGAAACAGTTACTTATTGCACGATGTCAGAAATTTCGATACTCAGCGTTTCAGCTCTGCCCGAATCAATTTCCGTCACCTCACCAAAGATATCCCCGGGCTTTGCTATCGCGGTGCCATCAAGAGATATGCGTGCACCGACGTCTACCTGGTCGAATGCACTCAACTTCATCTGCGGCATCATGGCGTCGGCGTCAGTGAGTACGACAGTAAAGGGAATATCACCAAGGGTTTTACGCGCGACAGCCAATGGCATCGGCGGCCCCGTGGAGGCTCTGGCGTAAACATAAACAACAGCGCCTGGTGGAAGTTCACCAGCCACGCCCTCTTTCAGACTTACCGAGATCGTCAGACCGGCATCGGCCGGCGTTGCACTGCTGCCTGCAGACTCAACCGAGGCCGTTGTATCCTTTGCCTGTGCGGTTAAAGAACGTTGAGCATCATCGATAAGTTGTTGCAGTTCCCGCTGCGTTTGCACATCACCGGCTATAGCGGGCTTTACTTTGTTCCAGCTTTCAATCGCCGCGGCAAATTCACCCGCTTCACTTTGCGCTATACCAAACAACCATAGCGCCTGAGGATTCTCCGGCTGCAGCTCAAGTGCGGCGCTCAACAGGGTTTCGGGCTCACCAATAAGGCTACCACCCTGATCTGTCGCCAGCGCCCCGGCCAATCGAACCATCACCTCAGGATTGCTGTTGTCCAGACTATAAGATTTGCGAAAATCATCGATCGCAGGCTGAAACTGCCCCAAAGCCATTCGCGCCCTGCCCAGCATAAACCAACCTGTGGCGTTTTCGGGCTCTTCGACCAGCTGTTCTTCTATGCGACGAACGACCTCGTTGAGATCAGGCGCTGCCTGACCTGTTGTCTGTTGACTTTGGTTAGCCACCGGTACGCGGTTTGCAGGATCAATAGCGTCAGGTGTACCCACCGTCAGGTAAAGAGCTCCCGCTAACACAGGCAGTACAACACTTACCGGCCAAATCATCCAGCGGCCGCGATCGAGATGCTCGACAGGTGCGGCCTCCAGATCTGCGGCAAGATCCTTTTCCAGCCTTAGCCGTTCGTCGTCGAAATCTTTAGACGGGAGTTCACCGTCGACAAGTTTTTGTTCAAGCTCGGCCAACTGAGCCTTTGCTATGGAAACATTAACTTGCCGTCGGTCGACGATTTCACTCTGTTGCCTCTGCCGCGCCAGGGATGGCAGTAACAACGCCAGTACAACAAGTGTCAGTACAACTGCAATTAAAAAGAAAACAAGCACTATAAATTCCGGTCCCGGGGCCCGTCAGGGCGTGTATCTTTACTGCCGTCAGAAGCCAATAGCTCACGCGCGTGGGTCAGGGCGGCTTCATCTGGTTCAAAAGCAGGCGGCCGAGGCTTGCGCGCTTGTTGCCAGATGAGTAAAACACCCACTAAAAAGAAGATAAATGGTCCCAGCCAAAGCACCAGAGTCTTAGCGCTGAATAAGGGACGATAGAGCACAAACTCACCGTATCGTTCAACCATGAAGTCGATTATCTGTTTCTTGCTATCACCACGCACGAGCATGGTGTGCACTTCACGACGAAGATCCTGAGCTAGTTCGGCATTGGAGTCGGCAATGTTCTGATTTTGACAAACAAGACAGCGCAGCTCTGCTACCAACTCATCAAATATTTCCTTCTGCTGCGGATCGGAGAACTCGCGCTCGGCGTAGACAGATTGTGCAGATACCGGGGCTGTGATCAACATAAGCACACAGGCAACTATGGTAAGCATACGAATAATCAATTGTTTTCCGCCTGTAAGCCAGCCACCAGCGGCAATATAGTGCTGTTTAAATCTTCCGCTCCAATCGGGCCGACATGCTTGTGTCTGACCAGGCCTTTTTTGTCAATTACGAACGTTTCAGGCGCTCCGTAAAATCCCCAGTCAATACCGATACGACCATCTTTATCGACCGCCGTGGTGACATACGGATCACCCAGCTGTTCAAGCCATTCACGTGCTTTTTGATCTTCATCTTTATAGTTCAGACCGACAATGTCTACCGCACCTGAGCGCGCAAGCTCTACTAGCACCGGGTGTTCCACCCGACAAGACACACACCAGGTAGCCCAGATATTAAATAGCCAGACTTTGCCAGCCATTTGATCAGGTGAAAAGCTGTTTGCAGGATCACTTAATGTAGGCAGCGAAAATTCGGGAGCCGGTTTATCAATCAGTGGCGACGGCACATAAGTCGGATCGCGACCAAGTCCGGAATACAAAAAACCGGCTATCACCACAAAAATGATCAGGGGTATAGCAAACCTCATGATCAGGTGGCTCCTGCGGGTTCATTGGAAGGTTTATTGTTACCCCCGGAAACAACACCACCCAGCTGATCTTTTGCGACTACTTTTACCTTTCGATAACGTCTATCCATCACAGCAATCAAGCCACCGAAGCCCATCATAAACGCACCCAGCCATATCCACCTGATAAAGGGCTTATAGTAGATTCTCATGCTCCAGGCACCACCGTCCTCCAGTGACTCCCCCAAGGCAAAGAAAAGATCACGGGTAAAACCGGCATCAATCGCAGCCTCTGTCATAACCCCCATCTGGGTGCTGTCATAGTTGCGCTTTTGTGCCGCCATCGTTGCGATTTCAAGGCCGTCTTTTTCAACTCTTAAGACACCCTCATCACCGAAATAGTTGGGCCCTGTTATCTGACCGACACCGTCAAAGGTAAAGGTATACCCGGCAAGTTCACTGGTCTGTCCGGGTGCCATACGCAGGTCTTTTTCAATACTGTAGAGGGAAGTCAAACTTACCCCAACACCAAACACTGCTATACCGAGATGCCCCAGCGTCATGCCCCAGAATCCGGCCGGTGTTGAAAACAGCGCCGCTACTTTGTTTTTGCGTTTTTTTACCCGCTGCCAGACACCATACAACGTCGTCAGTGTAATCCAGATACCCAGCCCTATCCCGAGTGCGGCACCAAATTTAAACTCCCCCATACCGAACGGAAGGACAATCGCACCAACTACACTGACAACAGCGGCCCAGCGTACGGTGTTAAAAATGGCTTTCAGATTATCCTTCTTCCAGCGCGCAAGTGCACCAAGACCGACAAACGAGGCAATTACCGCAAGAAACGGCAAGAAGATCCAGTTGAAATAAGGTGCACCCACAGACATTTTGGCAATGTCCAGAGAATCGAGCACCAATGGATACAGCGTGCCCATCAACACACTGATACATATAACGACCATCACCACATTATTGAGCAACAATCCGGATTCACGCGAGATGACACTGAAGTTGCTGTTGCTGCGGAGACTTGGAGCACGCCACGCGTACAACACCAGTGACGTACCAACTACCACACCAAGGAAGCCGAGAATAAAAACACCTCGCTCGGGGTCATTGGCAAAAGCGTGCACAGAAGTTAAAACACCTGACCGAACCAAAAAGGTACCCAGCAGGCTAAGTGAAAAGGCTGTCACCGCTAACAAGACTGTCCATGCTTTAAAGGCTCCGCGTTTTTCAGTCGCTGCCAGAGAATGGATAAGTGCCGTACCGACAAGCCAGGGCATAAAGGAAGCATTTTCCACCGGATCCCAGAACCACCAGCCGCCCCAGCCCAATTCGTAGTAAGCCCACCAACTGCCAAGCGCAATGCCTATGGTCAAAAATGTCCAGGCTATGTTGGTCCATGGCCGCATCCATCGCGCCCAGGCCATATCAAGCCGCCCGCCGATAAGTGCCGCTATCGCAAATGCAAAAGCCACCGAGAAGCCTACATAACCCATGTACAGCATAGGTGGATGTATCGCCAGACCGAAGTCCTGCAGCAGCGGGTTTAGCGACTGACCATCCATTGGTGCGGGCAACAGGCGATCAAAAGGATTTGAAGTAAGGAGTACAAATAATAAAAAACCGACGCTGACCATACCCAGAACAGACAATACTCTTGAGACCATCTGCAAAGGCATACTGCGGCTGAAAATGCTCACTGCCGCCGTCCAGATAGCAAGGATCAACATCCATAGTAACAGTGACCCCTCGTGTGAACCCCACACTCCGGAAATTCGGTATATCAACGGCAATGCCAGATTTGAGGTGTTGGCGACATATTTAACCGAGAAGTCATGAATTAAAAATGCGTGTGTCAGCACAGCGTAGGAAATGCCGACCAGCAGCATCTGAACTTGTGCAGCCGGGCGCGCCAGCGCCATCCACGATTGCATACCGGTAAAGCTTCCGACCATCGGCACGATAGACAGCACCACAGCAACGCACAACGCCAGTATTAATGAATAGTGTCCCAGCTCTGGAATCATTGCATCAGTACCGTGTTGCTGCCATGCTTTTCACTTTCCCCTGCTGCTTTGGTCTTTTCCAATGCGTCTGCAACCTCCGGCGGCATGTAGTTTTCATCGTGTTTTGCCAGTACTTTATTTGCGATAAAAATCCCGTCGCTGTTTAACTTGCCGACAGACACAGTACCCTGCCCTTCGCGAAAAAGATCCGGAAGAATGCCGGTGTAACGAACAGGCACAGTCTCACCGTTGTCAGTCAGCCGGAACTCAACGGTCAGTCCGTCGCCAATTCGCTTTACGCTGTCGGCCGCCACCAGGCCACCAACCTTAAATTCTGCACCGTCCGGTACTTTTCCTTCAGCCACTTCAGTGGGGGTATAGAACAGTTGAATGTTATTTTTAAAAACATTTGCCAACAGCGCGATTGCTATACCGGCACCGGCAACCATCGCACACACTAAAATGAGCTTTTGTTTACGCTTCGGGTTCACTTAAGCGGTAGTCCGTATTAATTGTTGAATTTGACCAGGGGCCTGTCCGGGAACGAGGGTCGTAGCGAGGATGTGAGATTTTTGAGCGGGGCGCGCAGCGCCGGATATTTCGATCAATAGAGGCGAATAGTTATTCATATCTAACAAGATTGATCGCAATAGCTGGCCAAAAGATCGCATCCGCAGTAGATCATTCATTCCCGGAAAGGCTCCCGGGCATCTGGCTTTGACTCGGTTTGAGCTCTTCTTGTAACAGCGGCCACGACTCGTCTGCGCTGCAAACGAGTACCCAACGCTATGATGGCCATCACCATAAAAGTCAGACCAAACGAGGTCCATACGTAAAAGGCGTAGCCACCCATCGCAAAAAATTCTTTCACAGCCGATTCTCCTTTACCCGCTCAGTCACCCACGCTGTATTGGCCTCGCGTTCCAGTATCACACTACGCGCACGGCTTAACATGTTAACGATATAAAACAGCTTAAAGCCCACCGCCATCATGAGTAGTGGTATTAACATACTGATGTGAATTGACGGTTTATCAAATTTAGTTATTGATGCGGGTTGATGCAGTGTGTTCCACCATTCAACCGAAAAGTGAATAATGGGGATGTTTACGACACCTACAAGAGCCAGAACGGCTGCGGCTTTTGCTGCCGTGCGACGATTGTCGAAAGCTGATCGCAGGGCCATATAACCGATGTACAAGAATAACAGAATTAACTCTGAAGTAAGGCGCGCATCCCACTCCCACCAGGTGCCCCACATCGGTTTGCCCCACAGGGATCCGGTACTCAGGGCCAGAAAAGTAAACGCCGCCCCGATAGGTGCTGACACCTCGGCGACGATATCGGCGAGTTTCATTTTCCAGACTAAAAAGATCGCACTGCAAAAAGCCATCACGACATAGACAAACATCGACATCCACGCAGCCGGCACATGCACGTAGATAATGCGGTAGCTCTCACCCTGCTCGTAGTCCGTGGGGGCGACAAACAGGCCTCGATACAAGCCGACCACTAACAGGATTGCACAAATCGCCGCCAGCCAGGGCAGCAATATTTCGGCAAGCCGGTAGAAATTCTTCAGCGATGCGAGCTTGTGAAACCAACGAAACACTGGGTAATGACTCCGTGAATTAGGGTAGTAGAACAGCCAACCAGAATATAGACAGTTTTATTCCGAACTAATTCGCAACGCTGCCGCAATAGCCATCGGCGCCAGCACTAACGCAAACATAAAAAGCGCGCCAAGCAAGGACAACTGAGCCTCGATAGCAAACCCCTGGCTCGCTGCGATAACGCTGCTACTGCCGAAAATAAGTACCGGGATAAACAAAGGAAGCACCAACAACGCCAACAGGACTCCGCCACGCCGAAGCCCGACAGTCAACGCAGCGCCGATCGCGCCGATAAGGCTGAGCGTTAGTGTACCTAGCATAAGCGACGCCAACAAGGCAGGCAGTGCCTTTGCCGGCAGCTGCATCACAACCGCCAGCAGCGGCGACAAACACAGCAACGGCAGACCGGTGATCAGCCAATGCGCCAAAACTTTGGCGAGCACCAGAACAGACCACGGCTGCGGACTGAGTATTAACTGTTCCAGGGATCCATCGTCATAATCTGCCCTGAACAAACCATCCAGCGCCAGCAAGGTAGCAAGCAGTGCGGCCACCCAGATTACCCCCGGTGCAATTTCGCGAAGTAAATCGCCATCCGGCCCGACACCCAGCGGGAACAGCGTTACCACCATGACAAAAAATGCCAGCGGATTTAACCAGTCGCCGCGACGGCGGGCCGCCAGCGTCAGATCACGCTTTAACAACGCAATAAAAGAAGCCAGCATTAGCAGGTAAGTTCCAGAGATCGCACATCGCAGCCATCGAGAGACAGCGGCTGATGCGTGGTAAAGATCACGGCACCACCACCGCTGGCATGCGAGGCAATCATTTGCTCGACAAGGGCGCGTCCGTGCACATCAAGTGACGTGAGGGGTTCGTCAAGAATCCACAACACCGCAACACTGATTTGCAGCCGCGCCAGTGTCACCCGCCGTCGTTGTCCGGCCGATAAAAATCGACAAGGCAGGTCGGCTCGATCCTGCAAACCTACGCGGCTGAGAGCCTGCTCTATCGACGCTTCGGCTGTACCCCTCAGCGAAGCGGTAAAAGACAGATTTTCCCGCGCCGACAGATCGCCTTTTATTGCTTCACTGTGGCCGCTGTAGGTCATCTCGGAGAAATATTGTTCACGAGCAGCGGGCAGAGCCGCCCCCCGCCAGCTGATTTCACCCTGCTCAATTGGCAGCAACGTACACAAAGCTCTGATCAGGGATGTCTTACCTGAACCATTGTCACCATGCAGTTGCAGTACTTCGCCGGCAGCAATGCTGAAGTTCAAATCAGAGAACAGACAATGCTCGCCTCGGAAGACCGCCAGATTCTGTGCACTCAGCAGCGTGTCCGTCAAAACGAAAAGCCATGTTGCAGCAGCATTTTACAGGGTCTTTTTGCCAACATTTATGTTTTGCCTGCGTTAGTCATAGGATTAGGTATCAGGATCTGGCCTGCATTATTCACTGGAAGACAGTTGAAACTTAACGAATCGGGTAAGCACAAAGTTCCCAACTTTAAATAGCAGCGTGTCTATCTACTTGCGCTGAATGGAGAATCCTCATGAATCATGTCGGGTTGAATGCAAAACAAAAAAGATACTCGAATTAACTCCCGACCCACGTTTAACATTTCTGCGCAGCGGTACATTAGAGTTCAGGCAGCGGGTCGTGGTTTTCTGCTGGCTTACGATTATTTTGCGCGAGTGACGTACTAAGCGTAGCGTAAATCTCTGACAACGGTACGTCCAGACTATCCTTCCCGTACAAAGACGAATCGAGAAGACGCAACCGATCCTCCAGCACAGGATTACCCAGCCGCTGACCGATTTCTGCCGGACTCACCGGCGTCTGCTGCGGCCAGTGACTTTGCGCCCACACCATCAGTGCCTCGCGAAATATCGACGCATTGCCACTGTTGCCGACGGCCTTCAGCTCCCGCAGTCGCTGCGACGAGTCAGTTGTCACCTTAGCCCGGGCCGCCATATTGCCCGGGCGTTGCCGTGACCTGAGCCACCACAACAGCAACGTGCCCATCCAGCCGGCCATCGCTATCAGCGCAATCAGCTTCCAGAAACGCGAACGCGCCGGCAATACGTCGAGCGACGACACAGTGCCGGCTGTCTTTTCACCGTTATCTGCTCCGGTCGAATTCGTTGCGGCAATATCTGTATCCACTTCTTGCAGATCCGCTACAGCGCTTGCCGGCCCAACACTGTCCGGCGCTGGACTGGTTTGCCCAGCAGCTGAAACAGCGTTGTTCACCGTAGCATCTGTTTCCGCGGCGGCTACCATCAATTCCTGCTCCGCCAATGTTACCGTTCTTTCGATATCAGCCTCGGTATCCCACCACTTAACGGTGACTGGCGGCAGCTTGAGCACACCCTCGCGCAACGGAATGACAGACCATTTTTCAGTACGACGGCTGATCAATCCATCTTCATTGGGTTGCGACTCCAGCTCGGCAACGTCCGGATAGATTTTCAGGCCCGCTATCTTTGGCGGTAAAATCTCCGGTAACTGGTTAGAGGTTGCTCCCTGTGTGGTTAGCGCAACGGTCAGCGTCAATGGTTCACCTACTACACTGGCTTTGATGTCTGCAGACCATTTATGCGTCAGTTGAAGCTTTTCTACCGGTAACCACCAGTCTGCCGTACTCGCTGCCGGTTTGGGTTTGACATTCAGGCTGGCCGCTTTGGTTCTGACAGAGATCCTTCTGGTAGCAATATTACGCAATATTAAATTGCCCCCGTAACCCGGATCCTTGACGCTGCCGGGTATTTTCATCGGTGGTATTTCAATTTCTCCGTTACGTTGCGGGAAAAGCGCATAGCGCCAGGTATGAACACGATATTCCACGTCACCGCGCTTCTCTATTCGCTGCCCGTCAAGCGGTAGTCTTTCGACTTGTACATCCGGTATCACCGGGGGTTGCGGGTCCAGTGTTGCCAGACTGCCGTCATCGAGAATATGCAGTGACATGACCACCTGTGACTGCACATAAGGGTTTTCATTATCGAAGGTGATTTCTGCAAAGACTTTATCTCTTGGCTCGACACCGGCCGTGCCATTTTCAACCACATCAATACGTATCGGCTGAGTAGCCTCACCATCGGCGGTAAAGGCTGGAATTTCCACCTGACCAAGATGCTTCGGCAGCAATTCAAAGCGAATCATAAAACTCGATTTGCGCACACCCTGTTCTATGATCGTGCTGTTTGACCGGCGCGAGTCGAGCACTTCAAAGTCGCGGCTGAGAATGGAAACATCGGGTTGTTCGTTTAAGTCTGTCCCTTCAATATAAAGCAATACTGACTCACCATCGATAACGGTTTGCCTTTCAACAGTTGCCTCCAGGGATCCCGCAACTAACGCAGCGGGCATAAAGGCCACCAGCATCAGACATACAGCAACACACACAGAAGTTACTATTTTATTCACCATGGCTCCTGCATATCGCGGACATCCGCGTGTTCGATCATATGATTGAGTTTTATCTTATTTCGCAACAATTGTGACGGGTCATCCTGTATACGGCGCAACCACTGCTCTGTTGCCTGTTCGCCTTCTGTCGGAGCCTGCGTCAGTTCAGCAGCTGTTACCTGTTCATCTGATTCAGGGTCTCCCTGCTGCCCGCCATCCTGCTGATTTTGCATCGCCTGCTCTTGTTGTGCCCGCTCTTGTTCAGCCTGCGTCTGCTGCTCAGCACTTTGTGCGGCCTGCTCTGCTTCGTTTTTCTCTGCCGCGTCCTGAGTGTCTGACGCTAGTTCACCACCCTGCTGATTTTTTTCCTGCTGCTCTTCAGTGCCCGGGCTTTGCGCGTCGCCTTGCTGCTGCTCACCATCCTGCCCCTGCTGTTGCTCGCCATCCTGCGCGTTATCGCTTTGCTGTTTCTCTCCGTCCTCCCCCTCATCACCCTGCTGTTGTTGTTGCTGCTGTTGCTGCTTTTTTTCCGACAGCTCTCTGGCAATTTCAAGGTTGTGTTTTGAGTCTTCGTGAGCCGGATTATTTTTTAATACCGACTCAAACTTCTCGATTGCACCCTCGTACTCACCCTGCCTTACTGCAGTGACTCCCTGGTTGTACAAAGCAGTCTCATCACTAACCGTGGCAAAGTCATGTTGCGCCTGCTCATAATCACCAGCCTTATAATGGTTCAGTCCTTCCAATAATTTTTGATGCGCCTGCTGATCCGGTCGACGCCACAAACTTTGCCAGTCTGCAACAGCACTCTCGGTCCCGAGCAATAGAAAAATCACTACACAAGCTAGTTTTCTGCCTTGCTCTATCACAGCCAGCCCCTGCGAAACAACAGCGCCACCAAAGGGGTTAACAACAACAGAAACCACGGCCCCCGCTCCAACCAAACCTCTGATTGGCGCTGTTGTTCGCTTTCTTCTATTTCAGGTGCAGATAAAAAAACATCAGCATCGAGCATTCGTTTGATGTCCGCGTCAGTGTTACTTACTCTGGTAAAAATACCGCCACCTGCTGCAGCCAGTTCCTTAAGTGGATTTACATTCAGTTTGACGACAACAATATTGCCTTGACGATCTTTGACAAACCCGCCATCGGTTTTTGGAATCGGCGCACCCTGCTCACTGCCCAGCCCCATTACCGAAAGTCGATAACCGGCGTCACTGATGTCTTGTGCCAGTGCGACGGCTTGATCATTCAGATCACTGTCAGTAAACAGCCAGATGCTACCGCTTTTGCTGTCGCTGCCCTGCAACAATTCTAATGACTTCTGCAACGCCAGTGAGGTATTACTGCCCTGCGCCGGCACGATGTCAGTATTAATCGATGGCAGCATAGAGCGAATAGTCTGAACATCATCGGTTAACGGTGACACGACATAGGGCACTGCAGAATAAACAACTAATGCCGTTTGCGAGTCTGCTGTCTGATCAAGCACATCGTTTAGTTTTTGTCGCAGCCTGGCTAATCTGGAGGGCTTTACGTCGGTGGCATTCATTGAGCTGGACAGATCAACCAGCAATACTCTCTCCTGCAGTCCACGGTACACCGGGGTAAGCAACCTGTCCCAACTGGGACCCGCCAGTGCAATCACAGCAAGCAGCCACAACAAGCCAATATAGAAAAACGCCCAGTTTGTCACCGATGACGTTTGACCATCCAACAAATACGGCAGCAATTGGGGGTCGACTTCGTCCTGCCACTGGTTTCTGTTGTTCAGGTTTTTATACAACCTGAACAGTAACCAGGCCAGTGGAATCAGCGCTAAAAACCACAATGGCCGCAGAAAATGAAACTCTGCCATCACGCACGCACCCTTGACACTACCATCACTGCACTGAGCAATAACGCCAGTGCAAGCGGCCATATAAACAACTCTTTCAAAGGCCGTAGTTGTTCACCATCTGTTTCACTGGGCTCAAGTTCATCAATCAGTGAATAAATCTTCAGCATCTCGCGGGTGTTGCGGGCACGAAAATACTGCCCTCCGGTGAGCGCTGCTATTTCCTTGAGCGTGGGCTCATCCAGAGATTTTGAAGGGTTAATCACCTGCGTTCCAAACACACCGTTAACTACAGCTCGCTCAGCGCCGACACCAATGGTGTGAATACGAATATCATTTTCTGCCGCGACTCTCGCGGCATCAACCGGAGTAACTGATCCGGCAGTATTGGCACCGTCAGTCAATAATATCAAGACTCTGGCGTCCGCCGGTCTTTGACGCAAACGCTTAACCGCCAGACCAATCGCATCACCAATTGCTGTCGAGGAACCGATCAGCCCGACAATCGACTCATTTAGAAAGTGCTGCACGGTCAGCAGGTCATACGTCAGTGGCGTTTGTACCTGTGCATTATCGCCGAATAGAATCAAACCGATGCGATCTCCTTTTCGCTTCGCTATAAAATCTGCTGCAACATACTTGGCTGCATCAATTCGTTCAACGGAGCGGCCTTCGAGTTGAAAGTCACGTTCGCGCATGCTGCCGGAGATATCCAGCCCTAACATAATATCGCGACCGCTCAACGGAACGTCGATGGGTTCCCCCAGCCATTGCGGGCGCATTGCCGCGAACACCAACGCGCACCACATAATTGCGGCCAGAATCAGCCGCCAGCTATCCTTTGACATGCCCCCTGCAGACTCCGGCATCTCATTTAGCTGATCAAAAAACGGTACTTGTAAGGCTGCCTCATGACGCGCAGGAGCAACCGGCAGCAACCACCGGAGGATCGCCGGCAAAGGCAATACCACAACCATCCACCACCATTCAAAACTAAACAACCTTCGTCGCCTCGTTGTTAACTGGTTTCAATTCCGGCACGCGCCTGTCCCCTTCCCGGTGCAACGCTGCAGAGGATGAATTGATGGTATGACGCATTAGTTTCAACAAGTCATTGACAACACCATAGTCGACATCGTGATTTCGCATGTAGGGATGACGAGTTAACAACTGCCCGACACCTTCGCTGTACTCACGCGTCTTGCCCAGGCGATCAAGTGCCGCCAGCCATTGATCATCAGTGACTGATGCGACCTGCGCGCGCGGTAGTTGCGTCAGTGACACACGCCGCATCAATATGGATGCCTGGGAAATTATCTGTACAGGCGTTGCAGATTTTGTCATTGCAAGATCAGATAATCTCTGGTGTTCTGAAAGTGCGCTTTTCTTCCAGTCGCTCTCACGCTGTGCCTTCCAACGCCGGCGCAGCCACCGGACTACATAAATCAACAGGCTTAAAAGTATGACAGCCAGACCCCACCAGCCAGGTGCGGGTGGCCACCAGCCGGGGGCGACCGGTGCGGATACCTCGCGAAGTTCAGCCAGAAGTTCCTGTTCACTTTTACCCGGGCTTAGCGCTTGCAGCGGCATGCCCGTAGCAGGCAGCTTCTCTGTTTCATTGTTTCCGGCGGCAGTGGCTGCCTCACCAGCTACAAATTGTTCGGATACCTCGGCCGGTAAAAGGTCTTCATCGGCAGACACATTACAAACAGCGAGGCAGCTAATGGCTGCTATCAGGGTTCGAATGCCATGCTTCATTACATACTCCCCGGCAGGGAACGCATAATCCGGCTCGCTACCGGCACCAGTGAGTCTGCTACCGAGCACTGCAGATACGAGTTTCCGTGTCCCGAAAATAACTGCCTGGTCTGTTCGCAACGCTGCTGAAAGGATTGTTCATACGACAGTCGCACTTTATCTGCGGTCGTATCAAAGGTGCTGCGTCGGGTGCCGTCAGTGATGGCATACCTGGCAGGCTTTGGCAGGCTTGCCTCCAGTGGGTCGTGAACGTGGCACGCAGCGACGTGGTTGTGTTTTAGCAGTTGACTCAGTGCGCCACTATTATTCTCAGTAAGGCCTGCAAAATCTGTCAATAAGCAGATAGAACTTCCGGTGTGCGCTATTCGCTGCAAGTGTTGAAACGCTTTGACTAATTGTTGCGCACTGGTTTGTTGTGCGGACGGGTCACTATCATTTACAACTTGTTTAATCGAATTTTGATGATAACGCGGCGACATCGCACTGCCTGGAGCACCAGTTTCATGTGTGCTGACAATTTCGTTTAATAATTTCGTCACGCCTCTGGAACCGTTAGCCGGTTTTATTTCACGCAGTCCGTCGCTACTGATAATCAGCCCGCCGACCCTGTCACGATTAGACGCCGCAGCCCATGCCACCATTGCGCCCAACTTCGCAGCAACCACCGATTTAAAGGCCACACGGGTAGCAAAAAACATTGTCGGTCGCAGATCAACAACAATTAAAAAAGGACGCTCGCGTTCTTCATTATATATTTTAGTGTGCGTCTTACCACTGCGCGCTGTGACCTTCCAGTCAATCATGCGAACGTCATCACCCGGATTATATTCACGCACTTCGGCAAAATCCAAACCACGGCCAAGTGCTCTGGACTGGTTGCCACCATGTGATGGTGCACGCACCTGACGACCGGCTGGACGCTTAACCGAGCGCACTGTGCCACGCAGACGAACCAGTTGCGCCAGCGTTACGCTGACTGACTCTTGCGATGCGGCCGCCTGTGTTGCGGCCATCGTTGTGTTGGAGATTGCTGTTTTACCAAACATGATCAGGCAGATTTACGTCGAATCAAGGCACCGCGATGCGGGAGATTAACTGATCAATCACCTTGTCAGCAGTGACCCCTTCTGCCTCTGCTTCATAACTCAGCAATATTCTGTGGCGCAGTGCATCGTGCGCTACGGCTAGAATATCTGCCGGTGAAACGTAGTCCTGTCCATTCAGCCATGCGTGTGCTCTGGCGCAGGCATCAAGCGCGATTGTACCGCGCGGTGATGCACCAAATGCTATCCATCGCGAAAGCGATTCATGCTCTCTTTCACGGCTCGCGGTTATGATTCGCACCAGATATTCTTCTACCGGTTGGGACATATACACCTGCGCCAACTGTGAACGTGCGGCAAAAATATCGGCGGCATCCAGTTGTACACTTGCCTGAGTCTGCGCTGCACTTGAAGATGGATCATTCTCGGCTCGAACAAGTCTTAGTATCTCTATCTCTTTCGATGCATCCGGGTAATCGACCACCACATGCATCAAAAAACGATCGAGCTGGGCTTCGGGCAGACTGTAAGTGCCCTCCTGCTCAATTGGATTTTGCGTCGCCATCACCAGAAATAAATCAGACAGCGGATAAGTCTCCTGCCCCACAGATACCTGGCGCTCGGCCATCGCTTCCAACAGGGCCGATTGCACTTTTGCCGGTGCCCGATTTATTTCATCAGCAAGCACAATCTGGTTAAACAGCGGGCCGGGCTGGAACTTGAATTCACCACTGGCCGGCAGATAGATCTCGGTGCCGGTAATGTCTGCAGGCAACAAGTCCGGAGTAAACTGAATTCGTTTATAGTCACCCGCGACGTGGCGGGCCAGATCCTTAATCGCCCGTGTTTTAGCAAGCCCTGGAGCACCTTCTACCAGTAGATGCCCATCCGCCAATAATGCAATCAATAAGCGCTCTATCAGTTTTGCCTGACCGATTATTGATGCGCTTAGCTCGTTTTTAACAACGTTAAATTTTTCGTATACGCTCATGCTATTACTAACTTCTTGATATTCAATAGTTTTCAAAATCCCGAGGGCTTTTCGCAGACACACCTGGCCGACTGAAGATGGCGTCCAACCGGAGTTTTACAAGGCGTGTTCTAATACCGTATCCAGCTTGCAACCACAGAACCGGGGGGCACCTGTTAACTCGTCTTTGTCACAGCCGATTTTGATCACTCTGAGACAATCAAATGGCCTGCGCGTTCGTTTGCAGATCGAACCACCGGACTAACCGAAAGTTTGCCCTGACAAAGCCCGACACCGACCAACCACAGTAGCCAGTTAATAAATAAACCATCATTGGCAAATGGACGGTGCCGACAAGTGGCAGGCCATATCACACGCACCTGAGTGATCCCGCTACGCCCCGTTTCCGGGAGGGCACCGGTTAAAATAATGATAGACTGCAGCCAGCTCAGAGCAATCAACAGTTTTACTATGGCCAATGTTATTTTACTTTGCGGTTCTGTATTTGGCACCGCTACCCTCACCGCCGATGAAATAGAAGCAACTCTTGACGAGGCCGGCCACACGGTGACGCGTCCTGATCCTCAAACTATAGACGATCTGCTGGATGAAGCGCTGGAGTGGTTGATCGTCTGCACGTCATCTACCGGCAACGGCGATGTGCCGGATGACCTCAACCCGGTATACATGAGCCTGCTCAGTGAATACCCGCGTATCACCCACTTGAAGTACACTGTTGTCGCCCTTGGAGACAGCTCTTATGAGAACTACTGTGGTGGCGGGCTGGCTGTAGACGCCGCCCTGGCAGACCTGGGGGCGACCCAGATGGCAGCGCCCATGAAAATAGATGCTCAGGAGGTTACCGAACCAGAGTCCATTGCACCTGACTGGGTATTATCCGTGATCAACGGCACCCATGAAGAAGCCACATAAACTCTGGCTGTTTCACTGTATCCAAAACAACAAACAAGCACTGGTTCCAGACTCAACAACACTTCATTGAAGCATTGACTCACTAACAGGGATTTACATGGAAAACACAGAACAGATAAGAGATTCCGGTGGCTGGCTGAAACGTTATGTACACGCGTCCAGCAGCTGCAACTGCGACATGACCTTCTCTATATTTTTGCCACCACAGGCAGAAAACGGAAAAGTGCCGGTACTGTACTACCTGTCCGGGCTTACCTGCACTGATGACAATGTACGCAGCAAAGGTGGTGCACAGCGCTACGCCGCCGAACATGGTATTGCGCTGGTAATGCCTGACACAAGCCCGCGTGGTGATGATGTCGCAGACGAAGATCGATACGACCTTGGTAAGGGTGCCGGATTCTATGTTAACTCCACGCAGGACCCCTGGGCCAGCCACTACCAGATGTACGACTACGTAACAAAAGAGCTGCCAGCACTCATCGAGGAGAATTTCGCGGTCCTGCCCGGGGTCCGTTCAATTACCGGGCATTCAATGGGGGGGCACGGTGCGTTGATAGCAACATTAAAACAGCCTGGAGTATACAAATCAGTCTCCGCGTTTTCACCGATTTGCAACCCGGTGAACTGCGCCTGGGGCGAGGGCTGCCTGGGAGCCTATCTTGGTGACGACAAATCCACCTGGCAGGAATGGGATGCAGTCAATCTGATCAATGGTGGCGCAACATGCCCACCAATGCTGGTTGATCAGGGCAGCGCCGATAACTTTCTGTCAGAGCAGCTGAACACACCGGCGCTAATAGAATCGTGTAAAGCCAGAAACCTTGACGCCACCATAAGAATGCAGGATCACTACGACCACAGTTATTACTTTATCTCTTCATTTATCGGTGAACATATAGCGTTCCACGCCGCTCACCTGAAGTCGTAACAAACAAGTTACCGGCTTTGTGCCAGCCATCGCTATCAGCGCTCAGTAACACAAACCTGATCGCTGACAGCGTTACCGCTGGAATTAGCCTGCGCAAAAATAAATTGCCAAGCTGTAATCCCATTTAACATTCTGATACACACCTTTAACATTGTTAGGCACAGAATCATCTTACACTTCCCGCCTGTCAGGACGACGCCCTAACGTGTGCACGGCAGCGCCTATTCTTATGCTCTTGAGAATTTGATTTAGCGGTACCCCCGCAAATCTCTCAGTCGAGCCAAATCTAAGGCAAGAGGTAAACACTTTGACGCAATTCAACCGATTAGCGATGGTTGGTCTGTTTGCAGTAACCGCTGCAATGTCCCAGCAATCGATAGCGCAGTCATTACCCGCGTGCAACTCATCACTAAGCGACCCGGACGGTGATGGCTACGGCTGGGAAAACGGCAACTCCTGCCTGGTGGGAGCCTCCTCAGCAACAAGTGCCAGCGGTCTGGTCATCTGCGCCAGCGCCGCCAGCGACCCGGACGGCGACGGCTACGGTTGGGAAAATGGCGCTTCCTGCCAGATCAGTGAAGGCGCTTCTGCTGATGGAAATGGCTCCGGTTCATCAGGCCATGACTCATGTGCTTACACATCAAGCGACCCCGACGGCGACGGCTATGGCTGGGAAAACGGCGGCTCCTGTCAAATCACCGCCGCCTCCCAGACAATCGGCACAGCCAGTAACGCCGGCAGCGGCTCATCCAATGGCGGCCAAAACAATGCCGGCAGCGGGTCATCCGACGGCGGACAGGCCGGAAACAGTGGCAACAACACATCAAACAATGGCGGCAGTTTCTCCGGCAACACCGGCGGAACAGTGATTCGCACTTCATCCCTGGCAAGCAGCGGCAGCAATGAAATATGCACACAGGCCAGCGGTGACTGGTTTGGATGGATGAACGCCGGTGACTTTATCCTGCACACCAACACCTGGGCTGCCTGGGCGAGCAGCGAATACGCCTGGAGCCAGTGTATCTACACCAACAAAAACGGCGCGCTAGCGGGTGTCAGCTACGACTGGGGCACCGGACGAGGCTCTGGCGACTATCAGGTTCGTTCCTACCCTGAACTGATCTACGGCGTGAAAGACCAGTACCGTGCCGGTCCAAAGTCAGTAACGGGCCTGCCGGTGAGAGTAAGCAGCATGCCAAACTTCAGCATCGACTATTCAATGAACTGGCCCGAGTACGGCCCTCCACGCGCTGTTAATGCCTCTGCTAACAGTCGCTACCCGAACGGCACGATTATTCAGGGCGAACGCAACGTATCCGTTGAATCCTTCTTCTATAACCCTGATGCCTCAGGCAACTGCAGCGAAGGAATTGTAATCAGAGACGGTACTTCAAACCATACATACGAAATAATGGTATGGCTAAATGCCGGCGCTGAAAGACTGCCTGCGGGCCCCAATGATTATGTGGCTGACGTTCAGCTGGATGGACAACCCTATAAGGTCTACACAAAAAACAGTGACCGGAAGTACATTGCTTTTGTTGCACAGAATCCACAGCAAACCGGCACTTTAAACTGGAACACCTACGTGGACTGGGCACGTCAGAATGCACATCAGGTGAAGTCACTCTATGGTGCTGCGACTAACTCGGTCCAGATACAAGACTCCTGGTGCATGGCCAACATCATTGTTGGAACCGAAATTTTCTGGGGCGAGGGAAACCTTGATTACCTCGACTGGACAATTACCCAGCGCCAGTAACTCTGATAGTTCAATGCGGCATCCAGTGGGTGCCGCATGTTTCAATATGCTGTAACACTGCCCACTCCCCGCTTTACCCCACCGCCTGCACTACCACAGTGATACAAATCGTAAACACTGATCCATTAGCGTTGCATCTTTTTGTCATGACGTATAATATCCCACGAAACACTCAGGCAATTGCGCCAATCGATCTAACGTTGGATTTGTTATGTTAAAAAATCACATGCGACCTATGATGCTGTTAGTTACAAGTATTGCTCTGCTCAACACTCTGAATGGCACTGCAAGTGCTGCAAACCTACCTACTTGCGCTTCAGACAACTCAGACAGCGACGGCGACGGATTCGGCTGGGAAAACAATCAATCCTGCCGTGTTGGAAGCAACATCCCAACGCACCCGAACTGCCTCAGTTCAACATCAGACCCTGATAATGACGGGTTTGGCTGGGAGAATGGAAAAACGTGCGTAGTCGGCTCGACGGAGTTGGTAAAATGTACCAGCAGCGACTTTGATCCCGACGGTGACGGATATGGTTGGGAAAATAACCAGAGTTGTATTGTTGCAGATAAGCCCGACACCCATCCTGCCTGCAGCTCTGCTGCTTCAGATCCAGACGGCGACGGTTTCGGATGGGAGAATAATGCCACCTGTGTTGTTTCCAACACCGACAATACCATCACTGCGATCAGCCCGAGTGGCTCTGTCACGAGCGGCAATCCCACCTTCCGCTGGAGCGCAATCAATGCAGACTCATACCGTATCGTAGTCAGTGACTCGGCAGGTAATGGCTACACCAGCAGCGTTGATCCGGTAACAGCAGGCTGCCAAAGTGGCAATGGAACCTGCAGCTTTACCCCGAAACTGGCCTACTTTGACAACCATCTTAGCTGGGTGGTACAGCCGGTCAAAGATGGTAACAACGGCACGCTTTCAAACCGGCTTTCAATCACAACACCCTTTTCGCCGGATATACAACCTATCCTGTCCAACGAAGGATCGTGTGAAGCATGGCCGGCTGTTGCTTACGATAACTTTGTTGTACTCAATAATTCATGGAACTCACGGACCATGAATAAAAATAACTGGCTGCAGAAAATCAATATCGATCAGGACATCGACGGCCACATAAAACCGACCTGGAGCTATGACTGGCTGGGACAGTACGATGGCGACGAAATAGAAGTCAAGGCCTACCCTGAAGTCATTTTTGGCAGCAAGCTTGGCACCCATGTATCAGGGTCAAAGGCGGAAACCGGCCTGCCCGAATTAGTCAGAGACCTTCCGGAGTTTACGGTTGAATACGCCTACAGTGAAACCGGGTCCGCAGAACGAAACGTAGCACTGGAATCATTCTTCCACGATTCCTG
>CAKZVB010000025.1 GCA_937922015.1 uncultured Granulosicoccaceae bacterium
CAAAATCATCTGTACCGTTGCTAAGGTCAATGCAGGCGCCCAGCTGCCCCGGCTGCTCTACCTGCAGCGTTCGCCCGAAACCCCAATAGCGGGTTTGCCAGGGTGATACCACATCATCAAGACCAACTGCCTGAGCACCACAGGTGACCAGCCAATGCGTAGCCGCAATACCCGCACGCGAAAGCGATTGCACCACGTGCAGAGTGTCGAGCAAAGCGGTGTCCGGTTTGGCTTCACTGGCGTCTATCCCCCACAGATGCACAATGCCTGTCAGGGATTGCGCGTCTTTTGATTCGATCAAAGCATCGACAACATCGGGGTTTGATGCGGTGCGTACCCGGTGTCCCTGTGCTTGTAAGCGCTGCGCAAGCTCGTCAGCAATGCCACCACTATCAGCCAGCACCAGCCACTCGCCCTTTTTTTGGCCCTGTATCTGGCCCTTTGTCGGGTCCGCTTCAACAGCCGCATGATCGTCTGCCTCCCACACGAACTGGTATAGCCACTTACTTAGTACATCTTTTGATGCAAGGGGTTTGCTCATCGCCCGCTGCAAACTAAACACCGGTACCGAACGCAACGTCAGGTCTTCAACCGTGCCGATGCGTTCTCCGCTTTCATTAAACAATTCAAGATTCACCACACGTGTCTGCTCGTGCTGTCGACCACTCGCTTTGACCCATACAGCTCCTGCAGCTGCATGTTCACAACTGAATCCGGAAATGGCAAACGGCAGATGTATCTGCTCAGGATCCTCAT
The DNA here is from genome assembly GCA_937922015.1 of uncultured Granulosicoccaceae bacterium. Classification (GTDB taxonomy): domain Bacteria; phylum Pseudomonadota; class Gammaproteobacteria; order Granulosicoccales; family Granulosicoccaceae. Next base: position 757 of record CAKZVB010000025.1, read on the forward strand.
CGGGGAACATCGCTTCTGCGATTCTGAAACTTGCATCAGTGATGACCGGGTGCAAGCGGTAGCTGTCACCCGGCAGTTCGGCCTCAGCGGGTAACTCAATGCGAGCAAATGCACTGCCTGAATCGCCCCCGGGTTTATGGATTGATTCAATGGCGCGAAAGCGCGGGAAGTACTCAAGGCCACGCGCCTCGAATCTTGCGGTGAGTTCGGCGATGTCGACGGGCTCTTCGAAGCTTGCAAGCGTTGCCTGAATGTCTATAGATGCAGCCGGACCTGGCAAACGACGCTCAAGGGTCCCCGTAGTATGGTTCACCCATTCACCACCGTTTAATTGATCCGGGTCTGCAGAGCGACTGCAAATCTCGAACGCGAAACGATCTGCGTTTGGCGTGGCAATCATCTGTACAGTGACAGGCGTCCCGGTCAGCACCAGTGCGCGTCCAATCGATACATTGGTCAGTGCGACTTCGTCCTGCTCGAATATCGTGCGGGCGATGACCATCGCCATTTCAAAAAAAGCACTGGCGGGAAACACCACGCTGCCGAATACACGGTGATCGTCGAGGTAGGCAGGGCTGGATGCGCTAAGCGTCGATTCGAAAATAAAACTGTTGCCGGCGTTATCGATACGACGATGCACAAGCGGATGCAGCCGATGTCCGCTGGCACCGCTTGTTACTACATCGGTCCAGCAGCGTTGATAACGCCATGGGTAGTTGGGCAGCTGCAACTTTGTGTTGTTGCAACCCCCGCTGTTAATAGCACTGTAGAAGCGCTGCCAGTTAATTTTAACACCGAGCACATAGAGTTCTGCCACACTGGTAAGCAGCGTTTTCCATTCGTCTTCGGGCTTCAGGCCCGGCAACCATGTGCCGTAGTCTGCCGACACGCAGGCACGACCCAAACCTGACAGGGTCGGTCTTGGCCCTATCTCGATAAAGGTTTTAATCTTTTTTGATTGAGCGCAGGCAATGCCGTCGGCAAATCGTACCGCGCCACGCAAATGCGCTACCCAATAGTCCGGTGTAAGCTGCTCATCTGTCCACGCTTCACCAGTCACATTGGAGATCAGTGTTTTGTCTGGCGGGCTGTATTTAACCGTGGCGGCAACGGACCTGAACTCGTCAAGTATCGGATCCATCATCGGTGAGTGAAACGCGTGGGAGACTTTAAGCGCTGTAGTGTTGATGTCTTGCGACTGAAGCTTTTGAACTACCTTGTCAACCGCTTTGCCGTCACCGGAGATAACAATACTTTGCGGCGCGTTTACCGCTGCCACCGAAACATCGGTGTGATCGCCAATGGCTTCACGTACAGTGGCTTCATCAGCGGCCACACTCACCATTTGCCCGCCACCTGACAGGGATTGCATCAGTCGGCCTCTGGCTGCCACCAGACGAATGCCCTCCTCTAGCGAGAATACACCGGCAATACATGCGGCCGCATATTCGCCAATGCTGTGGCCGAGCAGAAGATCAGGCATCACACCCCACTCTTCAAACACTTTAGCTAAGGAATATTCAATCGCGAACAGCGCGGGCTGTGTATAGCCGGTTTGATGAAGCGCATCGCCTGTCCACAGGAAGTCAAGTAGCGGCCGTTCAACATGTGGTTCAAGCAGGTCAGCACATTGATCAATCCAGTAACGAAAGACTGGATGTACTTCATATAACGCTTTGCCCATGCCGACGTGCTGCGCACCCTGCCCGGTGAACAGAAAGGCCAGTTTGGGCGCGCGCCGTGCGACGCTGCCGGTGCAGGCTGTATTAGATGTTTTGCCTGCAGCAAACCCGGTCAGTGATTGTGCAAGTGCATCCGCACTGGCTGCTGTGAATGTGGCTCGATGCCCGAGATGCGAGCGACCGGTGGCAGCCGAGAAACACAGTTGCTGCAGATTTACATTGTTATCGGTGGTTATAAGCGCGGCATAGCGACCCGCAAGTTCCGGTAACGCCGCCTGGCTTTGCGCAGAAAGCGTTAACAGCTGCTCGGGTAGCGTGGCGTCTGAATTCGTCAGTGCTGCATCCACTCCGTGCAACGACTCCGGTGCCTGCCCGACAATCAGGTGCACATTGGTGCCACTCATACCAAACGCACTGATACCTGCAAAGCGCTCCTCGCCCTGCCAGGGGATACTCCCGGTTGGTACGTGTAACGGCCAGTCGTCCCACGGTATGTGCCGGTTGGGTTCTGAATAGTTTAGGTGCGGTGGAATGGTGTCATGCTGCAGCGACAGCACCACTTTCATTAGCCCGGCTATACCGGCTGCTGAATCCAGATGCCCGACATTGGTTTTTACCGAACCCAAGTACAGTGGTTTGGTTCGCTTTTCACACAGCACACGCGCAATGGCCATCACCTCGATAGGATCACCAAGCGGTGTGCCGGTGCCGTGCGTCTCGACGTAGTCCACCTGATCGGCTTGAAGGCCTGCATCGACAAGGGCTTCCTGCAACATCGCGCGCTGTGCCGGGCCGCTGGGTGTGGTGACTGTGCGCGCATGGCCGTCATGGTTAACAGCAGAGCCCTGTATCACGGCGAGGATGTTGTCGTTGTCTGCCTGCGCATCTGTTAGCCGCTTGAGTGCCACGATGCCACAGCCTTCGCCCTGACCAAATCCGTCGGCACTGGCATCAAAGGTCTTGCAGCGTCCGTCCGGCGACAAGGCCTGCATCTGGCAGATGCCGATCAGGTGTTCAGGCGCCAGGATAAGACTCACCCCGCCCGCCAGCGCCAAATCACTTTCGCCTGTACGCAGAGACTGGCAGGCCAGATGTACCGCCAGCGATGATGATGAACAGGCCGTGTCCAGCATGATCGCGGGCCCGTGGGAATCGAGAATATGGCAGATTCGCCCGGCCGTTAAACCGCGAAGTCCACTCAGTTGCGCATAGCGGTCTATCTCGCGCTTATCCGTCGAGTAGATACGCTGCATGGAGTAGTCGTCCCAGTACTGGCCGATGAAGACACCGGTCTTGCCACCTTGCAGACTGTCAGGTGCAATGCCCGCATGTTCGAGTGTCTCCCAGCTGACTTCCATCACCAGGCGTTGTTGCGGATCGAGGCTCTCTGCCTCGCGTGGCGACAAGCCAAAGAACTGCGGGTCAAACTGGTCGATGTCGTCGAGGTAGTGGCCGTGGCGCACATACATTTTGCCTGGCACAGTCATTTCCGGGTCGTAGAAGGCATCTATGTCCCAGCGCTCTTTTGGAATTTCGCGCAGGATGTCGCGGCCGGAACTTAACAGCTCCCAGAATTCATCGGGCGTTCTTACACCACCCGGGTAGCGACAACCCATACCGACAACGGCGATAGGTTCCCGCGCTGCACTGCCATCGCCCTTATCACGGGCGGCAAGCTCGGCACGAAGGCGAGTGATCTCGGCGTTCGCTTCTTCGAGTGTTGTGAAACATTCAAATTGCATAAAAGAGTCGCTCGATCAAAGTCATCTGACATGTGTTATTGCTCGCGCAGCTGGAACCGTTGCACTTTGCCAGTGGCGGTGCGGGGCAGATCATCGACAAACTCAATCCAGCGCGGGCGTTTGTGCGCGTCGAGTCTGCCGGCACACAGCTTAAGTAATTCGCCCAGTGTTTCCTTCGATGCCTCTGTGCCCTCTCGCAGGCAGACAAAAGCTTTGGGTTTTAGCAAATGCGCGTTGTCGTAATGCCCCACCACGGCGCATTCGGTCACCGCATCGTGTTCGCTCAGCACGTTCTCAATCTCGACTGGCGACACCCACAGTCCGCCCACCTTGAGCATATCGTCGCCACGCCCGGCGTGCCAATAGTAGCCATCTCGATCGACGGAGTAGCGATCACCGGTAAACAGCCATTCACCACGAAACGTATGGCGACTCTTTTCATACTGATGTAAATAAAATAACGCTGTGGATTCACCGCGCACCATCAAGTGACCCACCTCGCCTGCGGGCACGTCGTTGCCGTCTTCGTCAACAAGGCGCACGTCATAGCCGGCAATGGGCTTGCCGCTGCTGCCCGGACGAATCGCACCGGGCCGATTGGCCATGAAGGTATGATAAGTCTCGGTACAACCGATGGTGTCAAGGATTTCCAGTTGTGTTGCATCTTTCCATGCCTGCCACACCGCAGCAGGCAGCGCCTCACCGGCTGATATACACATTCGAACCGAGTCCAGACTATATCGCTCTTTGAATGTCGGCATCGCCAGTATGGCACCGTAGACGGTGGGAACACTGACAAACACCGTTGGCTCATAACTTTCAATTGTCTTTAAAACACCGGCTACCTGTCGAGGTGAACCCGCGTACAAAACGCAACTTGCACCCACATACCACGGGAAGATCAGATTGCCGCCTATGCCATAGACGAAAAAAAGTTTCGCCACAGAAAACGTCCGATCAGCTTCAGTCATCCCGAACACATCGACTCCTGCAAGACGGGCGATCAGCGGATAGTCTTTGTGGGCGTGCAACACGCCCTTTGGCATACCGGTGGTGCCACTGGAATAATGCAGCGAACAGAAGTCATCACGATGAGTACGCGCCGCATCAAGCGACTCGCTTTCACTATCAATCCAGTCGTCGAACGTGGTATAGCCATGGTCACCGCTATTACCGATAACGATAATCTGCCCAAGCGTTGCATGCCCGGCAACCACCGGCTGAATAACACTGAGCAGGCTTTCGTGAACAATAAGCACTCGCGCCCGCGAGTCACCCAGAATATAATCGTACTCGTCGGTTTTGAGAAGCGTATTCATGCCAAGTGCCGTGCCGCCAATTTTGGCTGTTGCGAAGAACGCCGTTATCCACTCTGCGCGATCCGGACAGAGAATGGCAACACAATCACCAAACCGCACATCGAGTCGCAACAGTGCGTTGCCCACCTGATTCACCTGGCGGGATACCTCGCCGAAGGTCATCGATCCGTCGTCGCTTAAGATGGCGGTTTTGTCTGCGCGGGTGTCGAGATTATGCTCGAGAATCTCGCACATGTTGTAGTAAAGCGGAAGGTCGGCGGCTTTCATCAAAACAGATCTCAGGCGTCGTACGCTGAGACCAGTTCACCGAAGGTCTCAGGGTAGAGATCACCCTCCAGAATCGCTTTGGGTATATAACCCACCTCACTTTCGATGGAGGTAAGCAGGCTCATGAACGCCAGCGAGTCCAGACCGAAAATATCCAGCTCATCGTCGTCGTCAATGGCATCGGGAAACGGCATCGGGGAGTGTTCGGCAACCACCGACGCAAGTCTGGCTTGAACAATATCTCTTGTAGTCACTTATGCATCCTCGCGCTGTTAGCTGTAGATCGCCGGACGCAGTCCGGAATTCTATTGAAGTAGTGTACCGCCGGACAGGCCCATTGATAAGAGCCAACAGCGACTGCGAGTTCACATCCCGCTGAAACTGTTCAACGCATAAACACTCCCCGACTGGCTCCTGACGTTGTTCAACCTGAAATTGCCCGTGTTTTGTAAGCGTCCGTCAAGCTCTTTCAGATACCCGACGGTAAGTAAGGGACGAATATCAATCTCCTCGCGAGAGCCGACAGTCCACCAAATAAGACGCAGCGACGCACAAAGATAGTCCTGTCAGGGACATCCGTTTCTCCTTATCTCTCAAACAAAGCGAACATACT
>CAKZVB010000026.1 GCA_937922015.1 uncultured Granulosicoccaceae bacterium
CGACATCGAGATCAATGCACTAACCAGCGAAATAATATCGGTAGATGTAGACGACTGATGCTTCGGGGTGAACCCGGTGACGTACACCTGGTTCATCCTTTTTCGACAACACCTGGATCCCCCTGCCCGCAAGATTCCCTGCTTCGCACCACCACCATCGTGTAGTTCCGACGGATTGTATGCATCATTGTCTGGCAAACAGGTATGTTTAACTAGCGCCAGGTAAATATAGGCCGTCGTGCAGTGTGCCTTTTCTACGCCAGAAAGAGGTTGATCTGCGCAGGTACATTGGCGTAGGGTTGCACCAGGGAGCACGACATCTGCTTGTTTGCATGCCCTTCGAAACCTGCCCCGGGCAAAATAGCGAAGCAATATATAAAAAAGTATCTGATAAACACTTGATACGCAGTAACTTATATGGGAAAAATCACACGCCGATGAGATGTTACCTTTCGATAAAAATTGTGATGCAAACTCTGCAGCACACTGACCGCATCTACCAGATCAGCAGCAGTCGCAGTCTACTGATAAACAAGTGCTGAAACTCATGACCGCACCACAGCCACCTGAAAACACCAACGACAATATCGCGGTTGATGTGAAATCGGTGACTAAGAAGTTCGGTACCTTCATCGCCCTGGACTCCGTATCAATTGCTGTAAGAGACAATGAATTCTTCACCCTTTTAGGCCCCTCGGGTTGCGGTAAAACCACATTACTGCGAACTATTGCAGGTTTTGAGAGCGCTACTTCAGGGTCGATTTTACTCTATGGTGAAAACATAGCCGCCCTGCCGCCAAACAAGCGTCCGGTCAACACAGTGTTTCAGCACTATGCACTGTTCCCACATATGAATGTGGCACAGAACGTTATGTTCGGCCTGCAACGATTAGGCATGAAAGACACACAGGCACAGCAACGCACCAACGATATGTTAGAGCTTGTTCAACTCAGCGCGTTTTCGGATCGCCTGCCCGGTCAGTTGTCAGGCGGGCAGCAACAACGTGTTGCACTGGCGCGAGCTATCGCACCTAATCCTAAAGTACTGTTGCTTGACGAGCCCCTCTCTGCACTTGATCTAAAGCTCCGACAGGCAGTGAGGGTCGAACTACAGCAAATACAACAAGAAACAGGTATTACGTTTATATTTGTCACGCACGATCAGGAAGAAGCCTTAACCATGTCAAATCGCATAGCGGTCTTTAACGAAGGCAGGCTTCAACAAACCGGTAATCCAGCTGAGATCTACAATAGTCCTGAAAACAGATTTGTAGCAGATTTTATCGGCCAGACCAATTTGGTCGATGTTACCGTACACGAAATCGTCGGTTCAGTCGCCAGTTGCACCTTGTTCAATGGCGTGTCATTTAAGTGTGCTGCCGCAGTAGGTGCTACCACCGGGCCGGGACATATTTCCATCCGTCCTGAACGTGTTCGTGTGGTTGCTACTACCACTGAATCAGCCACCGACACTACTAACAGCGGACTTGTCAGTGGCACCGTCAGCAGACACACCTATCTCGGTACAGACATGCATGTAGAGGTGTCGTTGCCCGATAACAGTATTATTTCCGTGCGACTGCAAAACTCTGACGACGTCTATATTCCGGAAGCCGGAGCCGTTGTGGAATTACAGTTTGAGGCAAGCGGCGCTCGCTTGCTGTCCGACTAATGGCGGCCCAGCTACCCGGAAGCTCCAGACCGGCCGGTGGTATCTACAGCGGACTGGGTATGCCGTTAATTATGCCCGCGTGGCTGTGCATTGGTTTCTTTTTATTGTTGCCAGTCGCCATTATGTTTGTCTATTCCTTTTTAACCAAGGAATTCCGTGGCGGTGTTATCTGGGAGTTCTCCACCGCGGCCTATGATCAGTTTTTCTTCTACCGCGGTCTGTTCGGTGACGAACCAAGACAACTTGACTGGACCTATATCACGATATTTGCACGATCCATATGGCAGGCCCTGGTCGCCACGATACTGTGTTTTATTATCGGATTTCCAACCGCCTGGTTTATCGCAACGCGGGCCGGTAACTCCCGTTCGATCTGGTTGTTTCTGATCACCGTACCCTATTGGGTTAACCTGCTTATAAGAACAATCTCTCTCAAGTTTCTGATCCGCGATCAGGGCCCTGTTAATAATTGGCTGATATCCGGCGGTGTGATTGGCGAGCCGATTCATATGATAAACACCAACTTCGCGGTGATGCTCGGTCTTTTTTATTCCTACCTTCCTTTCATGGTGTTGCCCATCTATGCCAGTGTAGAACGTTATAACTTTGCGTTGTCAGAGGCCGCAGCCGATCTGTACTCCAGTCGCTGGACCACGCTGCGATACGTGGTACTGCCTGCGGTGAAACCTGGAATTATAGCTGGCTGTATTCTGGTATTTGTACCAAGTCTGGGGGCTTTTCTGGCGCCGGATCTGTTGGGAGGTGCAAAAAACTTTATGATAGGCTCACTGATTGAAGAGCAGTTCAAGGGTAACGCCGGCAACTGGCCTTTCGGCGCTGCCGCATCGATGATCCTGTTATCGCTGGTCTTGTGCGTACTGATATTCTACGCACGCGCACAGACACGGGAGAACCCGTGATCATGAATACCGGAAAAACGAATACCAGGCTACTGGCTGCGACACCCATGACCAACCCGACTCATACAAAGCCCGGTACAGTCAGCCATGCGTAAGCAACTGGATCAGCGCTATTTCCCGGGATTTCTACCCATCGCATGTCTTTGCCTGTTTCTTTTGTACGCGCCACTGATCATCGTGATGGTGTACTCATTTAACGACAGCACATCAATAACAAGCTGGCAGGGATTTTCGCTGCGCTGGTATAAAGACGTTTTTTTTGGTGTAGAGGCGGCCAAGTTTAAGTCCGCTGCAGCCAACTCATTTGTCATTGCTATTGCCGCAGCCACCGTGGCCACCTTTATCGCCACTCTTGCCGCAACCGGTATGTTGCGCGCCGGTGCGTTTAAAGGCAGATCATTAAGCTTTGCTTTGATCAACCTGCCGATTATGGTGCCCGAAATTGTTACCGCAGTGGCAACACTTATTTTCTTCTCGGCGATCGGGCTTACACCGGGTTACCTGACCATCCTGATCGCACACATCGTTTTCTGCATTCCTTTTGCCTACCTGCCCATTGCCGCACGTATGCAGGGTATTGACGGCTCATTCGAGCAGGCCGCACTGGATCTGTACGCAACCCGCTTCGAAGCATTCCGCTATGTGCTGCTTCCATTGATGGCGCCAGGCATATTGTCTGGTTATCTGCTGGCTTTTATTATCTCCCTCGATGACTTCATCATTACCAATTTTGTTAAAGGCGCCGGTATAGAGACGCTGCCTACCGCCATCTTCGGATCGGTAAAACGTGGTATTCAACCCAATATTATGGCCATCTCTACACTACTTCTGGTAGTGTCGGTGGTTCTGGTTACCTTGTCCTGGCTGGTCGGCAGGTCAGGTCAACGACTGGAAAACGACCAACAATAGGAGAACAATCTATGCGTAATTTTGTCAAAACCGTTGCGGCTGTCGCACTGGTGACTGCCACACTTCCCGTTCAGGCGGAAGGAAAGTTATCGCTTTACCACTGGTTTGAATATATTCCACAGGAACTATTAGACAAGTTCTCTAAGGAGCACGATGTCGAAGTGACGATGGATACTTTTGACTCGAACGAGTCTATGCTGGCATCGTTAAAAGCAGGCAAGCTTGGCTTATATGATATCTCGGTGCCGGGCGACTATATGGTCGAGATTATGGCCGGCGAAGGACTACTCGATACCTTTGAATCATCAGAGCTGAGCAATTTCGGCAATATCGATCCGCAATGGCTTGATGTCGGTTTTGACCCGGGTCGCAAGAGCTCAATTCCGTATCAGATCGGCACCACCGGCTTTATGGTGAACCGTGATGAATACAAAGGCGATATAGACTCACTGAGCATTATCTTTGATCCGCCGGAAGAACTGCGCGGACACATCAATGTACTCGACAGTCAGGGTGAAGTGATTGCACTGGCATCCCTGTATCTTGACATCCCGCAGTGCTCAAGTGATCGCGATCAACTGAAACAATTAAACGACCTGCTGCAAACCTCTAAACAGCATTGGTCTTCTTTTGGTTCTGATATCGCCAAAGACGTATTGGTATCCGGTGATGCCAAAGCCGGTATGATCTACAACGGCTTCGGTGCTAAAGCCCGTGGCGAAAACGCGTCGCTCGAATACGCCTACCCGAAAGAAGGTTATGTCTTCTGGATGGACAACGCCGTACTGTTAAAAGATGCCCCTAACCGTGCCAACGCCCTTAAATTTCTGGATTTCCTGCTGGAGCCTGAAAATGCCGCGGCGATAACAAACTATGCACAGTACATCTCCGGGGTAAGTGGCGCGATGGCACTGGCCAGCGATGAGGTTAAGCAGGCACCTGAACTTAATCCGCCGGCAGGCCAGCCGGGTGCGTTTATCGCCACTTGTGATCAACAGGTGCAAACGGTATACGACACTATCTGGACTAACCTTAAAAAGTAACGCTCAGGTGTAATCTGTCCGGCGGGCAATTGACCGCCGGACATACCACATAGTTTATGGTGCGGACCTCGTGATGCTGGTTGATATAAGGGAAAAATCAGCAGGTGAGATCTGCTGTGTGCAACAGGCCGATCAGTCCTCCGGTATAACGGCAATTACGTCTATCTCCATCAACCATTCAGGCTGCCCCAATCCCGCGACAACAATGCCGGTCGAGATAGGAAAAACACCTTTCAACCATTTCCCAACCACCTGATAGACCGGCTCGCGAAATCTGGGGTCGGTGATGTAGGTGACGGTTTTAACGATGTGGCTCAGGTCACTGCCTGCTTCTTTAAGCAGTTGATCCACGTTACGCATCGCCTGCTCTGCCTGTGCAGCGGGATCACCCAGCCCCTTTAAATTGCCGTCGAAGTCCGTGCCTATCTGACCTCTGACATAGACGGTATTACCGGCCTTAACCGCCTGACAAAGATCATTGTCCAGAGATTGATTCGGGTAGGTATCTTTGGTGTTGAACATTCTGATGCGTTCATGCGTGGGCATGGTTTTCTTGCTCCGGTGATTGCACTGTTTATTCAGGTATTTGGTTAGCTGATTTCGGGACGCGATCAGGCACTTTGCGATCATTGTTGCGGTGGCTGCCTTGCACGTACATGCACCACATATACCCCTCGTACATTACGCCATCACATGCTAAAACTAAACTCGATTATGCATTTGTAATTCCCGATCACGGGATTGAAACTTAGTTATTTACTGCACGCGCCGGTCAGTTCACAATGACATGCCGGCTCGTGTTAAGCGCGCCGGTGTTACTTGTTAAATACTAGAGCTTGCCGATGGAAAAAATAGACACACTCGTAGTTGGCGCGGGTCAGGCCGGTGTGGCCATGAGTGAGCATCTGGGCAACGCCGGTGTTGCGCATCTTGTGCTTGAGCGTGATCGAATCGCCGAAGCATGGAGGACCGGCCGCTGGGACTCTCTGGTGGCTAATGGTCCGGCATGGCACGATCGATTTCCCGGGCTGGATTTCCCCGATTTTGATCCCGACGGTTTCCCCTCTAAAGACGAGGTGACCGACTACTTCGTCGCCTACGCAAAGCAAATCAACGCGCCAATCCGTTGCGGCGTTGAAGTTATGCAAGTACAAAAAAAAGCCGGACGCCGGGGTTTTACCGTAAAAACGACTGACGGCACCTTCGAAGCAAACAATGTCATTGCCGCCACGGGGCCGTTTCAACGACCGGTAATTCCGCCTGTCATACCCGTCGACTCTGCAAGCGCTGCGCTGACCCAGATACATTCAAATGAATACCGCAATCCATCACAATTGCCGCACGGTGCGGTGCTGGTGGTGGGTGCCGGTTCATCAGGGGCACAAATAGCGGATGAGTTGTCACGCTCCGGCAAAACCGTCTATTTGTCGGTAGGCCCTCACGACCGCCCACCGCGCAGTTACCGTGGGCGCGACTTTGTCTGGTGGCTGGGAGTATTGGGTAAATGGGATACCGCAGCGATGGAGCCGGGCAAAGAGCACATCACTATTTCTGTCAGCGGTGCATATGGCGGTCAGACGATCGACTTCCGGCGTCTTGCCGCTGAAGGCATCACACTGGCAGGCATGACCGAATCGTATAACGATGGCGTGTTGCGCTTTGCCCCTGACCTGACAGACAACATCGCCAGTGGTGACGCCAATTACCTGTCTGTGCTCGACGAGGCAGACGCCTATATTGAACGCAATGGCCTTGATCTGCCACCGGAGCCCGATGCCCGCAAAAAATATCCGGACCCCGACTGCCTGACCAACCCTGTGACCGAACTGAATCTGCAGCAAGCCGGCATCAACTGCATAATCTGGGCAACCGGATACGCCGCTGACTACAGCTGGTTGCAGGTCGATGTGTTCGACAGCAACGGTAAACCTGAACACATGCGTGGAGTCACCAGCGAGCCCGGTATCTATTTCCTAGGCTTGCCATGGCAGTCGCGCCGGGGCTCTGCTTTTATATGGGGTGTGTGGCACGATGCTAAACATCTGGCTGAGCATATAACCACTCAAAACAAATACCTTAGCTATGGCAGTTAAACCGCACACACGCCATTCAACGTGGCATCTGCCTTCCGTTAACCGGAGCACCTTATGACTTTTTCTCTTGTGGCCCGTTGTGCAGACACCGGTATGTTCGGTGTCGCGATATCGTCGTCATCACCGGCCGTAGCAGCACGCTGCTCTTATGCCTGTGCCGGCATCGGTGCCGTTGCCAGCCAGAACATCACCGACCCCAGACTAGGCATGCGCGCGCTCGAGTTGCTTAAACAGGAAATCGGCAGCGAGGCGGTACTGACATACTTAAATCGAAGCAGCGATCACATGGATTATCGTCAGGTGCTGGTGGTAGACAACAAAGGACAAAGTGCCATTCACTCTGGCAGCAACGCGCTTGGCATCTGGTCAGAGGCACGGGACCGCGATGTCGCAAGCGGCGGCAACCTGTTAGCCAGTGCAGAAGTCCCACAGGCGATCGTTGATGGATTCAAGTCCAGCAGCGGTCATCTTGCCGATCGACTGTTAGCGGCAATGCGTGCCGGCCTGCTGGCCGGTGGCGAAGCGGGACCGGTTCACTCCGCCGGTCTCAAGGTTGTCGATAAAGTGCCCTGGCCGGTAGTTGATCTTCGCTGCGACTGGACAGAGGACTGCCCGATCGAAAATCTGGCTGGTGCCTGGTCAATCTACAAACCACAGCTCGACGCCTATGTGCAACGGGCGCTTGATCCGCGTGAGGCTCCAAGCTATGGCGTACCTGGTGACGAGTAATCAGTACCAGCAAGCTTCGGGAAACTGTTCAGAGAAAAACTATGGCTCGCGATAAACGATATGACGTGTTGTTTGAACCGGTAGCAATCGGGCCCGTCACCGCAAAAAACAGACTCTACCAGGTACCCCATTGCAATGGCGGCGGCTATCGAGACCCATCCGCCGCTGCCGCCATGCGCGGCATGAAAGCCGAAGGCGGCTGGGGCGTTATTTTTACCGAACAATGCGAAATGCACCATAGCTCGGAGATAACGCCGTTTATTGAATTGCGCCTGTGGGATGACAACGACATACCGCAGATAGCAAAGATGGCCGAGGCAATGAAATCACACGGTGCACTTGCAGGTATACAACTGGCCTATTCGGGCATCAACGGTCCCAATCTGTATTCACGGGAAGTGCCACTGGCACCTTCTGCGATGCCGATAAGAACCTTTACCAATGACCCGGTGCAAGCCCGGGCGCTGGACAAAAAAGACATTAAAAACCTGCGACGCTGGTTTGTGAATGCGTTTGTAAGATCAAAAACGGCAGGCTTTGATCTGGTGTGCCTGTACGGCGCGCATGGCTTTGGCATATTTCAGCACTTTTTATCACGCGCCACCAACCATCGCACTGATGAATACGGCGGTAGTCTTGAAAACCGCTCGCGCTTCGTTCGTGAAGTAGTGATGGACGCACAAGACACGATTGGTGATTCAATGGGGATTACACTGCGCCTGTCACTGGATGAAATGGTAGGCGACATGGGCTTTTCCAACGCCGAAGTACGC
>CAKZVB010000027.1 GCA_937922015.1 uncultured Granulosicoccaceae bacterium
AGGATTTCTATCCGGGGTCCGGACGCACCATTTGGTGGCTTACGCCTGATTGGCACGAGCTATTTTTTGTCCGTGATAACTGGACTGTCTGTGCAAAATAAATTGGCGATGTAAGTGCATGGCGGCCGGCAATCCATCGGAGCGTTTGTCAGAAAATAATCCCTATTAGCTATGTCGGACCTCAACCGGAAATAGTTAGTTAAATTCGATGTAATTCAGTTAATTGATACCTGGCAGTTTAAAATCAGGCGCAGTGCCTGTTTTATGTTGACAAGGCAGCTTTAAATCGGGCAGCCATGCTTTTTTTAAAGCATCAAAATTGAATCTTTGCATTTGCATCCGGGTAAAACCCTGTTGTGTTGTCCACTGGTCTTAAATGGTGTTGCGGAGCAGCTATCGCCCCTTTGGCCACATGAAGCGGGTCCATCCGGCCAGCCGGCGATTGCAGTGGTCTACAGCTTTTTGATAGTACGAGTCATATCGCTGCGTCGGCGGATTTTGCAGGCAGTGAAATTCTGATGCCGTCGCGTCCGACAAACAATGGACCGTCCCAGAAATCGGCAACTGCATCTTTCCAATGCTGCTCCCCATAGTCAGGATCATCAGACGGGATAAGGTGGGACAGTGCCAATTGTTTTACCTCTGCCTGCGTTGCAGTTTTCGCGGCATCATGGGCAAAGGAGTGAGACACCAGCCAGTGGTTCATCAATTTGTCGCTGCCATTACCTATGCGCTTAAGCAGTGCTGGCAGGGCGCTTTCCAGCATGGCTTCATGTACAAGAAGATCTGCGCCACGCGCAAAGTTTTCCAGTGCGGTAAGCGGCGCGGTATCACCTGAAAAAACAACATGCGCTGATGGTGTTCTAAACGATAGTGCAAAGCAATCTAGCAGCGGTGGGTGTCGGGTACGAAGAGCGGCTACGCTTAAACCGTCACGTTCGAACACGGTACCTGCGTCGATCACATGAATTCGTAACAGGTCACGTAAGTCGGGCCGGCCTTCGTCTTCAATACGCAGGTCTATATCGGCTTTCATTGATACCAGAAAACTATCCCAATAGGTATTTAGACCAGCCGGACCATAAACATCGACAGATGTCTTAAGCCCTGCTGTCCATGCGGTGTGTAGCAGCGGCCCGAGTTCAAGGTAATGATCAGAGTGCAGATGGGTGATAAAGATTAATGACAGGTCTTTAAGCTGCATGCCCTGATCAACCAGTCCTTTGGTTACCCCCAGGCCACAATCGACCACCACCTGGCAGCCGTTTAATACACACAGGTTTGAAGTGGGCATTGAAGAGCCGGGGCGGATTGCCGGGCCACCTTTTGTCCCCAGCAACGCTACATAGTTTTCTGAGTCATTGTCAGTCATGGCTTAGTCACACGCGGCTTTGAAGCCGGCATCAAGCGCCGTCAGGATACCAGCGGCATCCTGTTCGGTTAGTACCAGTGACGGCGACAAAATAAGGTTTGGACCGGACACCCGCACCATTGCCCCGGACTGGTAGGTGACCTCTTGCACGGTGGTGGCCGTGTCCGGGTCGATCGGTTTTTTAGTTGCGCGGTCGCTGACCATCTCAATAGCGGTCATTAAGCCATGACCACCGCGTACGTCACCAATAATAGGATACTTATCCATCAATGATTTGCAGCCTTCAAATAACTGATCTCCTCTGCTCGCCGCATTGTCGATAACGTTTAATCGTTTCGTTTCGGCTAAGCATGCGATAGCTGCCGCCGCGCCGACCGGGTGACCGGAATAGGTGTAGCCATGTCCGATATTCGCGGCGGGGTTGTTTTCAAAGGTTTCAACCATTCTGTCGCCCAGCATTACCGCACCAAACGGAAAGTAACCGTTGGTGATAGCTTTGGCGGTAGCCATCATGTCTGGTTTGATGCCCCACAACCGTGCCCCGGACCATGCGCCGGTGCGACCATAGGCGGTAATCACTTCATCGGTGATCAGTAAAATACCATGGCGATTGCAGACCTCCTGCACCATGGGTGCGAAACACTTGTGTGGCGGTATCACCCCGCCGGCGCCCAGAATAGGTTCCATAATCATCGCGGCAATGGTGTTCGCACCCTGAAAGGCGATTTCATCTTCAAGCGCTGCAATGCAAAGAAGCGCCAGTTTTTCGGGATTCGTCTCGTTAAACGGATTGCGATAAGTGTAGGGGGCAGGGATGTGATAGCAGCCAGGCAACAGTGGCTCATAGGCGTTGCGAAAATTGGCATTACCGTTAACACTGGCGCCGCCAATATGAGTGCCATGGTAGCCCTTTTTTAGACTAAGAAACTTAACCCGACCGGCCTCACCGCGTAGATTGTGGTACTGACGGGCTAGACGCAATGCAGTTTCAACTGAATCTGATCCGCCCGAGGTGAAAAACGAACGGCTCATACCGTCGGCGGCAAAAAATTCACTCAGCTCATAAGAGAGTTCTATCACGGCATCGTTTGTAGTGCCGCGAAATGTTGAATAATAAGGCAGCGTTTCCAGCTGCTGTGCGATGGCATCCTTGACCGTCTGACAGGAATACCCAAGATTCACATTCCACAAACCGCCAACCGCATCGACAACGGTGTGGCCGTCAATATCGGTAATACTCACGCCACTGGCTTTTGTGATGATTTTTGGCGGGTTTTCGTGGCTGTCTGCCGGTGAGGTCATCGGGTGCCAGAGTTGACGTGCGTTATTCTCTTTCAGGAAATTTGCATTTTTCATAGTCATTCTTCAGTAGTGGCGTGCGGCAGATTATCAGACCAGCCGGCCATAATGTGTTCGGGAATCGTTTCCCAGGACTTCTCCCGCAGCGAGCCCCGACAACACGGCCCCGGCGCTTTTTGCGGCTCTGAGGCCATCCGGGTTTGCGTTAGCTGTAACACCGCCGGTCCCGGCCGTAGTGTCTGTTGAGCGGGTTTTGTCCAACAAATCCCGGCTAATTCGAGACAAGCCAGTCTCTAAGTGGCTGATCGTAAAATCAGGACAATAGCTCCGGCGTTTTCGTGGCCGGGGACATTTACATGCATTGCAACGGATCAAAAGGAAAAAAAGTTTGACAGAGGATACTTAACAAGGCAACCTTTTTCCGAAATAGTGGTTTTATAGTTCAAACCGACAAAGGGGTCCTGGAATTGTTAGCGGGTCATGCAGTGCCAACTTACTTGTTCTCCGGGGGACTGCTCAACACAATGATATTGTGGATAACGTAATGAGCAAACCACAACCCGATCTCACCAGGCTGAATTTGTTCGATGAGGCAAGCCCGTTGTCTCATGGCGACGATACAACAACTTTCAAAAGTGAGTGCCCACCTGACAAGAAAATCAAAGTTGAAAATCTGTTTAATTTTCAACGCGGTCGCGGTGACCTGCACGTATCGATAGCAGCGGCTTTGATCGCGCTGTTTTTTCTTGTGTCCTTCTGGACACAGACTGGATGGGAAAAACGCAAGCTGCCGGATAACATAGGGCAGTACACCGCGCATCAGTTCGGTTTGACAGAAATAGACGGTCGTGTGACCCGACTGGGGCGTATTTTAAAGCAGTCATGGGTCGGTCCGATGATATGCCTGTTGATACTTGTTCCGACGGCCCTCTGGAACGTCTATGCATCGTATAAAGTGTATCGGTGGCGAAAGCGTTTTTTACTGCCCAACAATGCCGGCTACGAGTTTTCAAAGTATCTTGCCGCTCTTGAATACGTTGTCTGGTTTATTGTTTATACCCTCATGGTGCCGGTGCTCGGCTATCTGGTTTCAACGCTGATATTCGGCTGCTTTCTGCCGTGGAGACTGGGTTATCGAACCAGCAGATGGATGCTGATCAGTCTTGTCACAAGCTTTATTGCCGTAGTTGTGTTCCGGACTTTTCTGCAAATCAAAACTCCGGGCAGCATCTGGTTGTATGACCAGTTACCAACAACTGCGCGCGCGTTTATGTTGACTTATTTCTAGCGCGTTATGCATGAGGCACCCGGCGAAATTAACTCTTATGTTTTTATTTATAGTGTTTGCAGTGAACTAATGGTTAATCCTGAAATAACAGACTGTCTATGCGACGCCAGAGCCAATAGCGCGTCACATTTCACCCGATCCCCCTCGGTGCGTGACGGGCCACGCTTCTCAGGCGATAGGGCGACCTGTTTAGCGCTGTTGAAACTCGACGCCGAATTCTCATGAATAATACTGGTCAGGCGCACCGGGAAAGCTAATGGAAGCCTTTCTGACAGGCCTTGATAATCTAATGGCACCAGCTGTTCTGCTTGCGATTCTGATCGGGTCGGTAGGTGGACTGATCATTGGTGCGGTGCCGGGAATAGGACCGGCCATCGCTATTGCCATTCTATTGCCTGCTACTGTGTTTCTGGATGACCTGGTGAGCCTGGTGTTGCTGTTAGGGGTCTACGGATCGGCTATGTACGGCGGTGCGATACCTGCGATATTAATCAATACCCCCGGTACTCCGGTGAACGCCCTGACCACCTATGACGGCTATGCGATGACTCGCCGTGGAGACGCTGCAAGGGCTTTGTCTATCGCCTATACCTCGTCATTTTTCGGTGGCTGCTTTTCTATAATTATGGCGTTGATAGCGCTGTTTGCCTTTGGTCCTTATCTGCGTGATCTCGGTGCACTGTTCGGGCAGCGTGACATCATGATGGCCGCAATCCTTGGTAGCCTGCTGTTAATTGCCGCCCATCGTAAGACCATGGGACTGGCTGCGATGTTATACGGATTCGGATTCCTGATCGCGATGGTCGGGCGGCAGTCTACCCGTAAGATCGACCGCTTTACCTACGATATCGAATACCTCTATTCCGGCTTTAACCTCATTGTGGTTATTGTCGGGATATTTGCGTTGAGTCAGGCTCTTAATTTGATGACCGGCAAGGATGATGATCCACCGCAGGCGAGAGTAACAGGTGGTCTGTTGCAAGGTGCGCGGGAGATTATTTCCAATAAAGTTATCGCTATTATTTCTGCCTGCTACGGTACCGTGATGGGGATCATACCCGGCGTCGGTGAGTTTGTTGCGCAGTTCTTCAGTTACTCCACCGCACGGTCATTATCAAAACAACCGGAGCGTTTTGGTCATGGATCACCGCAAGGGCTTATAGCCTCGGAGACATCAAATAATGCTGTTCCTGCCGCCGCCATGATTCCGCTACTGGCGCTGGGTGTGCCGGGTGAGGCATTGACCGCCATGATGATGGTGGTGTTTTTTGATGCCGGTATTAAACCCGGGCCTGACATCTTTGAAAACAACCCAGACTTCCTTTTCAGTCTGTTTACCGCACTGTTAATAATTAATGTGCTTGTGCTTGTCACGCTTTTAGTGTCGACAAAGCACATTGCGAAAATGATCTATATACCAAATCGTTTTCTGGGTGCCTTTATTATGATCTTTTCTTTTGTCGGCGTTTATTCAATTCGTAACAGTCTTATAGATTGCATATTCGCTGTGATTTTCGGTTATATAGGTTACATACTGCGTCGTCTGGACTGGCCACTTGTGCCGATTGTTCTGGGGCTGGTGCTTGGATCCATCATTCTTGAGCGCCTGTCTGCCGGAGCCGGTCAGATAGTCACCACCATTGATTTCATCAATCGCCCGGTATCGGGCACCTTGTTTGTCGTTGTCCTTATGGTTCTTGGTTTCATCATTTGGAATGCTGTTACTAATACAAAAGAAACCTACCATTAATCCGCTTACATCAAGAAACTTCAACTGGAGAAATGTACCGTGAAGAAATACGCAATAATGGCAGCAGTCGCTGCAACAACAATGCTGGGTGCGGTGGCCCCCGCCGCTGCAGAATACCCCGAAGCGCCGGTACAGTTTATTGTGCCGTGGCCGCCGGGAGATTTTGAAGACATACTAACCCGCATGATTGCCGCCAATATGCAGGAAAAAACCGGCGTCTCAGCCTCGGTCGTGAATCGCCCCGGTGGCGGCGACGGACCATTTCCAGGTGCCCTGGAAGTACTGAACGGACCTACTGATGGTTCTATGGTGGGTTCATTCGTGATCGGTGTGCCTGTCGTCGGACCGAAGCTCGATATGGGTATAGAAGAAGACAGCTTTGTACCAGTGGGTATCTTTCTAACCTATCCCTTCGTACTTGCAGCATCCGGTGATGCGCCATACACCAACATGAAAGAACTGGCCGAGCACGCCAGAGACAACGATGTAGTGCTGGGACATTTCGGAGCAGGGCTTGCGCCGACGGCTGCCACGTTTGCGGCCGCTAAAAAAATGGGCTTTGAATTTGCCGATGACTCAGCATTCGACATGCTGGATTGCAACAGCCTGTCTTCAGGCGACGCCGATGTGATTAACACAACACTGGCACTGATCGAACCCTGTCTGGCCGATACTAATGTACTGGCAAATATCGGTGCAGAGCCGATTTCAAAGCTTAGCGGTGTCAGTACACTGAGTGCGCAATCGGGTATCAATGATATCGAATTGTGGAACGGGCTGTTTGTGAAGAAAGGGACGCCGCAGGAAGTGATCGATGTCCTTGCCGAAATCACTGAGGCAACTATGGCCAGCGATGAAGCTCAGCAGTTAATGATTGAGACGGGGGCACGTGTTTATTTTCAGGACATGGCCGAGTCTAAAGCCCGTATCGCCACTGATCGTGAGAAGAGTGCCGAAATCAACGCGATCATTGCTGAATAAATGTGACTGAAAAGGTGGGCGTGCTTCAACGCTCACCTTGATCAGAATAGAAATGAAACGGATCAAGCTTGGTATATTGCGATTTATATTCAATGCATGACGTTGTTAAGCGAATAAAAGTGCGAGTAAAGGCTGGTTCAAGATGACACAAATAAACCGTACGCGTGTGTTGTTCACTGATCTGTTAAACCTGCCGCGCGGCAAATATGTACCTGTCGATGTAGCTGCCACCGGCAGCATCGGGTTTGCGCGTGGTTCTTTTGGCGTCACATTTGACCGTGATCTTCTTCCCGTGCCGGGCTGTGCAGTGCTGGATGGTTTGCCGGACATGGATCTGGTACTCGATGATGTGCGCCGCAAAAGCTGGCAATCAAATACTGAGATAGCGTTGGGCGATCTGCACGCAGACGACGCACCATTCGGTCTTTGCGCGCGCTCACAGTTGCGTCGCACACTGTCTGAGTGGGAAGTAATGGGTTACCAGCCTATGGTGGGCCTGGAGACCGAGGCCTATATCTTTCAACAGGATTCAGATGGTATCTGGCGCCCCTATGACACACCCGGTGCGATAGTGTACGGCACCGGACCTGCAAATGATCCGCGTGGCGTGATGGACGATATCTGGGAGGCGGCACAGTCAACAGATATACCGATAGAAAGCATGAATGGCGAGTTCGACAACGGACAGTTTGAGTTGACGCTGAAATTTGACCACGCAATGAAGGCTTGTGATGACGCATTTCTACTTAGAACAATGGCTCGTGAGATAGCGTTAAAAAAAGGCCTGCTGCTGTCGTTCATGCCGAAGCCCGTGCCCGATCGCGGTGGTTCCGGCTTACATGTTAACTTCAGCCTCAATGACATTGACGGACATAACTGCATCGCGCCCTCCGGAGAATTATCCGAACTGGCAAAGCATTGCATGGCGGGCTTAATACATCACCACAGCGCACTGGCCGGTTTGCTGGCGACAACAGTCAACAGCTATGATCGACTCGGCATGGGTAATATGGCTGGTTACTGGGCCAACTGGGCAGACGACCATCGCCTTGTCACCACCCGGTGTTCGACTAGATCGGCTAAGTCCGCACGCCTGGAGCATCGGATGTCAGACTGCGCCACCAATCCTTATCAGGCAGTCACTGCGGTTTTGCAGGCAGCAAAGCTTGGTGTCCAGCACGAAATGCCACTGCAGGCACCTGAAGATCTTGACGGACTGGAACAGGTTCGTGAAACGCGCCATGTTCCATCCGGACTGGATAAATCGTTGGACGCCCTGGATAGCGATGTTGCCTTGCGTAAAGCCGTTGGCGAACTTTATTGCGATGCGTTGATATATCTAAAGCGAGATGAGGTCAAACGCCTGGACGGCAAAAGCGTCGATGTTGTGCGGGATTACTATCTGCCGTTTATTTAAACTTAAACATCCTGCTTCTGATTGTTGTGTAGTTGTTCAAGCAGATCTAATAAGTTTTCGTAGTTTTCGTCACCAAGTGACACTTTAAAGTCTTCAACAATTTTGACAGCAGCGGGTGTGTGTCTATCAATAATCTCCTGCCCACGGGGTGTGATAGCAACTATCTGCCGTCGGCGGTCTTCTGCGTCGCGGGTTTGACTGATCAAACCGCGGTCGTGCATGCTGCGCGCGATTCTGGTCAGGCTTGGAAATAACAGGCTTGCGCGCGATGCGAGTGTGGAGGAGTCCTGTGGTCCGTGTTCTGCCAATACTCGTAGTACCCGCCATTGCTGTTCGGTGATATCACTGTCTGCCAGCATGTCACGGATAGGCGACATGATTGCTTCTCTGGCGCGTATTAACGCAATGGGAAGCGATCTGGTGGTGGGTGGCAGTGCGCGCGTGCTGTTGTTTTTACTAGGCATATTACCCGTGGATTTTAAACGGCATACTGCACATAATACTTGACATTGTTTTTGATATCTTTATATTTAACAACACAATAATTCATATGTTAAGTAATAACTTTGCCACACTTTCAAATAGAATATTCAGCCAATCTGGAAAGTGAAATCGACATTCAGGGCCTGTGTGAAGCAATTCGTGCTAAAGCCACATCGATAGACACTTTCCCTATGCCCGGGATTCGGGTTCGCGCCACCTGCGTCGATCACTATGCTATCGCTGATGGCGATCCCAAGCATGGCTTTATCGATATTTCAATTCGCCTGCGTGAAGGGCGTGCAGACGATGTAAAGCAGCATGCGACAAACAGTATTTTTGATACTGCTAAAACCTATCTGGCCGATGCACTGGCCACCCGGTCTATCGCACTGTCAGTAGAGATGCGTGATATCAACGCCTTGCTGTCGCCCAAGACAGGGACTATCCGCGATCACCTGGAGTTAAATAAATGACCGCACTTGAAGAGAATTTGCAAAAGCTCAGCGGGTATCTGTCGCGTTACGAAAAGCAGGGAATTCTAAACCGCATCAATGGCAAGGATGTCGGTGGCGAAGGCGGGCAGTTTGAATCTATCTCTCCGGTTGATAAGTCGGTGGTATGCAAGGTGGCCCGTGGTGGAGCAGGTGACATAGACGCCGCGGCTGTGTCTGCTTCAAATGCGTTTGCGGCCTGGCGTGATACGCCAGCAAAACAACGGCGAGAAATACTGATCAATGTCGCTGAGGGTATTGAGGCACGTGCCGCGGAAATAGCCGTATGTGAATGTTGGGATACTGGTCAGGCCTATAAATTTATGTCGAAAGCCGCGCTGCGTGGCGCTGAGAACTTTCGCTATTTTGCCGATCAGGTGATACAGGCTCGCGACGGACAACATTTAAAATCACCCACACTGATGAACATCACTTCGCGGGTACCTATTGGTCCGGTGGGTGTAATCACACCGTGGAATACACCATTCATGCTCTCGACATGGAAAATAGCACCTGCGCTTGCGGCGGGCTGTACCGTTGTGCATAAACCGGCAGAGGCGTCACCGTTAACGGCGCGCTTACTGGTAGAGATTGCCGAAGAGGCAGGGTTGCCACCGGGTGTGTTGAATACCGTTAATGGCTATGGTGAAGAAGCGGGCAAGGCCTTAACGGAACATCCACTGATAAAGGCCATTGCATTTGTCGGTGAGAGTCGCACCGGCTCGATCATTACCAGACAAGGTGCCGATACGCTCAAGCGTATGCATCTGGAGCTGGGTGGTAAAAACCCGGTTATCGTATTTGATGATGCCGATCTCGATCGCGCGCTCGATGCAGTGATCTTTATGATCTACTCTATTAACGGTGAACGTTGCACCTCGTCTTCACGGCTGTTAGTGCAGGACACTATCCGTGAAGAATTTGAGGCAAAGCTGGTCGAGCGCGTTAATCACATAAAGGTAGGACACCCGCTTGACCCTGCGACGGAGATTGGTCCGTTGATCAGTGACGAACACTATAACAAGGTGGTGTCTTATTTTGATATCGCCAAACAAGACGGTGCGACAATAGCGGCAGGCGGTGAGCCCATAGGAGATGACGGCTACTTTGTAGCACCAACGCTCTTCACCAACGCAAAAAACGATATGCGTATTGCACAGGAAGAGATATTCGGCCCCGTATTAACGTCGATTGAATTCAGTACCGAAGAGCAGGCGTTACAGATGGCCAACGACACTCAATATGGCCTGACCGGCTATGTGTGGACTAATGATCTAACACGTGCTTTGCGCTTTACCGATAAGCTTGAAGCCGGAATGATCTGGGTCAACTCTGAGAACGTTCGCCACCTGCCGACACCTTTCGGCGGGGTAAAATCAAGCGGTATCGGTCGTGATGGCGGTGACTGGTCTTTTGAATTTTATATGGAGCAAAAGCATATTGGTTTTGCTACCGGTCAACACAAGATCACCCGACTGGGTGCATGAGCTGATTGTCTCCTGCATAGCGATCATAAATTAAGCAACTAGGGGAGGCGACCATGCCAGTTCCTGCACCGAATTTATACCCTGATTTTAACACTGTGCGTCTGAGCCATGTCTGCCTTAATGTGGCCGATCTTCAGGTCTCACGAAAATTCTATGTAGATATTCTTGGCCTGCAAGTCACCGACGAAAGCGACAGCCATATTTATCTGCGGGCGATGGAAGAGCGTGGACACCACTGTATTATCCTGCAAAAGTCGGATCAGCCGGGTACTGCCGAGGTGATGGGTTTTAAAACCTATGACGAGCAAGACCTCGATAGTGCGGAGAAGTACTTCACCGCCAAAGGCCGCCCGGTAAGCTGGGTTGAACGTCCCTACCAGGGGCGCACCTTACTGACCAGCGATAACATGGGTGTGCCGCTTGAGTTTTATCACAAGATGGATCGACTACCACCGATACATCAGAAATACGCACTATACAAAGGCGTAAAGCCATTGCGGATTGACCATTTTAATTGTTTTTCCAGCGATGTTGACGCAAGCGTTGAGTTCTATAACGACATTGGTTTTCGATTAACAGAATATACCGAAGACAACGAAAGCAAGAAACTATGGGCCGCCTGGATGCACCGCAAAGGTGGTGTTCACGATATGGCATTCACCAACGGCACCGGTCCGCGTCTGCACCACGTGGCATTCTGGGTGCCGACACCGCTCAACATTATTGATCTGCTGGACCTGATGTCTACAACAGGGTACGTTGACAACATAGAGCGTGGTCCCGGCCGGCATGGCATCGCCAATGCGTTTTTTCTGTATATTCTGGATCCCGATGGTCATCGCACTGAGATTTATTGTTCTGATTATCAGACGGTTGATCCGGATCATGAGGCGATCCGCTGGGACCTTAAAGATCCACAGCGACAAACACTGTGGGGTGCTGCCGCACCACGCAGCTGGTTTGAACACGGTACGTCTTTCGTTGGCGTGGAACCTCAGGAATCGCAATTAAAAGCCACGCCGATAATTGCACCATAGAGATAAACTACAAGATACTTAACATAGAATTCTGCCAACTGACCTGTGCATGGGAATCCATTCATGCGGGCGGCATTCACAACACAGTGGAAACATCATGATGCGATTTTCAACCTACAGCGCAGCTGGCGAAACGTTCTATGGCGCGGTCCACGATCAGGGCATGATCGCATTGAGTCCGTCGTTTCCACAGTGGCCGACACTACTGGACGTGATCAGGCAAGGTGGCCTGGACGAATTACAACAGGCAGCGGCTGGACAGTCACCCACGCACACGGAATTTGACTATGAGATGGTGGTGCCGGATGCGCGACGTATCCTGTGTGTCGGCGTCAACTTCCCCGATCGCAATGCCGAATACAAAGACGGCAGTGAGCTACCCCGATACATGTCGCTGTTTCCGCGCTTCGCCAGTGGTTTTACCGGGCACAATCGCAATCTGGTCAGACCGCCGGAAAATCACACGCTTGATTATGAAGGCGAACTGGCCATTGTACTTGGCAAGGGCGGGCGGCGAATTTCACAGGCAGATGCCTACGATCATATTGCAGCTCTTACCGTGTGCAACGAAGGTACTATTCGCGATTGGGTGCGACACGCCAAGTTTAACGTGACTCAGGGTAAAAACTGGGACAACTCAGCGGCGATGGGGCCGTGGCTTGTGCCGTTTACCGATGCAGCTCAAATCGATGATGCGCGTATAACGACTACCGTTAACGATGAAGTAAGACAGGACGACACCATTAACCGGATGATGTTTCCGATCCGCCGCCAGATTGAATACATCTCGACCTTTATGACGCTTCAGCCGGGTGACATCATCATCACAGGTACACCGACAGGCGCTGGTGCCCGTTTTGATCCACCACGTTATCTTGCACCGGGTGATGTGATTAAGGTAACAGTAGAAGGCGTTGGTACCTTGATCAACGGCGTTGAAGACGAAGCTTAATAGCCGTGCACTGCATCAGCACATATTGATTGTGCTGTATGACTTAAGCGCGGCCCGCAAGTTTGATGGCACACCACAGCAGTGCTGGCAGAAAAAATAGACTTAGCACTGTTGACGTGACTACCAGCCCGGCCACTTTTTCAGCATCCCGGTCGTAGCGCGCGGCGAACACATAGGTCACCAGCGCCGAGGGCATCGCGGCCATCAGAAAAATGGCTCCGGAGGCAACGCCTGAGGTTCCAAGTAGCAGTGTGGTGGCAATGCCCGCTGCCAGGCCTATACACAGCCGCAAAAATGCCAGCTTCAGGGAGCCTTTCAGGTCATTAAATCCGAGTCGGGCGATCGATGCGCCCAGAAGAATCAGCATAACGGGAATCATCATGCCGCCGAGAATTGCGGTTGTGTCGGCGATCACGGATGGCACCTTTAACTCACCGAAGATAACGATCAGCGCTGCCACGACTGCCCAGATCAACGGTTCTTTCAAGACAGATTTTGCGGAAAACCTGCCCACCACGACAATCGGCATAACGCTGTACTGGAAGATCGCAATCACGAAGTAGAAGGCAATTCCAATCGCGAGGCCGTCATCGCCGAATGCCAGTAACACCAGCGGCAGGCCCAGGTTGCCTGAGTTCGGCATTGTCAATGCTGGCAGCCAGGTTCTGAAGCTATAGCCCAGATATCTCAGGCACAATACCGCGAACAAAATCGCGAGCAGGCACACGCAAAGTGCCCCGAGCGATACCTGCAGCAGCACTGTGGTGGGTATTTCGGTTTTGGTGAGTGTCGAAAAGACCAGTGCCGGTGTGCCGATCAGCATGGACAGTCCGCTCATTCTGACGGTGTCGATTTTGTCCGTGGTTTTAGCCAGCCAGTAACCAATCAGCACGATCAGGCCGATCGGTGCGATGATCTCAAACAGTGCGTTGTAGACTGAAGCGTCCATTTATTTCCCACATTCGCGGCTCCGTTGGCCGCAGACAGTCACAAGCTACTTGATCAATAGTTTGTCTTGTCAGTTTACGGGTGTTTCTTTGGATATCATCTTGCGTGGCGGCAAGGATGATGAATCTGCAGTATAAAATCGAGAGGCTGCCCAACGGCAACTCATAAAAGCGGGCTTGCTCTGAACCCGCACATTGAGCAGGTGCTTTGCCCGTCGATCAATCGTATCCTGTCGCCCGGAGATTGCTCCTGGCATCGCCTGTGGCTTATGATGGATCCGGGCTGAAACCAACTTACAAGTCCGGCGGGGGTACATGAGTAATATCAAGACACAGCAGCTTCGCTACTTCGTCGCCGTGTACAATATGGGGTCGATTACCTCGGCCGCCCAGCAGGTACACGCGACGCAGTCTGGTGTCAGCATGCAGATCCGTGAGTTTGAAGAGCAGCTCGGATTATCGTTGTTTGAGCGCACGCCGACCGGTGTACAGCCGACCAGGGCCGGTGAGATTGTGTATCGCCGCGCGACGCAGATCTTGCGCGAACTGGGAGAGCTTGAAAATGACGTCATAGCCCAGCGCGAGCAAGTGTACGGCAGCGTGCACGCGGGTATCATGCCAGCGTTTTCACGATCCATACTAGCGCCGACACTCATCGAGTTTACCGAGAACTACCCCTTTGTTGACGTCGGGATCAACGAGGGTTTCAGCGAAAGCCTGACCCGCAAGGTCGCCAATAATGAACTCGATTTTGCGGTTGTCCCTGCAGGACCGTTGCCGCAGGGGCTGCGTTCTTTCCATGTCGATACTGACCTTGAGCTGCTGGTTGAAAACGCCGCCAGAGCCGATGGTGGACCCGCTGCAACCCAACTGAGCACCGCCGCACCGCTTAAACTGGTATTGCCCAGCTCAGTGAATGCACGGCGCAAGGATATCGATCTGTATTTACAAACCATGTGTCAGTCCAGACATACCTTTCTCGAGCTTGACAGCATGATGACCACCTTCGATTTGCTGGAGAGAGGTAAATATGCTTCTATATTGCCGGGTTGTTTATGTGTCTCTGAATTTAGCAAGTCGGGGCTTAAACTCTCGCCGATCTCCGACCCGGCTCTCACTGTTGACTATGTGTTGATCGAACCGGCAGCGCGGGCCAGCTCGGTGGTGGTGTCGGCGTTTGAAGAGGTGTTGTGCCGTGTTATCCGTCAAAACTGTGAGCTGGTACGTCAGCAATTCCCCGCTTGAACTCTGACACAGACCGGTGGGCACAAACCATCGGATCAAATCAATGGATCAAGCCTGTCCCGCAACTGCAGGAGCCATCAGATTTTCTGATTCCACACATAAGAACTGATAGGTTGTTAGGGAAAAGTGCGCTGGTTAGGCTTCATCAACAAATGACAAAAAGCTGCTGGACTCAGCAACCGTTGAAAAGAGCATTACGATTGAAGACATTTGCGTTCAGCGTCGGTGTGTTAGTGGCAATGCAACAAGCACCTCCACTTTTATAGTACGACCAGTGTGAACCTCCACTAAGGAATGACAAAAAATGAGACAGGTTGAAGTTGCCGTGATTGGTACCGGTTGGTGCGGAGGCATCCGTGCCGAGACTCTGGCTCGCTCGGCGTTGGTAGACAAGCTGCATATCTGTGAAATCAAACCTGAGCGGCTGGCTGAAGTGAAAACGCTGACCAATGCTGCCTCAGCAACACTCGATTACCTGGATATCGTTAACAACCCGGCTATAGAGGCGGTCTACATCTCGACCACACCTGAGACAACCCATTACCCGATAGCCAGGGCATGCATGCAGGCGGGAAAGCATGTGTTGCTAGAAAAACCTATTGCACTGGAGCTGGATGAATCGAAAGAGCTGATCGCGCTGTCCCATGAGAAAAACGTAAAATTCACCATCGGTTACTCGCAACGATTTAACCCGAAAATCGCCTATGCCAAAAAATCTATTGCCGAAGGCAGGCTCGGTAAGGTTGTGAACGTCATGGTCAGCAGGCATCTGTCGCGCAACCTCGGTAAGAAGATCGCCAACCGGGTAAAGCTTTCACCCGCGGCGATGGAAAGTACTCATGATCTGGACTTCGTCTTCTGGTTGCTGGCTCCGGCGAAACCGGTACGCGTCTATTCACAGGGCGCCTATGGCTACATGAAAGAGCTGAACGGTTCCTATGACTGCATGTGGAGCACGGTGACAATGGATGACGGTACGCTGGTAGTGGTTGGCGGGGGCTGGAACCTGCCGCCGAGTTATCCGAACTACTGCGGTACATGGATTGAAATCACCGGCACCGAGGGCGCACTGATTCTCGACGATACCAGTCGCGACAACTGGCTGAACACCGTAAAGGATGGCACTCAGTACCCGATGTCGACGATGCCGGGAGAACAAGTGGATCACGCCTTTGCCGGGCAGATGGGCCCCGAGACAATCCATTTTCTGGAGGCCGTGTTAATGAACACCGACGTGATGGTGTCGGCTGAGCACGCACACATGGTGATGGAGAGTTACTCTGCCGCGGATGTCTCGGCTGAGATAAATGAACCAGTGACATTGCCGTTGTCCAATCATTCACTGGCAATGTTGCATCAGTTGAAAAACGGTGATGACGGCGACGTGTCTTAGCGGTAAAGGTATAAAGTGAGCCCCCGCTTACTGACCGGCAGGGCGGCTGTTTTCAACTGCGACGTTGTAAAACTGAAGTGCCTGTCGTTGTCTCTTTGGCAGCTACGATTAGCCGGGTTGACTGGTTTTTACCGGCTTTTCAGTGATCCATAGATTGATCGTGCCCACTACCACCGGTGTCCCTGCGGTATCAATAGCTTCTACTGTTACTGCTAAATCTCCCACTTTCCAGCCATCTTCAGGGACAGTTGCTGTACAACGAATATCAGTCTCACCTTTATTGGGGTATTGCAGTTCCATGCCTTTGGGTATCCAACGCAGATGAGCCGGTATTGATGCTTCGGCCATAAAGCCCATCGCCATTTCAAGGCCGTTTGCTATCGCAATGATATGCATGGTGCCGATATGATTCTGTACGCGCCTGCGTTTGCGCACCAGAATTTCGCACCGGTTAGGCTCAAGCGCATTTACAATCGGTGACACACTGGAAAAATAGGGTGCCTGGCGTGCCGCAAAAGCAGAAAACAACCGGCGGCCAAAAGGCCAGCGCAGCGCTTTGTGATACATGCCGAGTACTTTATTGGGTTTTGCTGACATCTTTTTCAATTGTCCGTGCATTGAAACGCTGTATAACCACGGATAATACCACTGACAGTGGTGTAGTGTGACCTTCACAGGAGACAGTTGAGGTAATTAGTGCCCATCCAGAAACAAGCGCTACTACGGACCACTCATGCACGCAATCTTTCGCCGACC
This sequence comes from uncultured Granulosicoccaceae bacterium, assembly GCA_937922015.1. Taxonomy (GTDB): domain Bacteria; phylum Pseudomonadota; class Gammaproteobacteria; order Granulosicoccales; family Granulosicoccaceae. The sequence continues at coordinate 16,899 of CAKZVB010000027.1, forward strand.
ACATGTAGTTACTTATGAATGACCCATTATTGGCAACGGATGGGCCCACATGTGCCAGGCAAAATCTCACGCACC
>CAKZVB010000028.1 GCA_937922015.1 uncultured Granulosicoccaceae bacterium
GTTATCACGTAAGCATCTGAATAATAATATTATTTAGCGATTAAAGCAGGCCAGCAGAAAATTGACGAAACAGCATTAAATAATTATTCTAAGTAGCTAGATTTTATAGAGTTGATATCCGTGGCAGAGAACAACAACAACCGGGTGCGGGTAGATTACAAATATACCACGGCGGCCCCGGTTACCGACGAGACACCTGCAAAATCCAAAAGTGATATTGCCGGAAACGGTCGAATCAGGAAATGCCTGGCACTGGGCTGCGTAGCCATTATCGGTACCGCGGCCTTCAAGACCGTATTCTCCGGATCCGGCACTGAGGGCATCGCCACTCAACGCGCACTGCCCAGCGCATCGTCACTGACACCAAAGCCGGCAGCTGCTGAAATTGAGAAGCTGGCCACTTTGGCGGCAGCGGAAGAACCAATCAAGCCGCAGTTTCTCTTCAACTCAAACCACTCCAGCCAGCAACCACTGGAACTGATAGAAGATGTGCCTTTCCTGGAGGTGGATCAGATTGATGATATTCAGCCGGAAGATAATACCCACAGGATTTCAGTGAACAACCCGATTCCGTTCACGGCTGCCGCAACGGAACTTGCTAACGACTACCGCCAGGAGCCATCAAAGCTTCTGGTGAATATTAAAAAAGGGGACACTATCTCCGGTCTGCTGGCCACGCACGGGCTGTCACCTGCGGAAATCGCCACCATCACTGCATTGCCGGAAGTGAAAGCGCATCTGGTTAATATCCGACCCGGCCAGGAAATCGAGATTAATCTGGACGGCAGCCGCCGCCTGACCAGCCTTAAGCGTGAAATAGACATTTCCAAAACACTTCACGTCAACCGGGAAACCGACAATCAGTTTATCGCCACGGTCGATGTACAGCCACTGGAAAAGAAAGTTCAGGTGGCCGAAATCACTATGGACACTTCGTTGTTCATCGACGGTGCTAAAGCCGGACTTGCAGAATCCGTCATTATGGAGCTGTATTCCATATTCCAATGGACGGTCGACTTTAACCGGGAAGTGCGCGCAGGTGACAAACTATTTGTGTTGCACGAAGCCTTCTATAAAAACAACAACAAAGTGAAGGACGGCGATATTCTGGCCGCTGAATATCATTCAACAAATGAGATGCACAGTGCATTCAGACACGTGACTAATGGCAAGATTGGTTACTACGACAACAAGGGACAAAGCCTGGAAAAGCAGTTTCTTCGCAACCCGATAAAAGCAAGAATCACCTCCAGGTTCAATTTGAAACGTAAGCATCCTGTGCTGCATACCATCAGGGCACATAAAGGCGTTGACTATGGCGCCATGCCTGGCACCCCGGTAAGTGCGGCGGGTAACGGGCGAATTACTTTTGCCGGAGTTAAAGGCACCTACGGCAATACGGTAGAGATTCAGCATGGTGACCGCCACACCACTTTGTATGCACACCTACAGAAATTTCCTAAAGGCATGAAGAAAGGCGACCGCGTTAAACAGGGCCAGGTAATTGGCTACGTGGGCAGCACAGGCATGGCCACTGGCCCGCACCTGCACTACGAATTTCGCGTAGACGGCATCCACCGTGACCCACAAAAAGTAAAACTCGGAGGCTCACAGCCGCTCAATGATGGCGACATGTTGGCATTCAAGGAAGAGATAGAACCACTGCGAGCACGCCTTGCCTCACTGAGAACAATAGCTACCCGTTAAATGGCACACGACCAGCAGGGCACGCCCGCCAATGGTCAGTATATTGGAATAATGTCTGGCACCAGTGTTGATGCAGTCGATGCAGCGCTGGTGGAAATTAATCACGACAAATGCAGGCTTATTGATACAGCCACTGTTCACTACGACAGCGTGCTGCGCCAGTCACTGCTACAACTTAATTCCAATCCTTCGGTTACCCTTAGCCAGCTCATTGAACTCGAGCAGCAGGTGGCAAAGACTTTTGCAGAAGCAGCGCTAGTGCTTCTGGCACAAAGTGCCACAGATGCCCGGCACATTTGCGCCGTCGGGTCGCACGGGCAAACCATTTACCATCAGCCAAAAAGACTGCCCGGTAACGCACCAGGCGGCACGCTTCAGATTGGCGATCCCAATACTATTGCCCGTCTTACGGGTATTGATGTGATTGCAGACTTCAGACGAGCAGACATGGCGCATGGAGGTCAAGGCGCACCACTGACCCCGGCATTTCATCAATACGCATTGGGGCAAGGCATACCCAAAGTGATTTTAAATCTTGGCGGTATAGCAAATATCAGTGTGCTGGACGACAACGTAATCGGTTTCGATACCGGCCCCGCCAACACGTTAATGGACGCCTGGAGCCAGCTGAATTTAAATCAGAGCTATGACAAAAACGGAGAGTGGGCGCGCACTGGCAAGGTGCACCAGAGTCTGCTTAACGCGATGCTTGCGGATAATTTTTTCCAGCGCCTGCCACCAAAATCCACCGGACCCGATTACTTCAACATTGCCTGGCTGCACAAACTATGGGATGTCTCCAGCCTGCCGGCTGCAGACGTTCAGGCAACACTGCTTGAACTGACCGCAAAATCCGTGGTACTGGCGGTCAAAAAATATGCACCTGAAACCACTGGCCTGTATGTGTGTGGTGGTGGTGCTCACAACGAGTTTCTAATGGCGCGTTTGTCTGATCATCTTGCACCCGTCTATGTCGGGTTTACCGCTGAGCTGGGTACTGATGGGGATGCATGCGAGGCAATGGCCTTCGCATGGCTGGCATATCGATATAAAAGCGGCTTGACTGGAAACTTACCGCAAGTGACCGGCGCTGACGGATACGCGATCCTGGGCGGGATGTATCCGGGGCATCTATAGCCCGCGCCCGGTAGTCAGGCTCGGGACAGATTTTCCAGCAAGTTGTCGTTCGATCTGATTTACAAAGTATTAAAGTATTTAAGCTGCCTAATACAAGGCGAGCAATACAAAAGCCTTAAACCGAAAACGATGAACCACAGCCACAGGTGGTGGTGGCGTTAGGGTTTCGAATCACAAACTGCGATCCCTCCAGGCCTTCTGTGTAGTCAATCTCAGCGCCCAATAGATATTGGTAGCTCATGGGATCGATAAGCAGTTTGACGCCCTCTTTCTCAACTTCCGTATCACCGTCATTGATATCCTCATCAAAGGTGAAACCGTATTGAAACCCGGAACAGCCACCGCCAGAGATAAACACCCGCAGCTTCAGCTCCGGATTACCTTCCTCTTCTATCAACCCTTTCACTTTCAATGCTGCCGCATCAGTAAATACTAAGGGATCGGGAAAATCTTCTTCTAGGTCTGCGCTTTCAGCTTCCACACTCATGGGAATGCCTCACTTAGTTATCGTTATGCTCAAAATAATGCATTACCTGACAAAATCAATCAACTATTAAAAAAAATTTGTTCAATTTTTGAGTTTTGGAGAATTAAATTCGGGAAAAACCGGTTATGAACATTGCCAATCAGAAAGAATAAAGGAAAATCTTTTTAGTTAACAATCGTTTGCTTTACCCGGATTGGTAAATGACCTCATTGGCCCCGTAGTAATACGTGTGTCAGAAAAACACTACATATAGTGCAAACACATCGATATTGGGCAAAAAGTCTGCCAAAACCAGCGTGATTTATTCCAATTCCTCACTGCAAACCAGCAGCATATACCAGCCTTTGGAGATTACCCACTGGAAAGAAACTTCGAAAAAGTACCTGAAAAACCACAATTTAACACTGACCAATATGGTGTTTATCATTTAAATACAATAGGTTAACAACCATACGTAACGTGAATTCGACATTTAGATGTCAACGTAATAACATTTGGTTTCTGGCGCACACGCTGTTGCGCCAACGCAACAAATATTACGCAGATTTTTGGGATTGATATGAAACGACTACTTATTTTCTCCGCAACCGCGTTTGTAGTTAGCATCTGCACTGTCGGCTTTACTGCAAAGATTAAAAATGTCGGCACGATCAAAATCGAAAACAACCCGGCCCACTTTGCCGTGAATAACTGCCATATTGGCAAATTCTACGAAGAAGTTCACCTCTACGCGGGCTCAGGGGTATTGCCAGATGGGAAGAAGTTTGAAATCTCTGCCGATGGACATGGCGGATGGGTTGAAATGCACGTTGGAATAGACTCCGGTTCGCCGGAAGCGTTCTACACATCCACACTGCAGAACCCTGAAGAATCGATCATTGTAGAGTCTAAGCAGGTGGTTATTAAAGGCCGCTTCGATGAAGCAATCTCAGAGAAAAGCGGCATTCCGTTCGAACTCACTGCATCATGTGAAGGGTAGCGCCGGCTCACATCTGATCAACAGCTCAATACGCAAGGCTTAAAACTATTCCGGGCGCTTTAACAGCCCGGTCACCGCCTCTGCCAGTACCGCCTCCGCACACGGTTTCTCGAAGTACCCCCGGGCCTTAACACTCAGCAGCCAGTCCTCGATCTGATGTTTGGGTCGACTGGTCACAACCACTATTTTTGATTGATCCAGCCGTTGCTCTGAGCGTATGTAGGCCGCCAGATCAAAACCATTCATCTGCGGCATCTCAAGATCAAGAATTATCACCGCAGGCTGAGTTGACTGCAGTATTTCAATTGCCTCTACCCCGTTGCGCGCCAGAATAATATTGTAACCAGCAGCCGTCATGGCACGACCAAACGACGCTCTGATGGTGACAGAGTCATCGACGATCAATACCTGCGGCGCAGCCCCTGCTGATGCGCCACTGCGATCTGTGGTCTTCGGCTTTAACTTGTGCAGTTGTCCGGTATCTACCTTAAGGACCACATCACGACCATCCAGAATGGCTGATCCGCTGCACCACGACAGACTGTTTAATACCGCATCGTGATGATTAAAATTCAGCGTACGTCGACCGACTATTGAATCAACCCGCAACGATATAAGGCGCTGGCCGGACCGACAACTCAATACTGCGGTATCTTCATTCTTCAGCGGCTCTGCCACCCCCAGCAAGCTGTTTAAACTAACCGTGGCTGTATCACCCTGGCCGGACTCACCCTGAACCTCTAAGAGATCATTACAATCGAGCGCGTAGTATTGGCCCGCAACTTCCACCACGACCACCTGAGACGGTACCGTGTGTAACGCGATGGATAGCGTAAACTCGCTGCCCGCTCCAGCAGTGGTAGTGACGGACAGCGTGCCCCTATGGCTGTATACGCTTTGCAGCACGACATCAAGGCCAACCCCCCGGCCCGAGGTTCGATCAGCACGTGGCGCGGTAGACACCCCCTGCAAAACAAGATTCTTAAGTACCTCGGTCTCGCTTAACGAAGACGCATCGCCTAATTCGGGGTAGCTTGCCAAACGCCTGCGAACTTCCTCAACGTTAATTCCCGCGCCATCATCAGACACTGTCACAAGCAGTGTATCTGCCTCAATTTTAAATAATAGCTCTACAATACCGTGCCCTGCTTTGTTGTTGTCAGACCGTCGGCTTGTCGTTTCGATGCCATGCACTACCGCATTAGTCAGCAGCTGTTCTAACGGACTTACCAGGTCTGAAAAAAGCTTACGATCAAGCTCCAGCTCAGAACCCAGAAACCTGAAATTGACTTTTTTACCCGCAAGCTCAGCTGACTTTTGAACAATGCTCTCCATGCGCAATCTGATGCTGTCTACCGAGACGCGGTCAGCGGCTGAAACCAGCGCGCCAAGCGCCTGAATTACCTGCGTCTGCTTATCATCAACAGCGCCGATACGACCTGCCAGTTTACGCAGGTTGCGCTGCACGGATTCAAGATCAGATAAGCATTCTTCAACTGATTTATCGGTTGATGCTGAAGTCGCCGCGTTACCCAGCAGGTAGCGGGTACTCTGCAACGTAGAGCGGATCTCTGCTACATGACTGCGCAGGGTGTCATGTAATTCAAGCACATCACTATTATTTCGCTTCAGCTGACGCTCAGATAATTCCAGCGCCTGAAAATATTTAGCGGATCCGAAAGCCGGTGCTCTTTCTGCTGAACGCTCAAGGAAATGGCTTGCCGTGTTGTCTTGACCAGGCAGTGAACGACTACCGGTATAGTTGCCAGAGGTGCTAAAAGACTTCGATTCAGATGTTTTTTCGCTGCTGTCGTCATCGGTCGAAATAGCTTGCAGCTGTATGATCAATTCACGTCTATCGGATATCTGCTCACTGTTGCGCACACGATCGATATCTTCAGATAATGATTCTATCGTTTCCAATGCCAGATCAAAAAACTCATCTGACGGGTCGTGGCCGGCAGGCAGACTCACCAGTGCCGACTCCAGATGATGCGCCAGAGTGACAATGGTGTTTAAGCCCACGGTGTCAGCGCTGCCCTTCACCGTGTGCAACAGACGACTGATATCGCGTTGCAGTCTGCTGCCACCCTTGTTCGCACCCTGTGGCGCACCGCGCCAGCGCTGCACCAACTCGAATAGTCGTTGCAGCAGGTCTTCGGCTTCTTCGACAAAGACACCGACCAGTCCGGCGGATTCATACTCACCCCGAACGTGGTGCCTGCCATCGATGGCAACGGCAGTCATTCTTTGCGCCACATCATCAACCAGAGCAGACATCGGCTTGCCATTGACCAATGAATCAACACCCAGAGTGATCGCCACTATTGCTTCCTGGACAAGCAGGGTATCTGACTGACTCAGCGTACTACCGGCATTTTCAGCTGAGATCAGAATTTGCGAAAGTGGTTCTATCAGTGTTAAGAGAGAATCAAGCCCGGCCTTTTTAACACTGTTATGCAAATTTTCAAGCGCGGCCACTACAGATCTGTCGGGAGACAAGTTCCCTGAACTGCCAAGCGCGGTATCCAGTGCATGCTGGATAATATCGACCTGGATATTACAATCATTGCCAAAATCAACAGAAGCGGATTGTGACTCTGCTGTTGTTATTTTCGCCGCACTATTACCAATTAAATCCGTTGCATCACTTAATACGTTGCTTTTGGCTTTTACTACCATTTCAGCAGATTCAGGCTCCGTAGCCAGAATGCTGTTATTTTCACTAATGAGTTCTGCCAGTGATGGTTCTGCATCCTGTTGAATGTCCTGACATGATCTGACTAACTGTGCCAGCGACACATGCACGTGTTCTTGCTCGGCCACTCGTTGATCCGCTACCTTATAAACTGACAGATAGTCATTGACAGACATTGCCAGTTGCAAAAGAAAGGGCTGACTGCCTTGCATTAACAACCCATCCAAATCCGATTGTAACGGGGCAAGCTCCTCCGATAAAAACGAATCTGATAAAAACGTTACTGCAGACACCATATCAAGCAACACAGCCTGCAGCCACTCGGCAGACACCTCTGGATTTAAGCCCTCGCCGGAATCGTCTTCTATGTGTATCGGTTTAAGCTCAACCAGCAACTCTCTGATAAGAAGTTCATCAAGCAACTCTTTATCTTTGTAGGACAAGCTGCCAGATCCATGACTGACCGTTGCCAATTGCATCGGAAACAACTGCAGCATAGAGCGTTCAGCGTGCATCAGTTCGGTTGCACAGGCGTCCCGATCGGAAAGCACACCACTCTGTGCTAAAAAACGGCGGTAGTATTTGATCGCAGATTCTATATGCAGAGTAGCCTCGGCACACACCAGCAGCGAACAGGCGTCGAGAAGACAGGACAGGTTTTCAATTACCTTGGCTGCAGATACGGTGTCGGTTCTGGCGGCCGCATCAATGCCAAGTTTGCTTCGGGCAATCAGGCGGTAAGTTGACTGAATAGTTGACACCAGCAGTATGCCATCAACCGCTACAGGCGTCGTGCCGATTTGTTGTAAGGACTTTCTCGCCTCGAATTGTTGTTCAAGCTTTGCGACGATCGGATCATCGGGGTTTCTTGTGGCTATAAAACACAGCATGTTGCACATCACGTGCTCTACTGACTCGATGCCTTCCGCCGACAGCACCGGAGTATCCGTATCTACTACAAAATGTTTTATCACCAGATCAATCTGACGCAGAACATATTTGACCGCAGGCATCAGCTCATTATTTCTGCTTTCAATGCAGGACACAAAAACACTGCAGGTAAACCAGAAAATGGCCGCATATTCATGGCTGCCCTGATTTATTGATCCTCTTAACAATTGCGCCAGTTGCAGCGGATCGCCAGCACTGTTTTCTTCTGTGTTTTCACCGGGATCGCCAACGCCACCAGCATCACTGCCACTCTGACCACGGTAAAGAGACGCGAGCATTTCAGTAAAAGCGGCGTAGAATTGTTGCGCATTAAAATCTGCCTCAAGCGCCGGGACTACGGACACCAAACTGTCGATTTTCGCTGCAGAGTAGTCCGGCGAGAGTGCCAGAACCCGCTCTGTGATCAAGGGTTGATTCAGCGATGCACGCAGATCATTTAACGGCCATAGCAGCAATACCGGAGCATCATGACCTGTGCTTCCGGTGGCGCCCAGATAACGCATTAACTGTTCTAACGAGTCCTCTACTACACTATTAGTTTCGGTGGCAGCGTTGCTGGCCCGGTGGTCGGACGATACCTCGATAAGAGTGACCAGATCAGCGCAAAACAACACGCCGAACATCAGCCCGTTAGATTTCAGTGTTTGCTGTGTGTTGTTTAAAGTTACGGTTATCTCATGCCTTAATGACGGCGTTAACCCATCGGCAGACACTTGTGCCAACAGGCCTTGCAGTTTCACTTTAGTGTCGTGAAAAGCAGCAGAGGCTTTGACCTGCCGATCGGAACCAGTCTTAACCGGGCCTTCCGCGCTCACACTTTCACCAGTTGAAGATAGCGTTTCATCCGGCAACGGCTTCATTGGCTGTTAATTTAAAATGCGACAGCGAATTATCAAGTTTGGTGGCCATTAACTGCAGATCCAGGGTGGATTCCATAAGCACCAGCAATTTATCGTTTTCAAGATCCATATCATGTATTTCACACATGGCGTTTGCAACGCGATGCAGACTCTCACCCTGCCTGGTTAGCTCATCAATCAGTTTAATGTTAGCACTGCCCAGTGTCAGGGCGCGCTGCTCGATACCACTGACATCCTGACTTACCTTCAGAGACGCTTCAGTACCGCCTTCAATAGCAGATGTACAACCTGATAACGCCAGACCTGCAGCATGAGCATCGGCCTTAAGTGTGCTGAGCAGCCGTTCGGCATCACCGGCACTGGCAGCCAGTTTTCGCGACATGCCCTGCATCTCATCAACAAATTGTGATTCTTCCTGTTCACTATCACCATAGGTCGACATCTGGATGGATGAGTTCAGCGCTCGCAGACTTGAACGCTCGGCAATGCCCTTCATACTTTCAACCATCGCTGAAAGTTCATTCACGGTGTCGACCACACGCACGATACGGCTGGACCCAAGCTCTACCTGGGCGGAAATTCCGGCCATAACGGCATTAACGTCGTTGATAGTTTCACGCGGGCTCTGTGCCTCAGTGTTATGGTCAGCCATCGATTGCAGATCACACAACTCTTTTACAACACTGGTGCGCTGCTTTATATCTTCAACCAAAGACACAATGTGCTGACGACGCTGGTTATCTAACTGCATTAGTTCTTCAGCAATTTCGTGCTGACACTGCGCGACATTTGCTGTTTTACCGGCGATCCCACGGGATACTTCCACCAGACTCCGCATCATTTTGCCAGTGTAGTTAACGGCCTGTGCGATAGTATTACTTTGAATTGCCAACGGGGAATCAGCGTCGACCATGCGCACCTCATTAACAAGATTTCCGTCTGCCAGTTGATTGATGTCTGCGGCCATAACAGCAAGGTGTTGAGGCGGTTGCTGCGACAATTGTTGTGGTGGTTGTTCTGGTAGTTGTTCTGGTGTTTGTTGCGGAAATCGTTTTGTCGATGCATTTCTGGTACGCCGGATTCGCAGCAACAACAGCGACGATAACAACAGCGCCGCACAAACACACGCCAGGGCACCGAGAATGGCACGACGATAATGATGAATAGCACTGTCAAGTGCGCGCCGATAGACCTCATTTTGATTAAGGGCTGCTGCAATTTGTCCTTGTATATTTGAAGATTGAACAGGCGGATTTAGTTGATTGCCTAAGAATTTTGAGCTTGTATCAACAGCCGGTGCCGGCAAACCAAGTTGAGATGCGTGTTCTGCAAATGTTTGCAACAACAATTTCGTTTCAAACCCCAGCAGCGATGCTCCATCAGCCCTTATTGAAAGGGCTTTAAGCTGATCGACGTTGTCTTTTAACTGCACAATTTTCTGATCAATAGAATCGGCAAAATCACCACGATTGGTAAGCGGCAGCAGAAAACCCAGATTGTCCAGATCAGCATTTATATGGCTGACCTTGCGTAACAGCGGCACCGACAATGTGTCATTGGTGACAGCGTCAAACAGTGCGTCGAATGAACGACTGATTTCATCAAGCGAGACTGTACCGGCCTGGCCACCGGACTGCCCGTTGTCGGTCACACCGACCGACTGACTATTCAATGCCCCAAGCGTATTTCTGATTGACGACCAATGAGCTGCCAGCGCCTCGGCACCACTATCAAGCTGGCTGGTTTCTGAACGCGAAAACCACACCGGTGTTTTATCGGGCAGCAGCTCTCTACTTTGCACATCACCCATTGCAACCAGCCTGGCGATTTGATCACTGCGCATCAGATCGGCACCGGATTGTGCAGCACCGGGTGCCGTAAGTGCGCTGGCCAGGCGTGTTAGCGTTAACGCGTATTCGGTTGCAGTGGTTTGCTTATAACGATGATCGGATAAACGCGCAGCGGATGAAAACAACAACCATAGACTTATTGCAAGTGCAAGCAGACCTACTGCCAACAATGCAGGTATCCAGCGATTTGTCGTTGGGGGATTACTCAAACCGATTCACCATTATTGTTTTGCGCAGCAGGCGGATAATCAACCCGCTTGCCGATGTTGCCCCGGACAGCATCAAATAAACGAACAATATTTAGTACCCCGACGGTGACACCATTCGATTCACAGGAGTACTCCAGATAGTCGGCAGCATAATTTGCAGGGGTCCTATTGTGTTTTTCTGTTGCTGACAAGTCAGTCAGGGTTGTTATTTGATCAACCGCTAACAACATCGTGCCTTGCGCGCAGTCGATAATAATCGCCCGCTGCAATGACTCTTCGGGTGCCGGTTCGGCTGTAAATAACGCCCGGACATCGATCAAAGGCAAGGCCACGCCATCGCAATTTGCCATACCCAAAAGCCACTCTTCACTGCCGGCTACCGGCACAACCGCAGGCATTTCGATCACTTGTCTCACAAAATCTACAGACACCCCGTAGCTTGAATTACCCATCACAAACAACAACGCCCGACCAGTGATGTGAGTCTGTTCGGCGACGGTTGCAGACCAGCTGACCGAGAGCGTGTTGGCGCTCATTGGGTCAGCTCCACATGCGCTTCAATCGCACCTAACAATCCATCGCGGGTGATGGGTTTACTTAAATACAACTCAGACCCTGCCATCCGCCCGCGCGCGCGATCAAACACCCCGTCTTTACTGGACAACATCACCACCGGTATGCGGGAGAAATTCTCATGACGCTTCAACAACGCGCAGGTCTGGTAGCCGTCGAGCCGTGGCATCATCAGATCCAGGAAAATTATATCGGGTCGCTGACGCTCGACCACACAAAGAGCCGCGAAGCCATCGGCCGCGGTCAATACCACCGCGCCACGCGGGTGCAGTATCCGCTGCACCGAGCTTCGGATGGTTTTGCTATCGTCAACGATTAGGACTCGCAAGATTAGACTACCGCGGTTGTAGGATGGTGCCGATTATTCTCGACAAAGAAGTTGGTCGACAGCAGAGTTGGTCAGCAACAGCCGGTCGATCAATCGCACTGTCGTCACCCTGGCGACCGCGGCGTTGATTTCACGTCATGCACTGACTTCACGACTTTAGCCCAACGGGCACCTTGCATCAACACTCAGGCGAGCCGTCAATAAAACGTTATTCCTTACTTATCAAAATCTTAAGTAAATTGCCCGCAAAGAAAAAACGTTACGCGCCAGACTAGCGATACAATAACCCACCAGACAACTGAGCGGAATTCTGACGTGACAAAAATAATCGGCGTTTTGATGGATCCCATCGAAAAGATCAAAGTGGAAAAAGACACCAGCCTGGCGATGATGCTGGCTGCCCAGAAGCGAGGCTGGGAACTCAGGTACTTTAAACGTGAAGACCTAAGTATGCGTGATGGCGTGCCGTCTGCCGTAATGCACAGCGTAAAGGTGTACGACGACGCGGCACACTGGTATGACCTTGGTCCGGCAGAGGAACAACCGCTGTCAACACTGGACTGCATCTTAATGCGCCAGGATCCGCCCTTTAACATGGACTATGTGTTTGCCACCTATTTTCTGCAACGTGCCTCTGACGACGGTGTGCTGGTACTGAATGACCCCGCAGCGCTGCGCGATATCAACGAAAAAATGTATACCGCATGGTTTCCTGACTGCTGCCCGCCCACCCTTATTACCAGCCGCCACGACAAACTCCGGGAGTTCCATCAGGAACATAAGGATATTATTGTCAAACCACTCGACGGCATGGGTGGCGCTTCAATTTTTCGCCTGCGTGCCGACGATCCGAACGTCAGCGTGGTGCTCGAGACGATGACGGATTTCGGCAAAACCCAAATCATGGCGCAACGCTATATCCCGGAAATTACTGAAGGCGACAAACGCATTTTAGTGGTTGACGGCGTGCCGGTACCGCATGCACTGGCGCGTATGCCGGCGGCCGGCGAAACACGTGGCAACCTGGCGGCCGGCGGCACCGGGGTGGCAGTACCACTGACGCCACGCGACCGCGAGATAATTGCACAAATTGGCCCCTCACTGGTTGAAAAGGGTGTGTTGTTCGCCGGTGTAGATGTCATCGGTAACTGGGTGACTGAAATCAATGTGACCAGCCCTACCTGCGCGCGTGAACTCGACGCACAGTGCAACCTCGATATCGGCGGTCAGTTCATGGATGCGATTGCGCGGCGCCTGACCTAGGAGTCTGCGCGGTAGAACCTCTGCTACTGCGAACGCGCCCTGACGGTGCGTTTTTATCGATCATTTTCGTTACGTACGAATGACTATGCGCCTCAAATGATCGTAAAAACGCCCTCGCCATGGCACATTCTCGCTACGCAGACTCCCGGATAGCTGGCGTCATTTAACGTTTTTTGGTCTACCTTTAATAGACGTTATTAAAGTAGCACCGCATGAACACCATTGCCGACAACCGCCGT
>CAKZVB010000029.1 GCA_937922015.1 uncultured Granulosicoccaceae bacterium
GCCATGTGTTCAGGGCTTGGTGCAAACCGGCGCGCCGTGGCGGCGGGAATGACCAACAGAGCGGTGATTAACAAAATACCCACAATTTTGATCGCCATTGCTATCAGTGCCGCGAGCAGGATCAGGTAGATCAGTTGTACAAGTTGTGGTCGCTGTTCCTCGGCTCGGGCCAGTTCTTCGTTGACGGTAGCGGCCAGCAGTGGTCGCCATATCACAGCCAGTATGCTCAGTGCCACCGCGCCGCCGATAGCGATAATCAACAGGTCTTCACGACCGACTGCCAGAACGTCGCCAAACAAATAACCGATGAGATCGACCTGATTGCGTGTCATCAGGCCAATGGCAATCAAACCGAGCGCAAGTGTCGAGTGTGACAGGATACCGAGGATGGTGTCAGTGGGCAGGTCGGCGCGTTGCTGCAGAAATACCAGCGCCACCGCGAGAGTTGCAGCAATCACAAAGACACCAATGCCGGTGTGAATTTCAAGAATCAGCGACAGGGTAATCCCCAGTAGCGCTGAGTGCGCCATGGTGTCGCCGAAATAGGCCATCCTACGCCAGATAACAAAGCAACCAAACGGCCCTGCCAGCAATGCTACACCGATCCCTGCGAGTAATGCTCTGATGAAAAAGTCATCAAGCATGTGAGTCGCAATCGTGGTCGTGGATCACCTGACCGTCGGGTGCGTGATTGTGGTCGTGATGATGACGGTAGACGGCCAGTGCTTCAGCGCCGCGAGCGCCAAACAGATCCTGGAACTCGGGACTGTTGGTCACGACGTTGGGGCTGCCGTGACAGCAGATGTGGCCATTCATGCAGATTACCGTGTCTGTTTCTGCCATGACGACGTGAAGATCGTGTGACACTAAAAGCACACCGCAGTTGTATTGTTGTCTGAGGTCGGCGATCAGGCGATAAATCTCCAGTTCGGCGTTGAAGTCGACACCCTGGACGGGTTCGTCGAGCACCAGCAGATCGGGTTTGGTGGCCATGGCACGGGCGATAAGCACCCGTTGAAATTCACCACCGGATAGCACAGACAGCTGCCGATGCTTCAGACCCTGCACACTGGTGGCACCTAGTGCGGCGTCGATTTCGGTGTCGCTGTGTCTGTGCGTGAGCCGCATGAATCGTTTCACCGTGAGCGGCATGGACCAGTTTATGTCAAGCTTTTGCGGCACATAGCCGATTCGCGCCTGCGGCTGGATAGTCACACTGCCGGAGCTGGGTTGGATAATGCCCAGAATGGCCTTAAGCGTGGTGCTTTTGCCGCTGCCATTCGGGCCGATAATCGTCACAATTTCGCCACGCTGTACCGACATGTTTACGTTGTCGACCAAATGCCGGTTGTGCCGTGTAACGGTGAGGTTGTTTACGCTTACCAGTAATTCGGCGGTGGGTGATACTGAGTTCAATAGAGGAACGTCTGTGTTGGCAAGGCGGTATAATAACCTACTCGTGAATTAGAATACCCGACAAATAATAGGCCTGAGTCGCACGGCACGATGAACCCGGGCCTGCGGCTGGTTGTCGGACCATTAGCGGGATCAGCGGCGGGTTATATTATAATACCGCCCCGATGTCCCGATTACCCCCGGATAACAGTACAGACGCCATGAAATTCCTTTCACCCGCTTTGCTTTGTATTGCATTGATAGTTGGCAGTGCAATGTCGGTTTCCTATGCTGGTCCGCCAAAAATTATAGTAACCCTGAAGCCGTTGCACAGTCTGGTTGCGGCGGTCACCGACGGAGTCACCGAGCCTCAATTGTTGCTGGATGGGTATAGCTCTCCACACTTTTTTCAACTCAAGCCATCGGCGGTCAGGGCTGTGCACGATGCCGACATGGTGGTGTGGGTGGGCGAGGGGATGGAGTCATTTTTGATCGCTACACTGCATGGGCTTTCTGAGCCACAAAAGGTGATTAAAATGGCGGGTGTTGAGGGACTTAAGCTATTGCCGCTGCGAGAGAGAGGGTTTCACGATCATGGGCACGAGTCGCCTGACGAACAGCAAGACGAACCGCACGGCCACAATGGCGGACAGGCAACGGCTAGTATCGACGTAACAGACCTGGACAATCATTTCTGGCTCGATCCCGACAATGCCCGGTTGGTGGTTGGCGCAGTGGCAGAAAAACTAGCGTTGCAAGACCCAGAAAATGCAGCTACCTATCAGCAAAATGCACTGCGGGCGCAACGCAGGTTGTCGCAGCTTGCGATAGAAGTTGAACAGCTTTTAGCAGACAGCCATGACAAACCCTTTCTGGTCTTTCACGATTCGTTTCAGTACTTCGAAAATAGATTTAACTTAAGCAGTGCCGGAGTGATTTCAATTCAGCCTGACGCTCATCCCAGTGCACAGCGAATCAGGGCGCTGCATCAAATGATCGCAGACAGTCATGTGGAGTGTTTGTTCTCCGAGCCACAATTCAAATCACGATCAATAAAAATGCTGGTCGATGATACGGACATTAAGCATGCGGTAGTTGATCCACTAGGCTCGACGTTTGATAAGGGCCCTGAGATGTATTTCGACTGGATGTCTGCCACCACAATAGCGATTCGCGATTGCTTTGTTGACTAGTCTGCAGGATCGTTTGCATCATGGATAGACAAACCATGGTTGCGGCGCTGTGATCATTATCATCGAGACAAAGTGATTTATAAACTTCAACAACCGGCACTGACAGACTCATGCGTGTGATGCTTGCGCCTATGGAAGGTGTAACCGACCACCACATGCGTGACATATTAACTCGCATCGGTGGTTATGATCGATGTGTCACGGAGTTCCTGCGTGTCACAGATCAGCTCTATCCGGCGCGCGTATTCCTGAAATTCTGTCCGGAACTCGAGACTGGCGGGCGTACCCCGGCTGGCACCAGAGTGTATGTGCAGTTGCTGGGCACCAATCCACAGGCACTGGCGGACAACGCCTGCCGGGCCGTGGCAATGGGGGCGCCCGGAATAGATTTAAATTTCGGCTGTCCTGCAAAAACCGTGAACCGTCACGGTGGTGGATCGTCACTGTTGCGAACCCCTGCCGTGGTTGGCCAGATTGTAAAAGCCGTCAGAGACGCGGTTGAACCATCGACACCGGTCACCGCCAAGATTCGACTGGGCTTTGATGACAGCAAGCTATTGCTTGAGACAGCAGATTTAATCGAACAGGCTGGAGCAAACGAATTATGTGTACACGCACGCACCAGAAATGATGGATACAAACCACCGGCTTATTGGTGTCAGGTGCACGCAGTCAGGCAGCGTCTGACCATCCCCGTTATTGTCAACGGTGAAATATGGACGGTTCAGAACGCGCAACAAGCCTGCAGTGAAAGTGATTGCAGCGATATAATGTTAGGCAGGGGCGCACTGGCACGGCCGTTACTGGCCAATGAGATTAATGCCCATCGCGCAAACAGGGATGTTGCCGGGCTGCCGTGGACTGATGTGCTGAAATTACTTGAAGCATTATTATCTACCGCACAGGACTTTCCCGCTAAATATGCTGGTAATCGCACCAAGCAGTGGCTAACCTATTTACGCTTGTATTATCCGGCTGCGGTAACCTTGTTTGATCAGATTAAACGTATCCGCGAAGTAGACGAAATTAAAGCAGCTATCGAAAAACACAAAAGACTGGCAGCCGGTACTACTGTAGATTGAGCCTGCAGCCAAGCACCCAAAGAGCAGCAATATGATCGCGATTATATTCGAAGTCTGGCCCCGGGCCGATAAAAAAGAGCTTTACCTCAAGCAGGCCGCAGCACTTAAAAAAGAGCTGGAAAATATCGATGGATTCATCTCGGTAGAGCGTTTTGAGAGCATCACAGAAGCAGGCAAGATGTTGTCGTTGAGTTTCTTTGAAAACGAAGAAGCGGTTAATCAATGGCGCAATCTGGACGCGCATCGTCAGGCCCAGCAGGCCGGCCGCAATAGTTATTTCAGTGACTACCGGCTAAGGGTTTGTAGTGTGATTCGTGACTATGGCATGAACAGCAGAGCCGAAGTGCCGGAAGACAGCAAAGGCATAAACAATTAATATCACCTGATGCAGAGGGTGGCCGTAAACTAAACTGCCCGACCTCGCCCATGCCCTGCTATAAGAATACACGCCAGTAGCCCCAATGCGCTCAGCGGAAACCCGCCGGTACCGATTTTAAGCTCAGCGCCGGCATTGCCACCCGTCTGTGGAAAAACTTCGGACGGTAACCCGGGGTTGTTCGACGCAATCATTCCATTGCGAATATTGATGGATACATGATTGTTCTCAGGAACAGGGTCAGCTGACTCCTCGTTCTCCAGGTAAAAATTGGCAATCGGGTTGTTATCATTCAACTGATTGAAGCGCACCACGATGGTTTCCTGTGCACCTGGCAGCAGTGTGCCAATGCTGCATTCGAGGTCGTTAGTTGGCAGTCCGCAATCACCTTCCAGTGTAGTAGCGGTGGCGTTATCGGGAAAATCGATTGAAAGTGTGGCAGACGGATTAGACCTGAGAAAATCGTTATTTGTGACGGTCGCGCTAATGGTATTGGTGTCGGGACTAGACAGTGATACCTGCAAGTCGATTGTCTCAGTGTGGCAGCTGTTCTGCAGTGAGGTATTAATAGCATCCAGCGTACAGCTTGAAAAATACTGCGATGTATTAGATGAAATATAAGGCCACATAACCTTATCCTGTTGCGCGGCGCATGCCGTTTCACTGTCATGTTTTGCCCCCAGATTATGAGCAATCTCATGCGCTGCAAGCAGAATGTCATGGCGGTAGGGCGTTGATATACCTACATCGTAACCATCGGTGCGGCAGGCCGTGTCGATCCATGCAAGGCCTACAGGTTCATCTGTATTTTTATTGCCGGTAAAAAGATGCACAAGACTGACGTCAGTCAACTCTTGTGAGTTCATTCGATAGTCGCGAAAATTTCTCAGCATTTGCTCGATAGGGACAGCGCCATAGTTAAAGGGGTCGTTGTCGCTTTGAACACTGAGGACTTTGCTAACCTTAAGGCCAAGACCGAATTCTTCACGATAAATTCCATCGACGGCATTTATAATAGAAAGTGCTTTGTCCACGCCGGCACCATCAAAAGTTTCGTTGTACTGGCTGTCTACCACGATGGCGATTTTTGCGACACGGGTGACACGGGTTGCCCGGGTGTTTTGTATTTTCCGGATCTGCTGATGAGCACCCACTGGTGCATGATTATCGGCCAGTGGTTTAACGCTGATGCGGCCAGTACGGCCGGTCTTTAATTCAAAGCGCTTTCCACCGGAAGAGTAGACTCCGTTTATTGTAGTCTTACCCAGAGCCAATCGTGCCCATGAGTCCTTTTCGCCGGCTACCACTCCTGTGTACTGCTGGTTTGCATAATTCGATATGGATGTGCCTTCCGTATAGATGTTGGTGTCAGCGGTGACGTAACTGGGGTTTAACAACAAGCGTACAGTTGTATCCGGCAGTTCGAGTTCGACACTGCGTTGGTAACTTGATGAATCTTCCCACTGAACAGCGGTAATCTTTGCGGGGACGGCGCTCGCTGTGCCTGATGCCAGCATGGCAATGCCGGTTATTATCAAGCTGGCTGATCGTTGGTAACGATGCATGTCTGATTCGCCTGTGCAGAGAAAGACGGCATTTTATTGACATTATCGAAACTGAGTTGTGATTTGGGTGGTAGTTTTGGCCTGGATTAGGCCAAAACAGGCCTGAGTGTGCCAAATATGTGACACTGAGTAGCGAAATTGTTTCGCAAATGGCTCGACTTAGGCGAACTGGTTCACGGTTTGCCAGACGGCTCAGGTTCCCGAGCGACTTTTATCAGAGCGGAGTCGGGCAGCGCAGTAGTGCTGATTATGTGTTTTTCGGTATTTTTGCAGTGCTTCAGCTAGATTGCACCTTTAAGCAAAGAGATGGCTCATGGTTACGAGGAAAGAGTGTATCGATCCGTTCCAGACTGATTCGGTTTTATTGGATCAAATGCTGGATTGGTCCAGGCAGCATATAAGGAACGGTCCCGATCCTCGCAGTGGTGCGAAAAGCTTTGCTTCACTGCAGCGGTTGCTGGGGGACTCGATAACAGAAGACGGCATGAAGGGTGATGCGGCGTTTGCGCTATTTACAGACGTAATCGTTCCTTCCACACGACCTTTGAATCATCCGTCCAGTCTGTCTTTTGTACCGGCTGCTCCCACACCCGCGGCGCTGGCATTTGATGCAGCGTTAAGTTCTGCCGAGATATTTGCCGGTAACTGGGATGGAGCGTCGGGCGCTATCCACGCCGAGAATCAGGCATTGTCATGGTTAGCGGATCTGGCGGGATGGCCGGCAACTGCCGGCGGTGTTTTTGTGGCGGGTGGCACCAATGGCAATCTGTCTGCCTTGCACGCGGCGCGGGTAGCCTGGCTGAAACATCATAAGAATCGACCGCCGTTGTGGCAGATACTGTGCAGTGCTGAAGCTCATAGCAGCATCGACGCGGTGGCGCGTGTCATGGACGCTGAGTTATTGGTGATACCTGCTGACGATACCGGTTGTATGGATATCGATAAGGCGAGAGATGCATTGGCTGCGGCGACTGGTGTCTTTGCGATTGTTGCTAATGCAGGTGCTACAAATTGCGGGGCAATTGATGATATAGCGGCCCTGGCCGACATGGCTGCGCACTTCGATATCTGGTTACATGTTGATGGTGCGTATGGTCTGGCAGCACTTGCCGACCCGCGTACTCGACCGCAATTCTCAGGGATAGAGCGTGCCGACAGTTTTATCGTTGACCCGCATAAGTGGTTGTTCTCACCGTTTGATAGTTGTGCGCTGGTTTATCGCAATCATTTGCTGGGTGCGCAGGCGCATGGTCAGCAAGGTGTCTATCTTGATACGCTGGACCAGCAGGCATGGAACCCATCCGATTATGCGCTTCATCTTACTCGCAGGGCGCGCGGACTGCCGCTATGGTTTTCATTGGTGCTCTACGGTACGCGTGCGTTTGCGTCCGCAATTGCACAGACTATTAATATTGCAGAGCAAATTGCAGAGGGCATAAAGCGGCAGGATAATCTGCAGTTGATACTCGGCCCTCAGCTTACCGTAATATTGTTTCGTGCCAACGCAATTGCTGATGAAGCGCTGGACAGTTGGGCTGAGCAGCAGCGTCGCAGTGGTGCGATGTTGTGTTTGCCTACCAGTTGGCGGGGCGAAAAAGTTTTAAGGTTGTGTATAGTGAATCCGAAAACCGACCCGGAGTACGTCCTGAATGTTCTAAAGACACTGGGCTGACTGGTATAACGTAACTTTTCTGTCGTCGAGGCGTCTGATGGCGATTATTCGATAGTCAATTACATTACTTTGATTCCAGCTGTTCAATCGCATCATGAATCTGCAGGGCCAGGGCCTCTATACCTTTGGCGGTGAGTTTTTTCTGGTGTCCTTTTATTTCCACTACAAAATCTGAAGCGACAGCCCCGGTGTTGGTATTGATTAACTGCGCTTTCAGGTAGACGAATAAAAAACTGGCTTTATGCAGCCTGCCGTTGACCACCCAGTCGGCACCGACATCCTTACCTATCTCAGCGGCGATTCGGGGGCGATCAAAGAGATAGCCTTGTCCTTTGGCGGCTTCTATGGCGGCGCGTTCAGGATTATCCGGTACGTTGTGATTGTGGGTGCCGCTAAGTCGATCGGCCAGCAGTCCGCGAAGCAGTGCAGTTCGTTCTGTTTCGGCTTTCACATCGGGGTTAAGGGTTAAGTCGTGCAGACCGAATTCCAGCACTGCAACTGTGCCTGCTGATGCATGAGCGCCGCATCCCAGTGCCATAATTATTGCAACAATAAGCCTTGCTGATTGAAACTTACCGGAAAAAGTCATCGTATAGTCGCCATTGTTAAGGACAGTCGTTTATCTGTGATGCCACTCCATTGTGCCAGATCTGAGTTAAACGACTATCGGGAACCCGGTCCCAGTCTGTCGTTGAGTATTTTAGAATTTTTTGCATTCCGAAATACCATAGGTTTGGCTGCGCTGGTTGTGACAGCGCTTTTTTCAATCGCGGCGTCGACGATATGCCGGTCAGGAGATTTGTCGCAAACCGGGTCGGTGGCGGCGGCATTACCTGTCAGCATGTAGGCCTGACATCGGCAACCACCAAAATCTTTCTCTTTTTCAGAGCATGAGCGACACGGCTCCTGCATCCAGTCGAAGCCGCGGAATTTATTAAAAGCATCTGAGCGTTTCCATATCTCACCCATGCTCATATCTTTCACGTTCGGAAATTCAATGCCCGGCAACTGCCTGGCTGAATGACAGGGCAGGGCCGTGCCGTCTGGCGTGACCAGCATGAATAAACTGCCCCAGCCGCTCATGCAGGGCTTCGGGCGGTCTTCATAGTAGTCCGGTATGACGTAGAAGATTTTCATGGCGTCATTTATTTTTTCATCGCGAAAGCGGTTAACAGCTGCCTCTGCTTTGGTTAATTGCTCACGCGTTGGCATCAACACATCACGGTTGAGGAATGCCCAGCCGTAGTATTGAGTGGTTGCCAGCTCCACGTAGTCAGCATCGAGCCGCGTGGCCAGTTGCAGGATGTCATCAACTTGTTCTATGTTTTCGCGGTGGGTAACAAAACACAGCACCATCGGAAAACCGTTTGCCTTGACTGCCTTTGCCATTTCAATTTTATGTTCAAACGAGTCAGTGCCCGCGATCCAGTTATTTAATTCACTGGAGCTTGCCTGAAAACTGACTTGAATATGATCGAGACCAGCCTGCTTTAAAGAGGCGACCCGGTCTGTGGACATTCCAATGCCCGAGGTGATCAGGTTGGTGTAGTAGCCAAGTTTATGCGCTTCGGCGACGATCAGTTCAAGATCTTTTCGAACGATAGGTTCACCGCCGGATAAGCCTAGTTGTGCGGCGCCAAGTTCACGCCCTTCGCGAAGCACTCTTATCCATTGATCGGTATCAAGTTCCACACCACTGGATTTTGCAAAGTCTACCGGATTGCTGCAGTACGGGCATTGTAACGGGCACTTGTAGGTAAGTTCGGCCAGCAGCCACAGTGGTGCTGAAGGTTCAGACATTTATCCATCCCTCTTGTGCAGCACCGGCGAAAAAGTCCAGCACATCTTGTTGTAACTCTGCCTCGGGAAACTTCTCCTCGAGTGCGGCCACGATCTTTTCTATGCTGCGTGTACCGTCGCAAAGCTGCATGATCTCCGCGGCACTACCACTGAGAACTTTCATGCCTTCGGGGTAGAGAATAACGTGGCTGTCCTGGGCTGGCTCCCACTGGAAGCGAAAGCCGTTGGCTAGTTGGGGTACTTTGCTAAGTTCAGCCGCTGTGGTGTTCATTAGCAGGCCACCGTGGGATCTGCGGTCGTGTTCAGCGGCGGTACGTTGAAGTATGGCGGCGTTTTGTGAACGTAGGCCATTTGCATGGCGTCAAGCATGCTCCAAAGCACATC
>CAKZVB010000030.1 GCA_937922015.1 uncultured Granulosicoccaceae bacterium
GGGTTAAACAGATCGCGGGCCAATGGTTGCATGCCAGATTGGGTCGGGTGTAAATCTTGCCCCGAATCCCATGCGCGCCGCCACCTCTTCGTGCTTGCAAGGATTTATTAGATAAGGGTATCTATTTATGAATACAAAGAAAAGCGTTGTAAAGCTACCATTGATGTCGCTATTGTTCACCGTTTCAATAGCGACAGCTGGTGAGATAATACTGATTAGTGAAAACTGGGATACCATCTGTACCTTAGAGGTTGCTACAGGCTTGAATGCGCCCGAAAATCCAGATTCTACGGAGGAATTTCGCCGCGTTAGAAGTGAAGGCGGCGTAGTTTTTACAGGGTTTGATCGCTTATGCTACCGGCGTTCATTAATTCCTGATGATTGTTATACGTCACTGAATGAATGGTCTTGCTATACAAACACGACCAGCGAGCCTGAGATTGTTTATATTTACTAAATCGGGAGCGCGTGTGATTTACAACCAGGCAGGTTCGTCGCGAATGCGAGTACGACCGAGGAGCCGGTTGCAGGAACGCTGCACATCCGGAACTGTGGAGGGTGCGTCCGGTAACGGGCGTTCCTACTCTGAGAGATGCCAAGACAGAAAAATGAGAGCATTTGTCACAGTAATTGCGGTTTGGCCTTACATCAGTACACTTGAGGTCCAAAGTAACAAGCTGGTATTGCGCGGCAATCAAGGCCAACAGAGGCCATTCGCACGGGCTGTGACTAATCGCTGGTGCGAGTCAGTGTAGCCCTTCGGTACAAGCGATTACTAAGTACAAGCAGCCACAAAATTAACATGGAAAAACTGCCAGTACCTGACGTAGGTTCGGTTTGGTTTTGCGAGCCAGTTGTCATATCTGAATCTGTAGTTGGATTGTTGTCGGCCTGTCCTGAATTCAGACTGTTTTGATCGCTGCTATCGTTGTCGGAGTTGTCGATTTGCTCTGAATCGGAAGTGCTTTGATCATTGTTATTGTCGTCTGTAGCAGGTGAATCATCTTGTGTATTGTCCGGGTCGTTGTTTGTTGTGTCAGTAGGTCCGGTGGGTCGTAGAACTTCACCTGATCTTGAATACTCAACTTCAAGCCAGCAAGTGTCGAACGATATGTCATCGTGCCATACTCTGACACCATCTTTCGAATCCTCCGGATGTACAGTGGAGCTTGCTCCCGCAACGATAGCTTCATACCATCCACCGTTAACAGGGAACCCGATCGGCTGAGCCCGATTGGATCTTGTTGTCGTGTGAATTTCGCCATCATTAACCGACCAAAAGTAGGTAGATGTCATTTCATATGCGGCACCATATCGCGACTTAAAGTACAAGCGACCGCTTGTTTCTCCTGCCAGTGGAGGCATAAACGTGTAGCTGTTAAGCCTGGATGAGTCATAGGTGTCAAAGTAATTTCCATTCCATTGTCTGTCCAAACAAAGGATCTCTCTGAACAATAGATCGTCTCTGATGTTCCAGCTAAAGCTTTGCAAATCTATCATCGCATTAGTTAGCGGATGAATTATCTCAGGTTTCTGATCTTTAGCTGGTCCGGCGGACAGACTTGTAATATCAAACTCCGTCACACCGGATGGCGTGGCAGTTTGATCAAAACTTCCGGTTGGTCGGAATGGCTCACCCGAGGTGTACTTGCAATCCTGGTACATACTGCCCTGAATTACCTCGGGATCATCTAACTGTTTGCCGTACCAGAAGCGCATACCTTGTTGGCCGTCAATATCTATCGGTTCACCCCAGTCACCGGCAAACAAGCCAACGGAATTGGTCCTTATCGGGTTGTAGTAGTGCATCTCTGCGAAGTATCTGCCATCCGCCGCCCGCCAGGTATTGGTGGCCTTCTGTTCTGAATCGTAAATAGTGAAAGTTATTTCATATTCGCCCTTGTAGGGTTTCACATCAGGTAACGGGTAGTGAATAATCGTGAATACGTCTGCGAGATAGCTCAGTTCGTGATCGTAGAAAGCGTTTTCATCTCTAAAGATGGTGCATTCGATTTCTTTGTTAGCGAAATCAACATTCGGATCCCAATAGGTTCTGATCATGTTCAGAGGACGTGTCTCGCCAGCCACACTTGCAAACAAGGGTTTGGGTTTGGTGTTTTGATCGACGATGCATGAGTGCGCACCGGTGATATGAGGCACCCATCCATAGCCATCTCCATCCGGATCATTGGCTATCGTTTCGCAAGACGGCAAAGAGCCGTTTTCATGAAACTCCTGCCGGTGAGCAAAGGATACGGATATCCATCCAACAATAAGTATAGATACTAGTAGTTGAACCAGGCGTATTGGGTATCTCAAGCGGAGCTCCTGTCAAACATGTAGAGTCTTTTAATAACAAGCTGGCTTCGTGACGCACCGTTGGCAGTCAGCCAACTGGGAGTTATTTGCATATCTGGACTGCAGTTCCCGGCTGCATTGTCATGATATTATTCTATTGTGTCATGACAAAAATACTGAAGTCAAGCCTGTAGCACGGCATGGGATATACTGACTATTAAACTGTGCGTTTATCATGTAGGAAATATGAAGTACGACACGTAGCGATCCTGGCATCGACACTTGCGTACTCAGTCAGTTTGTTTCCGTTGACAGCGATTGCAAGGGTCAATACTTCGCCATCATTTATTTGGACAAAAAATAACAAGCAAACCCGGGAATGGTACACCGTTGCACTTCAAGGCTCGTCTCGTGCGGGTTCAGCCGGATCGTTGGAGAACAGTGCGAGCTTGTTGCCTTGAGGGTCGCGAAGATAACCTACATAAAAATGAGGCCCATAGGAATCCCGGAAGCCTGGCTGACCTTCGTCAACCCCACCGGCTGCAAGTGCCGCGGAGTGCAGTTCACGCACCTGCTTTTGACAGCGCGCCTCGAATGCGATCATCGCACCGTTGCCAGCGGTTGCCGGACGTCCATCGAAGGTTGGCTTCACGTAGAAGTCGGGCAGAATGATTGACTGGCCGGCTTGTACGGGCAGCGCATAGCTCAGCCCCTCAGGTCCTTCTTTCATTTTGTAATTGAGAGCTGGCAGGAACGCTGAATAAAACCGTTTTGCACAAGCGATGTCATCGGCACCGACGGTGACATAGGCAATCATTTTACGTAATCCGTTGCGAGCGTCGGGTGGTTAAAGCCAGTTTTTCTGCATTGTGGCAGGGCGCGCAGGTTGACCGGTTCCATGTCTTGGCCGTACGCCATCACAAACAACCATTGCCAAAAATCATGATTGCACCCCGTATCGTGCACGATAATTTTCAATAGCGTTCAGCGTATTCGCATACTCGGAATTTTCTGACAGAAACTCGATAACCGTGCTTAACTGCGCGATAGTAATGACTTCTACGCCATGGTCTTGTTCAATCTCCTGAATAGCTGACTTTTCAAACTGACCTTTCTCTTGTCTGTCGATACTAACGCATACGGCTGCAAGCGAGGCGTTGGAACTTTGAATAAGTGCCAGACTTTCGCGAATGGCGGTCCCGGCTGTTATCACATCATCAATGACTAAAACACGACCGTAAAGATCTGCGCCGACCAGGGTCCCACCCTCTCCGTGTGCTTTAGCTTCTTTTCTATTGAACACCCACGGTTTATCGATCCCGTGCTTTTCGTGCAAGGCGATAGATACCGCACTGACTAACGGAATGCCTTTGTAGGCCGGTCCGAACAACACATCGTATTGCACACCGGACGCGACGATGGCATCGGCGTAATACTGACCGAGCCGGGCCAGCCTTAATCCGGTGTTAAACAAACCCGCATTAAAGAAATATGGACTAACGCGACCGGACTTTAAGGTGAACTCGCCAAAGCGCAGTACATCGGCATCAATCGAAAACTGGATAAAATCACGTTGATAGTCTTGCATTGTTTGACCCAAATATCAGTGGCAGTGATTATTACACACGGGTAGGTCACAAGCACAGTCTGGAGAAGGGCTGTTTGATTGCTCAAAAAGAAAAAACCTGAAGTGCAACCTGTGCGCTGGTGACAGAATCCCATTTGCCAACAACCGGCTTAATGGCGGAATTCTGTCCAATCGGCAAGAATGCCTGAGAAAAAATAGCAAGGTTGCACAGTTTGAATAGGAGGCTGACAAGATGGTTCATCTGCTTAGTTAGCCATTCCTTTCCTGCGTGTTCGAAAGCCTAACTCAATTGTTAGTCAAAGGAAGCGTGATTGTTAATCGCGCGCCGCCGAGTTTGCTATCGGTGATCTTTAGTGTTCCGTTGTGTTTAATCGCCACGCCATGGGCGATGGCCAGACCAAGGCCGGTGCCGCCTAATTTTCTTGAGCGGCTGCTATCCAGGCGCACAAAAGGTTTCAGCGCCCGCTGTTTGTCCCGATCTGGTATCCCGAAGCCGTCGTCGTCG
This sequence comes from uncultured Granulosicoccaceae bacterium, assembly GCA_937922015.1. GTDB lineage: Bacteria > Pseudomonadota > Gammaproteobacteria > Granulosicoccales > Granulosicoccaceae. Next base: position 4,392 of record CAKZVB010000030.1, read on the forward strand.
ATATGTACCGAGACACGATCTGCAGATTCTTCGATACTGATTTGTATTTTATTGTGTCCGTACTTGGCTGCGTTTGAGAATAGATTGATAAACGCGCGCTGTAGATGGGCAGGATCTGCATTGATCAAAACCGGGTGGGGCAGATCGGTCTCGAATACGGATTCTGGAAATTGTTGGCGGCACTTTACAACACACTCCTGAATCAGCTGGTTCAGGATTACGGCATTCATAGTCAGGTCTGGTGCTGCAATTTGTAGTCGGGCGTACTGCAGTACCTCTGATACCATCTCGTTGAGCTCGTCCAGTGCTTGAGAAATTTCAGCGCTTGCGGCGGCATCAACAGTGCTATCTTCCTTCATTTCCAGAGCAAAGCGCATGCGGGCCATGGGAGCCCGGAATTCATGCGCTACCGCCTGCATGAGTTCACGTTGATCTATTACTAGTGAATTATTGTTTTCGATGAGTTGATGTATTTGACTGGCCATGTTTTGCATGGATTCACCCAGTTCACCAATGTGGTCTTTGCGCTTGTCTGAGTTCTTAACCAGCCAATTGCCTTGTCCGTACTCATTCGCAAGCAGTTGTAGTTGCCGGATTCGTCGTGCCAGTGGCCGTAGTGCGAGTAGGGCTGCGATGAAACAAATAGCCAGTACCGCCAGCACACTGACCAGAGTATTTAACATCGGCCGGTAGCCCGCCGACGGCTCGATTACAAGCACCATGCGTTGTTCTGGAAAGAGCATTTCCATCACTGGCGTTTCATCTGCCTCATGGCTGATCAGCCGCTGCGTTGAAAACAACAATGCCTGGTCTTCAATCGGCAGACCATTGTCTTCCAATGAAAACCAGTTGATATCAAAATTCCGATCATGCGGTGTTTGAACAATGATGCTATCCCACTGTGACTCAGGGTGGCCGCTGAGCTGTTGGCGCAGATCGTCGGCAACCTGTTCAAGTGATACTTCAAGCTCAGCCGTATTTGCAGTAAATAGTGGGTATTCAAGCAAGTACCACGATACCAGCAGTGATGAGGAAAGTGCCAGAAATACAGTTAAAGCCAGTGTCGGAAAAAGTCGGTTCACAATGAGTACAAATACCCTTTGCCGCGAACGCTCTTTATAATGGCGGGCTCTTTTGAATCGTCTTGTAGTTTTTTGCGCAGGCGTGAAATTCGCAGATCTATAGTTCGATCCAGGCCGTCATGTTCCAGCCCGCGTAGTGATTGATTAATATCATCACGGCTGAGCAGCTGACCTGCGCGGCTGGCCAGTAGCCACAGTAAATCGAATTCTGCATCGGTGAGATAAATAGTGCTGCCATTCAATGTTACTTCGCGGCGACTCCGGGAGATTATCACGTTGTTAATAGCGATTTCCTCATTGGTCATTGCGGAGCCCGGTTGGGAGGCTGCCTGTCGTCGCAGCAGCGCACGTATACGCGCCAATAGCACCCTTGGTCTGACGGGTTTGGCCAGGTAGTCATCAGCACCGGTCTCAAGGCCGGCAACCTCGTCGATATCATCACCCAATGCTGTCAGCATAAGGATAGGGCCGTGATAAGTGGGTCTTACCCGGCGGCAAATCGATAATCCGTCGCTGCCAGGCAGCATGATATCCAGAATGACCAGATCCGGATTTAAATCGATAATATGTGTCTCAGCC
>CAKZVB010000031.1 GCA_937922015.1 uncultured Granulosicoccaceae bacterium
TGCCCAGAATCCACCCCGCTACCACCGGACCAATGATCGCGTTATCTGACTGGGAGTAATCAATCATCAGATACACCAATAAAAAACCCAGTACAGTGCTACCCGCATCCCCCATATAAACCTTTGCAGACCGGTTAAAGATTCGAACATTCAACAGCAGAAAAGCCGCCAGCGCTCCAAGCATGGAGGCAATATCTCTGGTACTGAATACACGTTCATCACTACCTGATCCGGGGAAGATCAGCGTGATTAGCAGGAGTGAGAAAAGTGACACCATTGTTAAGGTGCCCAGAAGACCATCGACGCCATCGATCATATTTACCGCGTTTATTGCGCCGATGACGGCGATAACGGTAAAACACAACCCGGTGACCACAGAGAATGTGACCACGCTGTCTGAGCCGAGTATTGATCCGATTGAGCTGACCATCAGGCCATCAGTCAACCAGATACCAACAACAACCACTACATGAACCAGGGTGCGTGTTATGACAGAGAGATCGTTAAAATCGTCAATTATCCCCACTAACAGAACCACGGACAACCAACACAGCATTGACCAGTTGACCCAGTCACCCGCCATAATGAAGGAGACAAAAACAAAAGAGACAAAAATACTGAAACCGCCTACCAGCGGTGTGGCTTGCTGATGGGTTTTGCGAGCATTGGGTTGATCAAGCAAGCCAATGCGACGCGATGCCAGTATTGCTACGGGTAAAACCAACAAGCAAACTGCAAACGACATTAACGCATAAAACCACAACGATGATGCGGGCAATCCGACTGCCTCTATAAATGCCTTACCACTAAAATCCACTTTAACGGTTTCCCTGATTATGACGTGCTGGTGCATGAAAATTTCAATCAGAAATCGTGTCGTTCTTCATGAAGAGACACGCCTTCTACATATGCTTTTACAAATGTTAACAACGTATGCAAGCGGCATATAACTACGCAAACGCGGTTTCGTTATGTGGCTATCAAATCAATTACTCTAAGGCTTCTTTTTAGACCATACATACCCACTTTTCATCACCCTTTGGGGGGATAAAGTATGACTTTTACTACCCTGATGATCTAATGGTGCATATGTACCATAGAGTCTAATCTTGCGGGAGGCTATACTGGGTAGACGACAATACTACTCGCGTAGAGCAATTAAATTCTTTGATCTTCTTATGTAAATACATACCTGATACGAATAGCGAAAAACCTCTGCTGCTCTAATTGATCTGCCTGGTATCAGCCTGTAAGAAACAGGTTTTTCTGTGGTTTATCACTCACTAGATCTACGTGATAACGTAGGTCCTATGATGCAATCTAGATAACGCCAGACCTTACAGCCCTCACCGCAGCTACCACCATTTTCCGGGTCTGATACTTTTTCATGATGTTGCGGTAGTGAAAATCCACAGCATGACTTGAAACACCAATGACATCTGCGATGGACTTTTTTGTCTCCCCGATCGACACCAGCTTTAATACCTCTGACTCTCTGCCTGTCAGTTGCACATCCTTGTATATGTTTAGATCAATTGAGCGATATATAATGTAGAAGACTGCAGCCATGGCTTCTATAACGCGCAGCGTTGATAGCATAGGGGCCCGCTTCGGATTGAGATAATTTGCGATAATTATGGCAAACGACCCGCTTGCACCTCTGAGCGGTATGCAAATACCGGTGTCTGCAGGGTCAAGGCCCTCAGCCTCAGCGATGGTATTCTTAGACCGGCTATAATGAAACGCGCCTTCCTGCCCGCGCGCGAAAGTGGCAATACTGTGTGGTGCAGCGTTGCCGGCACTGGACTGCGACTCGGCCCGACCGGAGAACGGCAGGACTATTGTCACCGGCTCCCCGCCGGGGCCTACCGTCAGGAACTGTAATGAGAGCACATCATAACCGTTTTCGGCCATGGCCCCTGAGAACACGTTGAATAACTGGTCGACCGATGTAGCGTCGTCAGCCTTACTAATATAGACATCCATTTCAAACACAGTTACACCCAACATCAGACCTATGATTCAGCCAAAACAACGATTTTCCGTCAATCTTCACGACTGGAAAATACAGAAAATCACTAAAACCTTATTCTTTTGAATAACTCCACTACGCTTTAATTTTTATATTTTTCTCAGATGCATTAGCACCACAACGGTCCTGATATTTAAACATACTCAAAAGACTACAGCAAAGACAAAGACTGCAACGAAAAATATCTTCAGATGCAGATCCACACCACCGCATAATAAATAGCTACGCACAAACGTAGATAACAAATATTTTTCCTGTGCTGTTATAAAATGCCGGAGCATTTATTTGATGTGACAACAAACACATCTTGTTTGTTCTGAATTCAGGGCCTACGGACAAGTAGTCTTGCGGATGGACTTTATCCGACAAACGCAAGGCAGTGTCTCCAGGCACAATCAGGTCATTACTCATCAAGTGTTGGCCTAACCGAACTGAAGCACATAACGAACAACTGATGCGATGCCTTCACAAATACTTGCACGGAATATCACGGCAGTGCACTTGCGCCCATGCACCTGCTGTCAACTCACTCTGGCAGTAATAATAAACATCAATTTATACCTCTTTGCTTTTCGCTAGCGGCCACCACAATTCTCGGGGGCCATACTACCGATAAAGCCCTGGTGCTACGCCGGACTGCACGTCTCATACTGAAAATCGGGCTTTAAGTAAAACCTGGTGCAATTACGCTTCGAGTATTAGCTATAACAACGATCAGCTTTCCGCTTCACTGGATCAGTGTGAAAGGAAAAAGAACTTCCCTTTCGTCACTTGTTTTGAGATGCGATGAATCCCGACCAGTCCTGATCGGTGAATATGTCTTTCAACTCACCTTCATTGGAATTGAACCATTCATCTACATCGACCAGACTATTTTCGCCTTTGCGATATTGATCGATCAGATCCTGCATTCGTTGTTTTCCGAATGACGGGTAGTGTCCCGCATGAAACACACCGACACCAAGCGCCTCAATTCGTGCCAGAGTGTTTAAATAATCATTGACGTTCGAGTGATACAGCGAATCTAACAATGCACCGTCGTAAAGTGCGTCACCTGAAAACAGTATTTTCTTTTTAACATCCCATAGGCCGATTGATCCGGGTGAGTGGCCTGGCAGATGCAGTATCTGATAGGTCTTGTCCCCCAGATCAATAACGTCACCCTCATCGAGATAACCAGTCAGGGGGGCGGCTTTTACAGAATAGGTTTCACTGGAAAACTGCGGGTGCTGTAATGGATCGATTATCGCTATACGCGTCCAGGCACCGGAGTAGACTATTTTTTCGTTTGCAGGATCAGCCAGAATATCTGCTTCTGCAGGGTGACCAAGTCGTACATCAAATTCGTGCAGGCAGCCGGAATGATCAAAATGGCAGTGTGTCACTATTGCTTTGATGGGGCGATCAGTATGGCGCATGATCCAGCGCTTTAGTGAATCCAGACCCATGCCGGTATCGATCACCAAGTCAAAGTCACGCCCCCTGACGTGCCAGATGTTACAGCGCATGAAGTTGGCGACACCTGTCTCCTGAATCAGGGTGATGTCATCGGAAATTTTGAATTGCTTATATCCCATGCCCGGCCCTACTCGTAACCACTATAGACGCCGCATGAGCGTGTTTCGGCGCTGGCCTTGGATGTGTGACTAACTCTCCGCAAAAAATCTCGCCAACTATGTTGTCCGGCAGGCCAGACAAGTCTTCGTAGGTGGCGTCTTTGTCTGCTGGATTTCCCATCGATCACTGCCTGAATTTGATAAACAGGGCTTTAGTCTACCAATTCGGAGGACAAATATCAGAAACGGATGGCTGCGTACGGAAACCAGTCTTCAGTCTTTGACACATGCTGATCCTGAATATTATAAACCCTGGTTCGACGACAAACTTCTTTCACGCCAGACCACAAATAGCCCACCAGCCACAATAAAGATTACTCCGGGAAATAATCTGTCGAATGGTGCTTCATTAAAAAACAGGTAACCAAGAATAAACGAAAACGGTATTCCAAAATATTCAAACGGTGAAAGACTGGAGGGTTCACACATTCTATAAGCGGTTATCATTAGCAACACTGCACAACCGCCTACCAACCCCATTAAAATAAAGAACATCCAATCCCCGACGGACTGCACCGGCATGTAAGCTTGCAGCGTCAGCATTAACAACAATGATCCTGCGAACGTGCTTGACGAGGCATACAGGTTAATCAAAGCTGTAGGTATCGATGAATCGAAAAATCGCGCCGTCACACTGCTGAGCGCATAGCAAAGTGCCGCTATCACCGGGAAGATCAATACCGGTGTAAAGGATTCTGTGGTCGGGTTCATCACCATGATCACACCGGCGAAACCACAAACAACCGCGCTGCCACGCACCCAGCCTACACGATGACCCAGTAGCGGAATTGACAAAGTAGTGACAAATACGGGACCGGCAAATGCCAGTGTTGTGGCAGTAGCAAGCTCCAGCCTGGTGATTGAGTAATAGAAACAGACTTGCGCCGTCACCAGCAATGCGCCTCTGCCAAAAGCCAATGGCCACTTATCTATCACAAATGGTCGGCCACTGGCCTTCCAACTGGCAGACAAATACAACACCAGAAGCCCCGGCAACAAACCGAACAGGTTACGAAACACCATGACCTGAGACACCGGATAGCGCTGCCCCAGATGTTTGATGATGGCACCCTGTATATCAAACAGTAAAATAGCGAGGATTATAATGCCCAGCGCGAGGGTAAAGTTATTGGGGGGTTTGGAATGCATTTGCTGATGTTGTTACGGGTATTTTGTCCAGACTGACACAGGTCGGGTGGTAATGCGATTCTTTTTAGTTTTTATCTTGCTGTTCTATCTTACTGTTTTGATGGCTGCTCTAACATTCTGCTCTGGCGTGCCATCCCTGGCGTTTTTTCGAAGCCATCCCTGGCTGTACGATTTACTTTTCAAAAGCGGAAAAGTAAACAAAACGCTTTTTTTGTTTGATCCGCTGGCTGCCTTGCCCTGCGGGTTCCTGCGGAATTTTTTGAACTCATCCGGAGTCGGGCCGCGCCAGACGCACAT
>CAKZVB010000032.1 GCA_937922015.1 uncultured Granulosicoccaceae bacterium
GCGTTATAGATCTTGGGCAGATACTCTTTTGGCCAGCGACGTATACCCGGAATGTCGGCTTTTTCTGCGGGCTGTACCCCTACAATTTGAATGTCCGGATTTTGTTCTTTTAAATAACGCGACATACCCATGATGGTGCCGGTGGTGCCCATGGATGACACAAAGTGGGTTATTTTTTTATCTGTGGCATGCCAGATCTCGGGGCCCGTCGTTAAATAGTGCGCTTCGGGATTGTCAGGGTTACTGAATTGATCAAGCACCTTGCCCTCGCCTTTTTCCTGCATCTTTAAGGCAAGGTCTCTGGCGTATTCCATCCCCTGTTCTTTTGTTACGGAGATCAGTTCAGCGCCGTACACCGTCATTGTCACCTTGCGTTCTTCGCTCAGGTTTTCTGGCATGATCAGCTTCATCTTATAGCCGCCAATCGCTGCGGCCATTGCCAGCGCTATTCCGGTGTTGCCACTGGTGGCTTCGATTAATGTATCACCGGGTTTGATATCTCCGCGCCGTGCGGCGGCTTGTATCATGTTCATTGCCGGGCGGTCTTTAACAGAACCGGCCGGGTTATCACCCTCCAGTTTGACCGCAATGCGATTACCACGATCGTTGGCACCCAGCCGCTGCAATTCACACAAGCGGGTATTTCCTACTTGTTCTGCCAGTGTCTTTAACATGTTTGCACCATTTACCTGATCGTCTTTTTATAGAGTCTACCCCATCACCGACGGAGCTTAAATGTGTTGCCCGATCCATTGCCGGTAACTTTCGTTTTCCAGCAGATCATCGATGGTTGATGGCACATCCATCAACTGCAAATTTTCCATACGTCGCATCCAGGTGATTTGGCGTTTGGCTAATTGTCTGGTGGCGGCTACCGCCTGCTCTGTCATTTGCTTGTGAGTGCATTCTCCGGTCAGATGATTCCACATTTGCCGGTAACCCACACAGCGCATGGACGACAACCCGGGGTGCATTTGCGGCAGCGCCATTAGTGCTTCAACTTCCTGTGTGAAGCCCTGCGCTAACATCTCTGTAAATCTCTGCGCTATTCTGCTGTGCAGCAATGCACGATCGGAAGGGAATAGTCCGACACTGAAAAAGTCATAGTGATTGATTGATGTACGGTGATTTTGCAGTTCAGACAGCGGCACACCACTGAGCTCGTAGACCTCCAGCGCTCTTAACAATCGCTGTGGATCATTGGGATGTATCTTCGCGGCAGACTGCGCATCAACCAGCGCCAGACGATCGTGCATTTCCTGCCATCCCACTGAATCTGCCTGCTGTTGCAAGCGGTCACGAGTGGCGGTATCTGCTTCCGGCAGCACAGACAGTCCGTTCCACAAGGCGTTGTAATAAAGCATTGTGCCGCCGGTCAGCACAGGGATCCGGCCAGTTTCTGAAATGCGATCTATCTCGCGGGCGACGTCAGTCAGAAAGCGTGCTACCGAATAGGATTCCCACGGCTCTACTAAATCTATCAGTGCATGAGGTGCGACACTCAACACTGCGGAATCAGGTTTGGCGGTGCCGATATTCATTTTTTTATAAACAAGCGCCGAATCTACACTGACAATTTCAAACCCGCCACGCTGACACAGCTCAACTGCCAGCCCGGTTTTACCGGAAGCCGTGGGACCTAACAGACATAGCACCGGCTGCATCGCTTCCATGCTCAATGCCGCGCCTTATGCATCAGTCGCCAGTACATCAAAGACGGGCACATCAATAGCTGATCCGTATAGTTAGCGGCCACGAAGAAAAAGCCCATCGAGTTGTTTGACGCTTAACTCGACCCAGGTGGGCCTGCCATGGTTGCACTGACCGCTATTTTGCGTGCGCTCCATGTCTCGTAACAAGGCATTCATTTCGGTGACGGTTAACGGCCGGTTTGCTCTGACCGATCCGTGACAGGCCATCGTCGACAACAGTTTGTTTATTTCTTCACGTATGCGAAAACTGTATCCGTTTTCGGCAATATCTGACAGCACATCACGCAATAGTTTTTCGACGTCTGCCGATTGCAGTTCAACCGGTATAGAGCGCACTACAATCTGTGCAAGCCCGCGGCGATCTATTTGCAGGCCGACCTTTAAAAACATTTCACTGTGTTGTTCTGCCAGCTCGGCCTCTGCCTCACTGACGTGCACTGACAGCGGCAATAACAATGGCTGTGCTCTTATAGACCCGTTGTCGTACTCGTCTTTCAGTCTTTCGTATGAAATTCGCTCATGGGCGGCGTGTGCGTCAACCATCACCAGTCCGTCGCGGCTTTGCGACAGAATAAATGCACCGTGTATGTGGGCCACCGCAAAGCCCAGAGGAGGAAATTCACTGTGGGATGCAGCCTCTGGCACGGTAGCGGCCTGCGCTGCATTGACGTCCTTCGTTTTGCTTCCTACCAGCTCCCGATACAAATCACCCCGCTGGCTGACTGAACCCCGGTCCGGCGCACTATATTGAAAGCCTGATCGATCAGAACGGCCGGCACCTTCATTTACATCGAATGCGATCGGCGTCTGATGCGGCGGGTATGCAGGGCTGCTTTCAACAGATGCCGCCTGATGACTACCAGCAGTGGCATGAGTCGCTTCATCACCGTTTTGCGACTGATCATCCAGCGGTACCACTGCCAGCGCTTCTGATACCGCACGCGATACAAACCCGTGTATTCGCCGCCCGTCTCTGAAGCGTACTTCCAGCTTTCCGGGATGTACATTCACATCGACTTCACGCGGATTCATTTCAAGGTACAACACGTAAGCCGGCTGGCGACTGTGGTAGAGCAAGTCAGAGTACGCATGCTTGACCGCGTGAGTAATTGTTTTATCACGCACCATTCGCGAGTTAACGTAAAAGTACTGCATGTCTGCCTGACTGCGGGAGAAGGTGGCTTTTGCCGCCCAGCCACTGAGCCGCAAATCGTCTGCATCGCGGCTGAAGTAAAGTGCATTTTCTAAGAACTCCGCACCCAGTACGCCTTTGATACGACCCTCGCCACCGGTTTCGATTAACTCACGCTGCACATCACCCACAACAGGTAAATTAAGTACCTGCTTGCCATTGTGGGATAGCGTAAACCCTACGTGCCATGCTGACAGGGCGATTTTTCTCACCGCTGCCTCGATATGATTAAATTCTGTTTTCTCCGTTTTCAGAAATTTACGACGGGCAGGCACATTAAAAAATAAATCTGCCACCGTCACCGTGGTGCCAATGGCATGTGATGCCGGTCGTGTATCAAGCTCACCGGTCGCGCTGTCGAAACTTACCTCTACCGCATGATCCTGTTCAGCCGGCAGCGACACAATAGACATACGCGATACCGCAGCAATACTTGATAACGCCTCACCTCTGAAGCCCATGGTAAGCACAGCGGTTAAATCGTCCAGTGATGCTATTTTACTGGTGGCGTGGCGACGCAGCGCAATTGGCAGTTCATCGGCGCTGATCCCGCAACCGTTATCGCGAATTTTAATTAACCGTATACCGCCAGCTTCAAGTTCAACATCAATACGGGTGGCACCGGCGTCGATGCAGTTTTCCAGTAGTTCTTTAACGATTGATGAAGGTCGATCAATCACCTCGCCCGCGGCAATTTGATTGATCAGATGATCTGGCAATTGTTGAATCGGCATATTTCTTAGCGATGCTCTGTGTTGGTCTGGATATCGGTGAACGTGATCGTCAATATTGTGGTGACAATACGACTAGGAGTCTGCGCGGTAGAAGTTTGCGTAGCGAGAACGTGCCATGGCGAGGGCCCTTGTCTTAGTAAATGATGGTACGATCATTTGAGGCGCATAGTTGTTCAATTGTCCCGAAAATGATCGATAATTACTATCGCCTTGGGCGCACCGTCAGGGCGCGTTCGCAGTTGCAGAGGTTCTGCCGCGAGGCTCCTAGCCCGCATTATTCACTAAGATTCGGCATTCAGCGGAAATCGCTGCTAAACAGGTCGCTCTATCGATAGAGAAACATGATCCGCCACGCATCCAGGGAGACCGGGTAAGATGTGACGCACTATTGGCTCTGGTGTCGGATAGACAAGCTGTCATTTCAGGATTGACCATAAGTTCACCGCAAACGCTATTAAAAAGATATAGAGGTAATTTCGCCGGTCACTTCATGAACAATGCAGGTTCCAGGCATTCAAAACGTACCAACGAGCTTGCCATGCGGCTCGCAGCAAGGCGAGTCTTCGCAAGCGATGTGCAGGGATATTCTAACATCTCATTGTGCGAAGGGCAGCCGGGGGACTATCCGGGTTTTACTTAGCCTGAATTAAGCACAACCGGCGCTGATTACTGTTAGCCTGGACTTACAGACCATTTGATTGGATCAGGCAATTTACCGTTGCTGAATCGGCGGTGACGAAATCGAGCAGAGCTACTACCCTGCGACAGCCGCTCCCATGTCTTTGACGTCTGTTTTTTCGCGTGCCGCTTCAGCAGACAGATACTTGTTCATAGGCATAACCAGTGCAGCATTGTCGCGTCCATCGGCACGGGCTTTAGCGCATGCGCTGCGGCATTTATTTAGTGCCTGCTCCACACTCACATCGGAATCCTGCGACAATTGCAGCACAGCCCCATGACTGACGAGGGACATATTATTTAGATACTTGACCAGTTGCGGCACTACCTGTAACAGCTTACGGGTTAACACCAGCGCATCCTGAATTCGCCTGGTTGCAAGAAGAAATCCAAATTGACCATCACCCAGATAGTTAAATGAATTTTCCCGAGTATACAGTTGAGCTAATGACTGATTAACAATTTTCAGCATCGGCTCGCTGTCACCTATACACAAGCGATCACCTGTCGCTGCGATCAACTGAATATCCAGCAACAACACACTGTGGCGAACCCCGCCCGTGTCTTTTTCAAGCAACATGGACAGATTTTTCGTAAAGGTTTCTATTGTGTTAACAGGCTCCAGCTCGGCTACCTTTGGTTTTGCAGCAGCTACCACTGGCTTTACAGTGTTCCCATTAAGTGGCTTGACAACCGACGTTAAAGGTCCCACTGGCGCGTCTGGTGTTTTATCCGGATTAACTACTGACAAAACAGGCTCCTCCTTAACACTTGCCGCTACCTTCAAAGATTTGGCATCAAAGCAAATTAACACACCCGGTGAAGAATTTTTTATATCGATCTTACGAGCAATATAATCTATTGAAACCTTGCTGCCAGCCTTTGTGAGAAGGCCTGCTTTTTTAACTACTCCGACAGTGATAGGTGTAGCACACACTACCGCTGCAAATTCAGCGCAGGTAAACTTATGCTGATCAGTATCATTCAACAAATCATTGGCCTGTGCATTGATACCGGAAATCACCCCCTTGTTGTCGACCAGTATGGCTGGATCGGGCATCAAATCCAGTAACTGAACCGAGGCAAATTCTGTTGAACCGGAAACCGCTGTTACCGCCGATGCAGCCGGAATCGCTTTAACTAAAGCATTAATACGTGCGAATAATAACTCGGTTGATTCATCCTTATACAAGCAGGACGCCGCACCAACTGCCAGTGATCGCTTAACAATGGTGTCGGAGTATTTGTTGGTCAACATAATACACACGGGTCTGTGGCCAGTTGTTTGTTCCTTCGATTGTAGATAACGGCAAAACTCTTCTCCTCCCTCACCACGCAGAAAAAAGTCAGTGACAATCAGATCAAACTTTTCCGATTCACAAGCCTTGCGACCTTCCTGAACTGAACCTGCGACTGCGACGTCATAACCGTTCGATTCCATCAAATCCCGTAATACGTGACAGATTGAGGGCGCTCCGTCGAGCAGCAACGCTTTAACACAAACGGAAGATTCTGCAGCATCGCCTTTACTTTTTTCAGAAGGCTGCTTCGAACTATTTACGGCGCTTTCAACAGTGGCGACAGATTTTTTCATTGGAGTTGCCGGTGCAGCTATCGCCTGGCGATCAATTATATCTGCTGCTGCCTGGTAGTCTTTCCACAACAGAGCACGAGTCTTTGCACGTTTTTTTACCAGCGACTGTATGTCAGAAGTCATCTCCTGACAAATCAACACCACCGCCAGGTCCTGATGGTCCGGAGAGATAAGCAGGGTCAGCAACTCAGACACAATCTCAGTCGACCCTTCCGGCCAGCCCAGCAACACACACTGATAGTCAGAGTCAAATCGCTGAAACCTCTTGTCCAGAGCCCTGCAAGCCTCAACCGGATCAGCAAAACAATCCGACTCATAGCCATGTTTGTCTGAGAAGTTTTGCAGCACATGCAACATCGCCGTAGAGGTGTCGACGACAAGAATTCTGGTTTTTTCAATCGTTGCAGACATATTCCAGGTACTTTTTTGTGAGCGAAGAACAGCACTCTGTATAAGGGATTTGCTATCCACGCTGGTGGTTACTTCCGTTTTGGTTTTTGCCCGGGCATCCTTGACAGGTATCAGGGTTTATTGCTCGATGGCGCTTTGACTGTCCGGTGTCGTATTGAGTATAGACGTTGATTTTGATGTGTCATTTTTTGATAG
>CAKZVB010000033.1 GCA_937922015.1 uncultured Granulosicoccaceae bacterium
CTGCGCGGCAGAACCTCTGCTACTGCGAACGCGCCCTGACGGTGCGCCCAAGGCGATAGTAATTATCGATCATTTTCGGAACAATTGAACAACTATGCGCCTCAAATGATCGTACCATCATTTACTAAGACAAGGGCCCTCGCCATGGCACGTTCTCGCTACGCAGACTTCTACCGCGCAGACTCCTAGGGCTGCTCCCGGTTCAATATCTCCAACAACTCATTCTGCTCTTTAAGCCTGAGATCGATACTTCTTAGTATGGTTTGGGTTCGCTCAAAGTCATCTGTGTAGCGGGTTTCTTCGGCAACCTCACTGACCCGATCGCGGAATTCCTGAGCATACTCACCAATCAAAGGCAGATCGACAAATATTTTCAATACCCAAATGGCCAGACCAACCACTACCGTGGCGCCGAACACCGCGCCAAGACCACGAGTCAGCCCCACCAGCAGATTACGCCATACAATGTGCCACGGAGAATTCAGGTAGCGCAGAAAGTCTTCAAGCTCGGCGCTGATCATTTTTTTTCTCGCCGTTCGGCGAACGCGCTCTTCTTCTAGTTCACGACTGTTGTAATTCATTATCTAATTTCACGTCAATGCTACCAACGGCGTAAGGTGATCTTTCAAACAAAAGTGGAATGTGCAGTTACCCTGCCACATCACCAAATCTTCAGCCGGTCAGCCGCCAACAATCTGACCATCTATAGAGCAACAGGCTTTTACAACAAATGCGGCACCAGTCAATTGCCTGGATCCCGCGGCGCGTGGCGGGCCACGCTTCTCAGGCAACCGGGCGACCTGTTGAGCGCTATTGACTCCGGACGCCGGATCCTCATGAATAATGCAAACTAGAAACGGCAGTCCAGTGCATCAAGGACTATATGTATCCCCAGTCCGATTGCTATTAAATTGACAGATGGCCGATACCTGCCAAAAAGACTTCTGCCCGCCTGATGAGAACAGGACAAAACAAACAACAGCACATAACATCCAATAGCAAATTTACTGTGCAGGGGGTGAAAACCAATACTACAGCGCATCGGGTCATACACGGGATCGGCCAGCAGATGATCAAGATCAATTACAAACGCTGACAACAACAATAAAAACGCACGCAGCCTATTGGCTGAAAAGAACACCGCCACAATGATCAGCGGAATTACAAAATGCAGAGCAATATGCAGCAAAAATGACTCCTTGAACTCAATGCACTAAACGTTGAAGAAGTAAACATTATAATCGCTTGAATTTGCACTTATAATGTCCAAAAGAACAGCCGGACAGAACAATATGTCATTGCCTCAACAACTCGCGGGCCGCCTTTCGCTACCCGTCATTGCCTCACCTATGTTTCTCGTATCCGGCACTGCACTGGTTACCCAGTGTTGCATCAACGGTGTAGTGGGTACCTTCCCGGCCCTTAACCAGCGTACGACTGAAGGTTACCGGCAATGGCTGCACGAAATAAAAAGCACCTTATCAGAACAAAAAGACGCTGCGCCCTACGGAATAAATCTTATTGTCCATAAAACCAACCCACGGGTTGAGGCCGATCTAAAAGTCACCGTCGAAGAACAAGTGCCCATTGTGATCACCTCTCTGGGTGCTGTATCTGAGCTGGTAGATGCCATTCACAGCTACGGCGGACTGGTTTTTCACGATGTCACCAACATGCGCCATGCCGAAAAAGCCATCGAAGCCAACGTTGACGGCCTGATACTGGTCAGCGCTGGCGCCGGTGGCCATGCCGGCACTCTGCATCCTTACCCATTCATTGATCAGATAAAAAATGAATTTGATACCTGTGTTATCCAGTCGGGCGCTATCTCCACCGGTTCACAGGTACTGGCGTCACGTGCAGCCGGGGCAGATCTGGCCTACATGGGCACAAGATTTATTGCTACAAAAGAGAGCCTGGCTGAACCGGATTATAAAGAAATGCTAATCAAGGCCAGGGCAGAGGACATCGTATACACGCCGAAGGTTTCCGGCATTCCGGCCAACTTTCTGGCCGAGAGCCTGATACAAAACGGCATTGACATAAAAGCGGCAACAGATCCTGACATCGATCTTGGTAAAGAACTCGGTGATGACGCAAAAGCGTGGAAAACTATCTGGTCGGCAGGACACGGCACTGGCAACATCGATGACAACCCGTCGGTGGAGCAACTATGCAAACGCCTGAAAAATGAATACAACGATGCGCTGAACCGATTAAACGCATAGCAGCATCGTTTCACTATCAAAGTTTTTTTGCAGGAGTTCCGTCTATGACAGCTATCACCAACAGCACTGACAATGCAGTATGCACACTGGGCTTTAATCGACCCGACAAACTCAACGCACTCAATCGCGAGATGTACACACTGCTCACAGCCGGCCTCACCGCCGCCAGCAGTGATGACAATTGTCGAGTCATTGTGATTAAAGGAACAGCGGGGATTTTTACAGCCGGTAACGATCTGGCAGATTTCGCCGCCGCACTTGCACAGGAGGGCGGACGATTTGACGCACCGTTTCAATTGATGAAAGCCATGCTCAGCTGTGAAAAGCCGATTGTTGCATCGGTTGACGGCCCGGCAATAGGCATTGGTGCAACCATGCTGTTTCACTGTGACCTGATCTATGCAAGCCATAAAGCCAGTCTGCACGCCCCATTCGCTGATCTGGGTGTGTGCCCGGAGTTTGCCTCATCAGAAACATTTCCCGCAGTGCTGGGTCATCAGAAAGCCGCACAAATGTTATTACTGGGTGAGCCACTAAGTGCGGTAGACGGTGAACGATTCGGTCTGATCAACAATGTACTGGATGCAGAATCGCTTGACCAAACCGTAGCAGAAGTTGCCACCAGACTAGCCGGAAAACCGCTTGACGCACTTCGCACCTCACGAAAATTGCTCAATGCACGCAAACAACACTATATGGAAATAATTGAGCGAGAAGGGCAGGAGTTCGGCCGCCTGATGAAAACCGATGAATTTAAAAATAATCTTGAAAAGTTTCTAAATAAGAACGCCTCGTGAACGTCACTGTGCAGCAATGATCTGCCGATTTTTGTGGACAATTTAATTTATCCGGTACACTGAAGACAAACGTTAAATTCAGAACAGAGGCCATATGCAAAGCAAGGATTTACTCACTCAATGGCAGCATCTGGCTGGTACCGACTTAGGCGTCACAGACTGGCTTACTATTGACCAGCAACGCATTAACAGCTTTGCCGAGACCACCCTTGATCATCAGCTGATCCATATTGACCCCACCGCTCAAGCCACTCAAAATCTCGGAGGTACCATAGCGCACGGTTTTTTAAGTCTGTCGCTGCTGTCCTATCTTGGCGCAACACTGACCAAACCTCATATCGGTGATAATACCGTGCTTAACTATGGCCTTAATCGCGTACGGTTTATCAACCCCGTCGCCAGTGGATCAGATATCCGCCTGCACATGAAAGTCTTGTCAGCAGGGGAAAACCCACAGGGTGTGCTGGTTACATTCCACTCAGAAGTGGAAATAAAAAACACACAGAAACCCGCCTTAATTGCCGAGCAACTTGCACTGTTTTTATATCAATAACAACAGACAGAGCTTTTGTACTACTACGGATTCAAAATACCATGCACTTCCAACACTCAGAAAAAACACAGAATCTGGTCAACAAGGTAGATACCTTCTTGCGTGAAAACCTGATTCCAGTCGAACATGAACTGCAGGCCTCAATAGACAATGCAGAAAATCGCTGGACAATTCCACCTCTGTTAGAAGAATTGAAAGCCAAAGCCAAATCACAGGGCCTATGGAATTTTTTCCTGCCTGACTCAAAAGAATATGGCTTCGGGCTCAACAATCTTGAATATGCTCCGCTGTGTGAGCTAATGGGCAGATCCAGATTTGCCGGTGAAATATTCAACTGCAGTGCACCGGACACCGGCAATATGGAAGTGTTTGCGCGTTATGGTACGGAAGAACAAAAAAAAACCTGGCTCACCCCGTTACTGGAGGGTGAAATTCGATCAGCATTCGCAATGACTGAACCGGCAGTGGCATCCAGTGACGCAACCAATATACAAACCAGTATTGTTCGCGATGGCAACGAGTATGTCGTTAACGGTCACAAGTGGTATATCTCCGGTGCCTGCGATCCGCGCTGTAAAATTATGATTGTGATGGGTAAAAATGATCCCGACAATCCCGATCGTCACAAGCAACAATCAATGATTCTGGTGCCCATGGACACACCGGGTGTCAGGGTGGTAAGACCGATGCAGGTGTTCGGCAATGACGACGCACCGGAAGGCCACGCCGAAATCATCTTTGATAACGTCCGTGTGCCACCGGAAAATCTATTGCTGGGTGAAGGTCGTGGATTTGAAATCGCACAGGGACGACTGGGGCCCGGTCGCATACACCATTGCATGAGACTCATCGGGCGCGCGCAGCGAGTGCTTGAAATCATGTGCGAACGCGCTGAGTCACGCGTGGCATTTGGTCGCAAGTTAAGCGAACAAGGGAAAATCCGTGAAGAGATTGCACTGTCTGCCTGCGAGATCGAACAGGCGCGACTACTGACCTTTATGGCAGCCGATCAAATGGACAAACACGGCAATAAACACGCAAAAGAGCTGATCGCCATGATAAAAATCGTAGCACCTAATATGGCGTGTAGAGTAACCGACAGAGCCATTCAAATGCACGGTGCAGCCGGCGTGAGTCAGGACACCATACTGGCAGACAGCTACTTATATGCGCGCATCGTTCGCATTGTAGACGGACCGGATCAGGTGCACATAAACCAACTGGGACGCAACCTTGTCAAACGTTATACCGCATCATGACCCACGGCATTGACACTCTTGATGAGGCAGTGCTCGGTGAGTACCTGCAATCGAATCTCGACAACTTCAAAGGCCCGCTGACAGCGACCAAGTTCAGCGGCGGGCAGTCCAACCCGACGTTTAAAATTCAGACACTGTCGGGAAATTACGTGTTGCGCAAACAACCCCCCGGGGAATTGCTAAAGTCAGCGCATGCGGTAGATCGCGAGTTCAAAGTGATGAGCGCACTGCAATATTCAAAAGTACCCGTTCCAGCCATGCACCATCTCTGTAAAGACACACAGATAATCGGCTCCATGTTTTTTATCATGGAGTATAAAAATGGCAGAACTTTCTGGGACTCCGCAATTCCCGAGGTATCAAAATCAGACCGCACAATGATCTATGATCAGGTCAATCAGGTGCTGGCTGACCTGCACAGCGTAGATATTAACGCCGTGGGCCTGAGTGACTTCGGTCGCCCCGGAAATTACTACGCGCGACAACTGAAGCGCTGGGCCGAACAATATCGTTTATCGCAGTTTGAAACCATCAGGGACATGGACTGGGTAACTGAATGGCTGCACGAACACTTACCAGCGGATGACGGTAAAGTATCACTGGTGCATGGTGACTTCAGGCTGGACAACCTGATGTACGATGCGGACCGGCCGGCACTTACCGCAGTTCTTGACTGGGAACTATCCACCCTGGGTCATCCCTATGCCGATCTTGCCAATCATTGCATGCAACAACGAATGCCTGCACAGGTGGGAGATATGTCCGGCCTGGCCGGTGCCGATATAAAAGCACTGGGGATACCCACAGAAGAAGAATTTGTATCTCTGTATTGCGAACGAACCGGCATCAGCGGTATCAGTCACTGGGATTTCTATCTGTCATTCAGTCTGTTCCGGTTGGCGGCTATTCTACAGGGTGTCGCCAAACGCGGCCGTGAAGGCAATGCCTCAAGCGAACGTGCATTAAAAATTCACCGGTTTGTTGCTCCACTTGCAGCAATGTCCAGACAGATAGCCGAAAAGGGAGCAGATGCAGTATGAAAGCTATTGTGTGCCATGAGTATGGTGATATCAGCAAACTGACGGTCGAGGAAGTCGCAGACCCGGTTGCCGGCAAATCCGAATTACTGATCAAGGTGCTTAGTGCGGGAATTAACTTTCCCGATGGCCTGTTAATTCAGGGCCTTTATCAGGCAAAACCACCGACACCATTTATACCGGGCATGGAATGCTGTGGTGAAGTACTTAGCGCAGGCAGCGATTGCAAAGGCTTCAAGGTCGGTGACAAAGTGATCTGCTCAAGTCCGAATTACGGTGCCTTTGCACAGCAATTAACGATCGACCACCGGTTTGCAATACCGGTACCCGCATCAATACCCGCAGACCAGGCCTGCAATCTATTAGTAGCCCACGGCACGGCACACCATGCATTAAAACAACGAGCCTCACTCAAAGCGGGTGAAACACTGGTGGTGCTAGGCGCTGCCGGTGGTACCGGAATCGCTGCCGTGCAAATTGGCAAGGCAATGGGAGCAACCGTTATCGCGGTCGCCTCGTCTCAGGAGAAACTGGATCTTGCAAAACAACAGGGCGCTGATCACTTAATAAATTATTCTGCGCAAAGCCTGAAAGATAGAAATCTAAAAGACGCAATAAGAAGCTACACTGACAATAAAGGCGCCAACGTTATTTACGATCCTGTGGGCGGCAGTGCATTTGACTCAAGCGTCCGCGCAATGGCCCGCAATGGACGGTATCTGGTGGTAGGCTTCGCCTCCGGCACCATCCCGAAATTTCCAATTAATCTGGCACTGGTCAAGGAACTCAATCTTGTCGGGGTTTTCTGGGGTACATTCGTACAAAAGGAACCACTGGTATTCGCAGAAAACATGACAGAACTTTTCAAATGGGCTGATCAGGGAAAGGTATCCGTCAGCGTTGATCGCACTTTTCCGCTGCAACACACCGCTGATGCATTATCTTATGTGATGGACAGAAAGGTGAAGGGCAAGGTCGCTGTATCTGTTCAATAGCAACGGCTTGGTGAGACCGGTTATTTTCAGATAAGGCACACAAGACAATAAATTATCCTGCCTTCACAAATGAAGGCAGGACTTCACCGCTTACTGACTAATACGCCCGTCTTTTTCAACAACCACAGGATTATTTTTAATCATATAGTCGATCAACGCTTCTTCCAGCGGGCGACCATGGTCATACGGATCGACAGCATTCGTATTAAAGAGCACATAACCATCACCGCCGGTGCGCATAAAGTTATTAGTGGCCACTGTATACATTTTGCCGCTATCCAGGGGTTCGGTAGTTCCATCGTCTTTGACAATCTCTACCTGCACTATTCGCTCACCCGGCTCCTTTGCAACATCGTACTGAAACCGAATACCCGACACCTGAGGAAAACGCCCTGAGCCACTCTTACCTCCAACCCGGGATACTCCGGTTTCGAGGGATGCCAGTACATCAGCGCCGGATAGTTTTAGCGTCGCAACGGTATTACCGAACGGCAGCACGGTAAGCACCTCGCCTACAGTGACCTCTCCTTCGTCGATATCAGCGCGTATACCACCACCGTTTTGCAACACGATATCTGCGCCGGTCTCTGCACGAATAGCATCAGAAATCAGATTGCCGATCAAACACTCTTCAGCACGGCAGGATTTATTACTCATTAGCTGCGCACTGCTGACGGGCTTTTGATCATCACCTGCCACCGGTGTATTTTTTAATTCATTTATAGGCTGCGCCAGGCCTTCGACCAGCGCCTGCACTTCGGGATCCGGCTCGATGAAACTGCTTAACAAAATCAGGTCACCTCGGGCGCGAATGACCTTACCGTCCTGATCAAACCGCAAATCAAGCTTGCCAACATAGCGATCCCGATCACCGGCCTGAACAATATAGACCGGGTTACCCTCTGCATCGTCTACCTTTATGGGGTATTTTGTGTCACCACCTTCTTTGTAAATGCTGCTGACTGCGGTGTGGCTGTGCCCACCCACGATTACATCGACATCGGTTATCTTCGCCGCAACCGCCATATCCATCCCCAAGCCGATATGCGTCGTCAATATTATTTTGTTCACACCTTCGGCTTTCAGAATGGCTACCTCGCGTTTGACCGCACCGGCGTAGTCATTGGACCAGGTCAGTGCTTCCTTGTTAGCGAAATTGATGGTGATCTCGGGGGTTTCAGAAGTAACCAGCCCAATAATGCCAATCTTCTCACCACCTACTTCCAGTACGGTAGAGCCGGGGACGTTAGAGGCCAGGAATTCCTGTGTACCGAAATCGACATTGGCCGACAGCACAGGAAAATTAACGCCTTTAACAAAGTCTTCGAGTACCGCGAGACCATTGTCGAATTCATGATTACCTAATGCCATCGCATCATAGCCAATGGCGTTCATAATTTTTATATTATCATCACCGGCGTAGTATTTATGAAACAAGGTGCCTGTAAAGCGATCACCGGCGTCCAGCAATACGGAATTTTCAACCTGAGCACGTATCGACTTGACCACGGTGGCTTGTCGTGCAGCTCCGCCGTTACCTGTGCGTCCCTGTGGCTCATGATGCGAGTGTGTGTCGTTAGTGTGCATTACTGTCAGCCTGAAAGGCTCTGCATCCTGTGCCGCCAGTGGCGCTGCCAAAAGCAATGACAGAGTCAATGCTGACAATGGCATTTTAAACGGGTGCTGCAAGTTTTTTAGTGTTGTATCAAACATGATGTCCTCGATGTATAAGCCAATCAGGCCAATGGTAACCGAACGTGCGTTGCGATATTTGCTTATACAATAAGACAAAGCGCCATGAACCTCAAATTGCGCCACAGCGGTTTCCAGAGCTGAATATTTTTAAAAAGGTAACACAGGGCTCACCAGAGAAAACCCCGCAACCAACAACTTTGATCAGCCGGGAATTTCAAAAAACCCCGGCCATTCAGTGCAGACAGATCAGCCCCGGTCGATCAATCATGCTCGGGCAGCAATTTTTTGTGCAACCGAAAAGGATATAAGTCAAAAAAACGAAGTGAAATTGAAATTCTACTCTGGTATTTCACTTACCTGAAGCAATAACTTGCCTTCATTCTCACCCATGAACAACTTATTCATCACCAGCGGCAATTCTTCAAAACCCTCTTCGATGTGCATTCTGTATTTCAGTCTGCCATCCATCATCCATTTACCCAGATCACTTAAGGCATCACGGCTTCGATGCACGTAGTCCAGCACCAGAAAACCTTCCAGTCTGGCGCGTTTGGAAATTAGCGCGGGGAGGTTGTGAACCCCGGGGCCCTGCTCCTCAGAGGCATACTCGGATATATATCCACACAACGGTATGCGGGCACCGACGTTTATCAATCCAAGCGCCATATCCAGCACCTCGCCACCGACATTTTCAAAACATATATCTACCCCTTTAGGGCAAGCGGCCTTCAATTGTCTATAGGCATCCGCATCACGATAGTTAATCGCTGCATCTATACCCAGTTCCTTCGTGAGCCATTCGCACTTTTCTTCACTGCCGGCCATACCGACTACCCGCAAGCCTTTCACTTTGCCTATCTGGCACACCGCTGAACCGACAGCACCGGCAGCAGCTGATACCAGCAATGTTTCGCCTTTTTCAGGTTTGCCTACTTCAAGCAAACCAAAATAGGCGGTAATACCGGTCATGCCAAGCGGCCCCAGATATACCTCAAGCGGCAAACCACTTTTTGACGGCACTTGTGAGTAGTCACGCCCGTCCGTTATCACGTGGGTCTGCCAGCCCGTCATACCCTGCACAACATCTCCCTCTTTAAACGCCGGGTTGCGGCTCTTTTCTACCACCCCCATACCCAGGCTGCGCATAACTTCACCCTCTTTCACTGCGGGCAGGTAGGTATCCATTTGAGCCCACATGCGTTGGGTGGGATCGAGTGACAGATAGATTACCCTCACCAGGAATTGTTCGTCCTTGAGCTCGGGTATCATCACCTGCTTTAACAGGAAGTTATCTTTGGTGAACAGACCAGTCGGGCGCTCGGCCAACAGCCACTGCTTGTTCATTTTATTTTCCACAGATCACCATATTATTAGTTGGATGGACCACTAACTCCAATGTTACCTGATCTGGCGATTCGATCCGGCCTTGTTGATGAAAAAAAGTCCGGCGGCAGAAACATGAGCAAGAGGTAATGTTTTAAGACAATCGCATATTCAATATCTCCTTTGGCTTTATCATCAACAGGCATCTCCCACACACCACCAGGGAACGACATACAAATTGAATATTTATCTTGGTCTCGGCTCCAATCTCGGCGATCGCAAATCAAATTTACGCAATGCAATTGAACACCTGCAAGACAGGGGCGTTGAGTTTTTAAGAGCATCCCCGACGATTGAAACACCAGCACTGTTACCCGATGACGCCCCCTGGGAATGGAACCAGCCGTTTTTGAATATGGCAATCCAGTGCAAGGTGCACTGCACGCCGGAAAAACTGCTGGAGCATATTCACGAGATACAAAACAACATTGGCAGAATCAACAAGTCACGTTGGTCACCACGACCGATCGATATTGACATTCTGTTGTGGGGCACTGAAGTCATCAGTACCGAAACACTCACCATTCCACACAAAGACATGCACCTGAGGCACTTTGTGCTGACACCACTAATTACCTTAAACCCCAACCTGACCATACCCGGTCGCGGTGATAAGACACTGCTTCAATGGTCACAGGATCTGCCGCACCATATTCCATTGTGGATGGGTATTCTTAACATCACGCCTGATTCTTTCTCGGACGGGGGCACTCATAACAACCTCGACCAAACCAGATCAACTATCGAACAAATGATAGATTCAGGCGCCACAATTCTTGATATAGGCGGTGAATCAACCCGCCCCGGCGCTGCCACGATTGACGCCGCTACCGAATGGACCAGAGTCTCTCCGGTGCTTGAATATCTGCACGATAAATATAGCGACGATAAGCTGGGTCCACTGGTCAGTCTGGATACGCGAAATGCAGCAGTGGCAGAAAAAGCCATCGACGCCGGCGTCGATTTCATCAATGACGTAGGCGGCGTTACCGACCCGGAAATGATAGAACTGGCTGCCGGCAGCAACTGTCAGTGGATAGCCATGCATAGCATGAGCGTACCGGCAGACCCCAACATCACCATTGCAAAAGAGTCCGACCCCATACAGGAACTGCACAACTGGATTGAACGACAACTGGAAATCTGGGATAAAGCCGGGATCAGCCGCAACCAACTGATATTCGATCCGGGTATCGGCTTCGGGAAAGATCCTCTGCAATCGCTGAAACTTCTGCAAGTCGCCGGCAGCTACCGGCGACACGGCCTGCGATTACTGGTGGGGCATTCACGAAAATCGTTCATGAAACAATTCACCAGCAATGAAATTCATGAACGCGATATGGCCACAATAGGATCGGCCATGCAACTATGCCAGCAGGGCGTCGACATTATTCGCGTTCACAATATTCCAGACCATATGGCCGCTTATCGAGGCTGGTCACATCTGGCCGGGTAGTTGAATATAAAAACGCATATTATCGGGGGGACACAATATGGCAGGCGGATGGTCAAA
>CAKZVB010000034.1 GCA_937922015.1 uncultured Granulosicoccaceae bacterium
CTTTACCCATCGAGTGAGAAGTAGTCATGCCGGTAGTGAGGAAGGTGTCGGTCCTGAGTTCATTCTTTTGGACTTGATTAACCCCACAGACGAAGTAGACGTTCCAGGGAGAACAATGGTCGGAGTCACCGACGGAAAAGCCAGGGACGACTATACCTCCTTTATATGGGAGAAAAAACGCAACCCGATTACTTTTATTGGCTTTAGAATTAAAGGCAGCATTGACTTTGATAATTCCTTTGTGGCTGGAACTACTCGGAGATTGCATTTCGAAGTCTCTAAATATGTCGCTATGGACACCAGGCCCGAGCATTCGAGCTTCAGAATCGTCAAAGATGAAAAATTGAATTAAAACAAAAGTCGCTATAGTTAAATTAAAGCGCCTATATTTTCTCATAAGTCGATTACCGCGGACTTATGAGCAGTTGCGCGTCCATCCTTGAACGTTGTGCAACAGCTACATAATTCCGCATCACTGCAGGTCTACCCTCGCTGATATCGGAAAGATAATGGATAATCCAATTAATTTTTTTAATGACAACTGGACGAAAGCCAGATCAAACGGTGATGCTAATGCAAACTATTGCTTTCTAGCTACCGTTTCCAGCGCCGGGAAAGCATCAGTTCGCACACTGGTATTAAGGGAGGTGACTGATGATTCTTTTGTGATTTTCATTAACAGCAGTTCACCGAAGTGGCAACAGTTACAACAAACGAAACAACTTGAGCTGCTGGTGTTTTGGCCCACACTAATGCAGCAGTATAGAATTGGTGGCCAATACAGTGAAATTTCCGCACAGCTAATGCAGAAGCATTGGGCTAAAAAACCCTACAATACAAAAATTATCGATCACTACTACAACGAACATGAACTACAAACCAACACCATCGAATCCAGAGAGGCACTGCTGACGGGAATAGCTAAATTAAAAACTCGCTACCCAACCGATGGTGAT
Organism: uncultured Granulosicoccaceae bacterium; assembly: GCA_937922015.1. Classification (GTDB taxonomy): domain Bacteria; phylum Pseudomonadota; class Gammaproteobacteria; order Granulosicoccales; family Granulosicoccaceae. The sequence goes on from CAKZVB010000034.1 coordinate 957, forward strand.
ATCCCTTTTCCGGACAATGCCCGGGGAATATCAATAGAAGCCTCCTATATTGAAATATGGCAGGGTTCAGCTCCGGATCAATTTCATGACAGAGAACTCTACCGGTTTTCAGAAGGAGTGTGGCACCAACAATTTCTAGTTCCCTGATCCCAACAGCTCCAGCCAGAATCACAGCTAATGCCCGGTGCTGTGCTAACGCCTCACGTGCTCATGGAAAAATAAGCTCTTTGTTATCTTCCGCGAATTCGGGGATCAAGCGCGTCTCGAAGTCCGTCACCCATATAGTTAACTCCCAGCACCGTCAGAGATATTGCAAGACCGGGCCAGATCACCCGTGAAGGGGTCAGCTGCATAAAGTTCGCACCATCATAAAGCAGGCGCCCCCAGGTGGGAAAATCGGACGGAAAGCCCAGCCCTAAAAAGCTCAATGCAGATTCAGTGATAATCGCATTGGCTATACCCAATGTCGCCGAGACCATAATAGGGCTTAAGACATTAGGCAATATATGCCTTGATATAATTCTACGCGATGGTGTACCGATACTTCTGGCAGCAACCACAAATTCCTGTTCTTTCAGTGTCAGTACATCACCTCGCACAATTCGCGCTGTTTGCATCCAGCTGGTTATACCGATCACAAAAACGATCAGTATAAAAATACCGGTTTCCGGCCCGAACATTGAACGCAGCGTGTCCCTGAATAACATAATAATCACCAGCAACAAAGGCAACAACGGCAGCGCCAGAAATAAATCGGTCAACCGCATTAACGGACCATCAAGTTTTTTAAAAAAGCCAGCCAGCACTCCTATCGCGGTGCCGACAAAAAGTGACAGCAGCATAGCGACAACACCAACCAGCAATGACACTCTGCCGCCAGCCATCACCTGCGCAAAGGTGTCTCTGCCAAGGTTATCGGTGCCCATCGGGTGAGCCCACGACGGACCAAGATTTTTGTTTAGAATATCCAGCCGCTGAGGATCAAGGGTGTGGATATAAGGCCCGACAACCACTGCAAGACAAATCAAAACAAAGACTACTGCGCCAACCATCGCACCCTTGTGTGTACGGAACTGTGACCAGACATCACCCCACAACGATCGACGTTCAGGCATCTCTTCAGTAGCAAGCGCCGGATTACTCATCGACTCGTCACTCATAACGAATCCTCGGATCCAGCATGCCGTACAGAATATCGGCAATCAAATTAAACAAAACAATCAGCACAGCAAAGATAAAGGTCAGTGTTTGCACCAACGGAATATCTGCACCCTGAATTCCAATAATAAGTAATTGCCCCAGACCGTTAACACGAAATATTTGTTCAGTGATAATGGCCCCGGCAAATATCTGTGGTAAGCCCAGCGCTATCACTGTCACAACCGGTATTAGCGAATTTCTAAGCACATGAATCAACAATACCGAGCGCTCTTTCAAACCTTTTGCTCTGGCTGTACGAACATAGTCCTGCGACAAATTATCCAGCATGGAAGCTCGCATAAATCGCGACAGCTGCGATGCATTAAATAGTGCGAGTACCATCACCGGCATTATCATTTGTTTTACCTGAAACCAGAAACTGGCCAGATCGGTTACTTCATGTGTAGTGTCATAAATTGAGGGAAACCACCCGAGGGTAGAGCTAAAAAAAACAATACATACCAGGCCGGTAAAAAAGGTTGGTACGGAAAAACCGACCATAGAAATAAAAGTACCTATCTGATCAAAAATCGAATATTGCTTATACGCAGAGATGACACCAATAGGAATTGCAATCAGGATTCCGATCACATAAGACAGCCCCAACACCCATAAGGTTTGTGGCAGGCGTTCGACAATAAGATCAACCACCGGACTGCGAGTAGCCCATGACTGCACCCGCAAACGATTTTCACTGTCTCCAATACTGATATCGAACCATTGTTCAATCAGATTCAGTGGTTCATTGATGAAAAACTGCTGGCACCATTTCAGATAGCGAATGGGAAACGGTTCACCCAGTCCTAAAGATATTCGAATGTTCTCTCGAACCTCCGGCGGGATAGTCAGCGGCAGATTGCCAGTCGGATCATTCGGCGCTAAATCAAGAATCGCAAAAATCAAAAAGCTGATTACAAAAAGCGTTGGTATTGCGAACAACAATCGGCGGATTGTGTAATTAAACATACTAACAGAGTCTTTTAGCGTGACTTAAGATAGTGCCGGCCTTGCAGCTGACCGGCACACAACTTCAGTACTGTCTACTTAGCTCGCTTCCAATCAGCGATATTCCATAGCTCCGAATCCCAGTCGGTCATTTTCACACCTTCAAGCGAATTCGCGTGAGCCGAAACACCACCACGGTGAATAAGAGGTATGATGGCAACATCCTGCATTAACATATCGTTCATTTGCTTAGCCAACGCCGCACGATCTTCCAGCTTGGCTGTCGATCCCATTTTGGCAACCAGTGCGTCGTATTCAGGGTTGCAATAACGCGGCATATTACTGCCTAACCACTGATCGGCCGGACTGGGTATATCGCTGCAAAGCCAGTTTGCCATGTACTTTTCAGGGTCTGTTCCATCAAAGTTATTGGTGTACATTTCTATATCTGCAAAAAACTTCTGGAAGGTGTCGGGGCTGGATTGATCACCACCGAAGAACACCCCGCCATCAATATTGCGCAACTCTGTTTCGATACCAAGCTCTGACCACCACTGTTTGATAATCGCCTGCGTTGCCTGGCGAACCGAGTTAGTTGAGGTTTGATAAAGGATAGACAGTCTGACACCGTCTTTTGCGCGTATGCCATCACCACCCGGTACCCAGCCCGCATCATCTAGTAGCTTTTTGGCCGCGTCCATGTCCTGCGTTTTGCAGGCATCGTTTGCCGTTGATGCGTATATTTCCGGAGCCGGAAGCACGTTACAAGTCACCTGACCTGCGCTGCCGTAACCGACGTCAACAAGAGTTTGCCGGTCAATTGCCAGAGACAGCGCTTTTCGCACCGCAATATCACTGAGAAAAGGGTGTGGACCACCTTCAAGTGTTGACCGCTTATCTCCCAATGCCGGATCAGGGTTTGACAGATTGACCATCAGCCTTTCAACCGAGGTTCCGTAGGACGAGACCACTTTACCTTTTCCGGCAGAGGCCATCTGGTTCAGAATTTCCGGCTCCACCTGCAGGTTCCATGCGTAATCAAATTCACCGGTTTCAAGCACTGATCTTGCCGCAGACGCGGCATCACCACCGCCTTTGAGTATCACCGATGCAAACGCAGGTTTGGCCGGATCACGATAGTTGGGATTAGCTACATAGGAGACCACATCGTTGGCTTTGAACTCAGACACCATAAAAGGCCCGGTACCTATCGGGCCGAAGTTGGCATCTGTACATTCCGGTGCTTTTGCACCCATGCAGTCTGCAAACTGCGCCTTGTTTAATATAGGTGACTGAGTACCTACAAAAGGTCCGTAGGGAAAAGGCTTGGCCACTGAAAAGTTAACCTTTACTGTCGATTCGTCTATTTCTTCAACCGACTCTACGTCGGTAAAGTTTGACACCTGCGCGCAACCACCTTCAGGGTGCATACAATAGGCTGCGGTGAATGCAACGTCGGCAGAGGTTACCTTTGTGCCGTCAGACCACACAAGCCCGTCTGATAATTTCCAGGTAATGCTTTTTAGATCTTCCGAGACACCGCCGTTTTCAACAGTGGGGATTTCGTCGACGAGGATAGCAACCATGTTGCCTTTTTCATTATATTTGGCCAACGGTTCAATCACTGCTGACGCCGCTTCAATATCTTTGGTACCTGAAGATAAAAACGGATTCAGGATAGAAACCGCCTGCCAGTATAAGATTTTCAACTGGCCATCGGTGCCACGCTCGGCCATCGCAGGCCCTGCGAAAAGACCAGCTGCCACAGCTGTACAAAGTAGTGCTTTTTTCATAACGAAGTCCTGTAAGTTTATGCTTTAGTCATCAAGGCATCGCCATCCAGCATCACTGGCTGCGTTGTTTATGATCACATCTGCGTTGTACAACAATTCACTGTACCATATGACAGGCAATGTAACGCCCACCTTCCAGTTCGCGCCAGGCTGGCGTCTCTCGCATGCATTGCTCCTGAGCAATAGGGCAGCGTGTTGAGAAATTGCAGCCACTCGGCGGATTCGCAGGGCTTGGTACATCGCCCTGTAAAATAATTCTTTCACGTATCGCTTCTTTTTCCGGATCAGGTTCAGGCACTGCTGACAGAAGCGCTTTTGTATAGGGATGTTGTGGTGACTGATACAACTGCTCACGGGAGGCTAGCTCAACCAGTTTCCCCAGATACATCACGGCAATGCGATCAGCTATATGCCTTACCATAGACAGATCATGGCTTATAAACAAATAAGTCAGTTGATGTTGTTGTTGCAGATCTTCCAGCAGGTTGACTACCTGCGCCTGTATAGAAACATCGAGTGCAGCTATGGGCTCGTCACATACGATAAATTTCGGCTCAAGAGCCAGCGCTCTGGCAATTCCAATTCGCTGTCGCTGACCGCCGGAAAATTCATGAGGGTAGCGATTTTCATAGTCCGGATTCATACCCACTGCGTCAAGAAGCTCACGCGCTTTCTGCCGCTTTTGTCGCCTCGATAGCCTGGTGTGTTCATCGAGTGGTTCGGCGATTATAGAACCCACTGTCATTCGCGGGTTCAAACACGCCTGCGGATCCTGAAAAATCATTTGCATATCGGTTCTGATACGCCGCAGATCTTCACCTTCCAGTGCAGTGACGTCTGTACCGTCAAGTTCAACACGACCGCTGGTTGGCTGGTACAGTTTTAACAGAGCGCGCCCGGCTGTAGATTTACCGCAGCCGCTTTCACCAACCAGCCCCAGTGTTTCCCCACGCATAATATGAAAAGAAATATCATCAACGGCTTTAATTTCACCTATCTGCCTGCGCATCAACCCTTTGTAGACAGGAAAATGCATAGACAAACCGGTAACCTGCAGCATCAGCTGCAGCGATTCTGTCGACGCCAGCGCGGCCACTAAAAGGTCTCCCGCAGGCTGATCTCTTCTGGTGGATGCTGACTACCTTGTGCGGTGTATTGCGGATGGCGCAACCAACACGCCGCCTGGTGATTGTTATCCATCGACACGATAGGCGGGTTCTCCTCCAGACATCGGTCAAAAGCGTATTCACAACGCGGTGCAAACGAACACCTGGTCGGTGCACCGGACAAGCTGGGTGGCTGCCCTTCAATAGAATACAAACGCTCAGATCGACTGGCATCAATACTTGGCATTGTTGCAAGCAGCGCTTTGGTGTAGGGATGTTGCGGGTTGTTAAATAGTTCTTTCACTGGAGCGTGCTCTACTATTTGCCCGCCGTACATGACAATGACCCGGTCTGCTATTCCTGCTACCACGCCCAGATCATGGGTAATCCAGATAATGCCCATGCCCTGATCGCGCCGCAGGTCACGAACCAGCTCCAGAATTTGAGCTTGTATTGTGACATCGAGTGCGGTCGTCGGCTCATCCGCAATCAGCACCTTTGGTTCGCAAGCCAGTGACATGGCAATCATTACCCGCTGACGCATACCACCTGAAAACTGGTGGGGAAAATCCCGTAGTCTTTCCACTGGCTGGGCGATACCAACTTTAGCCAGCAATTCTGCAGCGCGCGCGCGTGCCTCTTTTTTACTGATGGGCAGATGCTGCCTGATCGCCTCGGTAAGCTGGTAGCCAACCGTAAAGACCGGGTTCAGTGAAGTCATCGGGTCCTGAAAGATGAAGCCGATACCGCCACCACGTAATTCTCGCAGTTCTTCATCTCCCATCGATAAGACGTCACGACCTTCGTACAGAATAGAATCGGCGACGACTTCGGCGGGAGGACTGGGCAACAGCTTCAGCAGCGACATCATGGTAACCGATTTACCAGACCCGCTCTCACCCACCACCCCCAGGAGCTCACCGGTTGACAGACTAAAACTAACATTGTTGACCGCATGGACCTGTCCGTCGCGGGTGTTAAATGTCGTTTTGAGGTCATTGACCTCCAGTACCACTTGCTGTGACGACTGTCGGCCCGCAGGCTCGCGCACAGTCATGTAACGTCAGTTTCTTTCATCATCCGGTAACTAAACCACTAACCTCGTCGTCGCGCAACTGAATCTGCTAAATTCTGGCTGTAAAAGTTGTTTCACGACATCAGCCCGGCAACAGATACCAATCTAAATTCATTCGCTATTGCGGCACAAGTGGCCGACTGGCATATTCACCCTCTACTTTTACAGGAAAACAGCATGGCAGTCGTAAACCGGTTTGCAGACTTGTTGCCAGAAATAACGCGGTGGCGCAGAGATATCCACACCCACCCGGAATTGCAATTCGATGTCGAGCGCACCGCAAGCCTGGTGGCGGCCAAATTGAAAGAGTTTGGTGTCGACGAAGTAGTCGAGAGCATCGGCCGGACCGGCGTCGTCGGTATTATCAATGGTCGGGATAACGGAAACGACAAAGTAATCGGACTGCGTGCAGATATGGATGCGCTGCCTATACTCGAGGCCACAGGCCTTGAACACGCCTCATCGGTCGAAGGGAAAATGCACGCCTGCGGCCACGACGGCCATACCGCCATGCTGTTGGGCGCTGCCAGGTATCTGTGTGAAACGCGAAACTTCAGCGGCACCGTAGCGGTAATTTTCCAGCCTGCCGAAGAAGGCGGCGGCGGTGGTCGCGAAATGGTGAACGACGGTATGATGGAGCGCTTTGGAATCCAGCAGGTTTTCGGGCTGCACAATATGCCCGGCATCGCGGTAGGCGAATTTGCCATAAGACCGGGTCCTATCATGGCAGCTGCAGACTTATTCAGCGTAGAGATTACCGGTCGCGGCGGTCACGCCGCTATGCCGCACACCGGTGCTGACCCCACCATCGCCGCCGCACAGATCACACTCGCACTACAATCAATTATTTCACGCAATGTAGACCCCATGGAATCCGCCGTAATCTCGGTAACCTCTTTTCAAACTGACACTGACGCGTTTAATGTGATCCCTCAAACTGTCAATCTGAAAGGTACCGTGAGAACGCTATCACCTGACATAAGAGACTTACTCGAAAAACGCATGACGCAAGTCATCGAAAATACTGCAGCCGCCATGGGTACAACGGCAAAATTTAGCTATAACCGCAACTACCCGGTCACCATCAACGCACACGAACAAACCGAACTTGCAGTGAACGTCGCAAGCGGCGTTGCCGGGCGCTCAAAGGTCGACGCCAATACACCCGCGGTTATGGGCGCTGAGGATTTTTCATTTATGCTCAACGCAAGACCGGGCGCTTTTATTTTTATGGGTAACGGCGACACCGCAGCGTTGCATCATCCGGAATACGACTTCAACGATGATGCAATACCTTACGGTTGCTCCTATTGGGTGCAACTGGTCGAACAGGCAATGCCGGTGTAACAACCGCTGAAACACAGTTGCTTCAATCTTGCGGCGTATGCAGAGCTACCTGTTTTTCCAACTCAAACACATGATCATCGTGTATATCGAATTCCCTGAGGGCATGCGCCAGCTTGTATAGATATTCCATGTTGCTGCCACTGGGGCCACTGGCGGTTCGAATTTGTTCGGCAATCTGTTGTAGCTGCGAATCGCCTAAAAAAGCCTCATTCGATTCACCGGCAACATACACCAGACAATTTACCACTTCACCATTATCCAGCCGACAATCCAGCTGATGCCGTTCATAGCCATTCTTTTCACGATAGTCGAGCCTGTCGAGGATTTGATCGGCCGTATCGGCCGCCACCTCAAAAGCCAGTCCGCCACAAACCCCCTGCGCATCAGGCACCAGGGTGACCACTCTGCCCGGCGCTGCCGGCACGCCGCGATGATCGTGCGACCCCTGCCAGAATCGCCTGGACCAGCCGTTTATCGACCCGACACGGCGCTGCAGGAATTCAAAATCCGGGCGCCAAATCAGCGAGCCGTAACCGAACAACCAAATACTCGACATAATATTCTGTCACTGTCTGTAAGCCGTGAATTTTACACGCAACGCTCATTAAGTGCCCATCCACAAACAAGTGATCCTCGCTACACCCCGGTTTCCCGATGAGCACTAATTGCCGGAACGTATCACGTAAGTATAAAATCAGTTAAACTGCGGGGCACAAGTAAACCCCTTTACACAACGAATCGAGGCTCGATCAAATGGCTTTTGAACTACCAAACCTGCCCTACGCACACGACGCACTGGCCGATGGCGGAATGTCCAGGGAAACCCTTGAATTCCACCACGATCTGCACCACAAGGCCTACGTTGATAACGGCAACAAACTTATTGCCGGTACCGAATGGGAAAGCAAATCCGTTGAAGACATCATCAAAGGCACCTACGCCAGCGGTGATGTAGCGCAAAACGGTATCTTCAACAACGCGTCACAGCACTGGAACCATACCCAGTTCTGGGAAATGATGGGCCCGAAGGGCAGCAAGATGCCATCGGAACTCGAAGCACGCCTGAAAGACGGTTTTGGCTCGGTTGACAAATTCAAAGAAGAATTCGCCGCAGCCGGTGCTGGTCAGTTCGGTTCAGGCTGGTGCTGGCTGGTGGTTGATACCGACGGCACGTTGAAAGTCACCAAAACTGAAAACGGTGTTAATCCTCTATGTTTCAACCAGACTGCTCTGCTCGGCTGCGATGTGTGGGAACACTCTTACTACATTGACTTTCGCAACAAGCGACCTGTCTATTTGACTAACTTTCTGGATAATCTGGTCAATTGGGAAAACGTTGCAAGCCGGCTTGCCTCTACCTAGAGCTAGAGCTAGAGCTTTTTAGTTTGGTGATGAAAAAGCCCTGCATGTCAGGGCTTTTTTATGGGCGCGTCTGCCTGGTCACCGTCTGCTACGGCCAAGCCGGTCTGGCGGCATGATGTGAATACTGTCTGCCAACAACGAAAAACTCACACTGGCGCCTTCTGCCAGACTATTTCTATTAGCCGCATGAGACGGTACGGAAAAGTATACCGGTGGTCGGCCGCGCTTACCCAGTTGCGCGGCAACCAATGTGTTATCGCCCATCGGCAACAGCTCTGCGATTACAGCGTTCAGCGGATTCTCTCTGTCACCTCGAGAAGGCCTGTTGCGTCGGTGCATGACAATATGTGACTGCGGGATGCACCAGTGCACCGCCTGCCCGGCGTTAAATCCGTTGAGTTGATCAACCTCAAGTTCATGACCACGCCACTCAATCACGCCTCCGCCGTGGCCGTTCTCCTGCGTTACCGTACCCCGAAAAATATTCTTGAACCCGACCAACCTGGCAACCAATACCGATACCGGCTTGCTGATCACACTCTGCACCGGGCCACTTTGAAGGGTAGTCCCCTGTGACAACATACAAAGACTGTCGGCCAGCACAATTGCTTCGTCCAGGTCATGAGTCACTAATATTGTCGGTATGGAAAGCTCACGTCTCAGCATCGCCAGTTCACGATACAAACGCTCACGGGTAGCGCGATCAACGGCGGAAAACGGTTCGTCCAGCAATAACACTTCAGGCTCGCGCGCTAGCGCCCGCGCGATACCGACCCGTTGTTGCTGACCGCCGGACAATTGATCGGGTTTACGATTTTCCAGCCCTTCAAGATTGACCTTTGCAAGCCACCGGGCCGCCTTATCAGCTCGTGATCCTGCCGACAAATGTCTACAGGACTGCTCAACATTCTGCAGTGCCGTCAGGTGCGGAAATAACGCGTATTGCTGAAAAACAAATCCCACCCGACGTCGCTGCGCACTGAGACAAACATTGGCGTTGGTATCGAGCCAGGTTTTACCCGCACAGCTGACCATCCCTGTATGTGGCTGCATCAATCCCGCGATTATTCTAAGCAGCGTTGATTTACCCGCACCGGAAGGGCCCACAAGTGCCAGCAACTCACCGGCACCGCATTGCAGTTGCGCGTCAAGTGGCATGGGCAGAGTCTGCTGTGCGACGACACTTAAACCGGTACCTGTTGCATCGGTTGTCACGTCGCTGCTACTACAAAACAGTGGTGCAACGCGAGCGAGGCGCAGAACGTTGTCGCTTTATCAATCGATCCTTTATTCATTGTTGAACTAAAGGGAAAACGCCGCATTCGACCGGTAAAACTACAGTATGTCTTTCACAGCACGACGGGCCATTACTGTCACCAGGTGCGCCCGGTATTGCGCACTGGCGTGTATATCGTCGTTAAAGTCTTCGTCATCAATTGCAATTTTTTCCAGGCAGGACGGCTTAAAGTCCTTCTCTAATGCCTGCTCCATCTCTGACTGTCGGAATACACTGCCTGCCGCACCGGTAACGGCAACCCTTACTTTATCATTGCCGTTGCCTGCCACACCTTCATTAAACACCGCTAAAAATACACCGACCACAGGATAACCCGAGGCAGGGTTCGGAAATTTTTGATAGCTGGCTTTACTGGCTACGGGGAAGGCGACACTGGTTATGATTTCATTTTCTTCAAGTGCTGTTTCAAACAAGTCTATGAAAAAGTCATCGGCTGTGATTGAGCGCTTATCAGTGTTAACCGTTGCAGCCAGTCCAACCAGAGCAGCCGGATAATCAGCTGCCGGATCAGCATTGGCCACAGAGCCACCCAGAGTGCCCCGGTTACGAACCTGCGGATCACCGATCATGCCAGCCAGATCGGCTAGTGCCGGTATAAACTGGCGTACCAGCTCTGATCTGCTGACATCGGCGTGGTGGGTCATCGCTCCGATAACAATAGTGTCGCCGTGTTTCTCAATGCCGGACAGGCCCTGTACGCCAGCCAGATCGACCAGCGTATCGGGGGCGGCAAGCCGCTGTTTCATGGTCGGCAACAAGGTCATGCCGCCAGCCAGTAATTTGCCGTCTTCTGCCGCGTCAAGCGCGTTGATCGCGTCATCAACTGATGTCGCTTTATGATAGCTAAATTCATACATTGACTTTCACCCGGTTAACAACGGTTGTTCCATCCACTAGCGCAGTTCACTACCTGAGACACTATCGCAATCCTATAATAACCCAAATCACTGCCATCATATTATTGAAAAAAATCTCGGCAGCTGAAGCACAATTAACCTCAGTATGGTACAACACTGGAAACCGCAGCGGGCCGGCGCCAACACCTCAATGCAAAGAAAAAACTATGTTCGACCTTGATGGAATCACTGTAGTCAGCCTTGAGCAAGCGGTTGCCGCACCATACGCCTCCGGCAGGCTTGCACAAGCAGGTGCCAGAGTAATCAAAGTCGAACGCCCTGAGGGCGACTTTGCCCGCAACTACGATTCACTGGTCAACGGTGACAGTGCCTATTTCGTTTGGCTGAATCACGGCAAGCAGTCAGTTTGCATGAATCTGAAAGACGATAGCGATAAAGATCTGCTGCACAACATACTGAAAAAAGCCGATGTCTTTATTCAAAATCTGGCACCTGGTGCAGCTGATCGTCTTGGCGTCGGACCGGCGCTATTGCACAGGAAATATCCCTCTCTGATCATCTGTTCAATCTCCGGCTACGGCGAGAGCGGTCCGTATAAAAACCAGAAAGCATACGATCTGCTGGTACAGGCCGAGTCTGGTTTGTGCGCCATCAATGGAACCTCCGACGGACCCGCAAGAGTGGGGGTATCGGTTTGTGATATTGCAGCGGGCATGTCTGCCCATCAGGCTATTTTGCAGGCATTGTTTGCAAGGGAGCGCAACAACAATAAAAAACCTGCCAGCAGCAAGCAAAACGATGGCGGTCGCTTAATACAAGTGTCTATGTATCAGGCAATGGCAGACTGGATGAACGTGCCCTACCTTCAATATAGATATGGCCGGAAAGATCCCGGCAGACACGGTCTTAAACACCCGACCATTGCCCCCTATGGGGCCTACCCCTGCAACGATGGAAAGTACATATTGATTTCCATACAAAATGAACGCGAATGGCAAAACCTGTGTAGTGGCGTTCTTATGCAGGACGACCTGCCGGCACAGACCGGCTTCCAGTCAAATAAAGCGCGTGTTGAAAATCGTGCTCAGGTCGATGCCACCGTTGCCGCTACGTTTTCACAGCATAGCCGTGAGGAAGCCATTGAACTACTGGAAAAAGCTAATATTGCCTACGGCAGACTTTCCGATCTTGACGATTTATTGTCCCATCCGCAAAACCGGTTTGTCACAGTCAGTGGTGAATCAGGTGATATTGAATTACTAGCGCCTTCAGCAACGTTTACCGGTCAACAAAACGCAGTCGGTAAAGTACCTGCAGTAGGTGAACATGATGATCTGATTCGTGCAGAGTTTTCAACAGGCGATAGCTGACTCGCCCGGCGCTTACAACAACAGCTGACAGCCCCACCCGTTATCGTTAGCTGTAGCGGACGATAAAACGTATACTCCTCGCTATGGATTGGTCAGCACTACAATTATCGTTCAAACTGGCGTTGTGGACATTGGTACTGCTGTTACCACTTGGCCTGATTCTGGGCCGCTGGCTTGCCTGGAGCAATGTCAGAGGTCACGCCTTTATACAGGCGATACTGGCGCTGCCGTTGGTGCTACCGCCTACCGTATTAGGTTTCTATCTGCTATCCATGTTCTCAGCGCAATCTACTATCGGTGGTTATTACCAGCAACTGTTTGGAAAGTCGCTGGCGTTTAGTTTCGAGGGCTTGCTGATAGCCTCAGTGGTTTTTAATATTCCATTCGCGGTGCAACCGGTTCAACGTGCGTTTGAAACTATTAGTCGCGACATCAGAGACGCCGCCGCATGTTGCGGCCTGTCAAGATGGCAGCAGTTCAAGACAATTGAATTTCCACTGGTCTGGCCCGGTATACTGGGTGCTGCAGTATTGGTTTTTGCACACACGCTGGGGGAGTTTGGCGTGGTATTAATGGTAGGCGGCAATATACCAGACGAAACCCGTACCATTGCAATTTCAATCTACGACAGCGTGCAATCATTTGACAACAACGCCGCCTCTATTATGTCTGCGGTGTTATTACTTATTTCGGTATGTGCAATCGCTATGGTCTTCTATTTATCTGACAGCCCGCGACAGACAACGCACTACTGATTCACCTACATCACCGCAAACTAACGCATCCCGTATCGTCTTAAAATGTCATCAGCACGTTTTGCGTGCCGGATAAAATCGAACAGCGCATCGCCAGACTGGGTTTTTTTGATTTGAATAATAGCCTGCGCTACCGGCTGGTGGTGCTCCCGGGCGATCAGTTCATAGTGACCTTTTTCCTGAAACACCGGCGACACAGCCAGCGACCTTGATATCAAGGCAAGCTCCGTAGCGCCACTGGCCACATACTGCGCAGCCTGTGAAACCTTCTCGGCATACACAAGGTGCGGCATAGCGATATCCCACAGCCCCATTGATTGCAACACTTGCTGAGCGGCACGTCCATAGGGTGCGTGGCGGGGATTTGCGATTGCGAGCTTGAAGCCATTACTACTGCCAGCTATATTGCCGCGTTCAAGTGCGCTTTTAAATTCTTCCAGGCCGTTTTTTAAATTTAGTTTGCTGTTGGTGTTAACAAACAGCACCAGCCGACCTTCAGCAAATTTAACACCTTCGCCATACGCTACGGTGGCATCCTCAAGTTTTTCAACCAACCGGTTGTCTGCAGAGAGAAACATATCATATGGCGCACCCTGCATAATCTGTCTAAACAGATTTCCCGACGATCCATAAACCACCTGCGGTCCAGGCTGTCCCGTCTCTTCTACGAATGCTGTAAGGATGTCATTTAAAACAAACTGGAGCGATGAAGCCGCAGCAACTCTTATCGCGCGGTCGGCTTTTTTCTCACCGCTGTCCTGTGCAGAATCAGCTCCGTATAAAGCACAACTGCAGATAAGAAAAACCAACACTGCGAACAATCTGCTCGAACCATTATTCATTCTCAAGGGAGTCGTCCGCCAGACTTTGCAGTGCTCCAGGAGTGTCATAATCCACTAGCACGGCTTTGTCCTGCACGTCAATTTCAAACACGCGGTCGGGGTATTGCCGCATTAAATATTTTGCACCACTGTCGCCGCTATGTTGCAGCAAAGTATCAAAGAAAGCGCTGCCGATCATCACCGGGTTTCCTTTTTTGCCATTTGCCACAGGCACCACAATCAAATCATTGATCAATTCACCAGCCGGGTTTTTAATTGCCCTGCTGATAATTACATTGATGAGGTCTTTACCAATATGTGGCATGTCGCCCAGGCACACCACTACCGCATCTGCGTTGTCTAATCGCGATATTCCGTGAGACAAAGAATGGGCCATGCCCATCGCGTGCGATGCACAGTAGTAACAACTGGCACCGGAGTCACCAAGCACGGATTCTATCGCGTCTTTTTCGTGTCCGGTGACTACAACAATCTGCTCCAGCTTGCTGCTACATGCCGCATCGACAACGCTTCGCACCATCGGCACACCCTTATAAGGGACGAGCAGTTTATTTATCTCACCGGCTCGCCTTGACGAACCCGCCGCCAGCACCAGACCAGCCACCACCGGACCATGGACATTGCTAACCTCAGCAGCGCTGACACGGGGCTGAGGCCTGTCCAGCATTTCAGTCAACAGCCCGCCCACCGACAAACTGTTTAGCCAGTCCTGATCTATTTCCACCTTGCATGCCAGTCGATCAAGAAGCTGGTCCAGACCATTGTACTTGGGCGACCGGGCACAACCGGGCAAACCAATCACCACCGAACCATTCAGCTCACCCAGTAATAACAGATTACCGGGATCAACCGGCAGGCCGAAGCGAAGTACTTTTCCACCAGCCGCATGAATTGCTGCCGGTATAACATCGCGGCGATCGCTTATAGCAGAAGCACCGGCGATAAGTATCCAGTCGGGTTGTTCTTCAAACGGGGTCTTTAACACTCTGCACAGATCATCGACGGTATGATCACATCGCACTTCTTGCACAAGGCTGGCAGTGCGCGCGTTCAAACGTTGCTCAGTGACAGAGCGGGTTTTATCCAGCACCGACACCTTTAATGAAGGCAGACAGGTTTGAATCAGAACCGCTCGCTGCGGCACTGGCGCCTGAACTGAAATTGGTCCGGCACCAGCTGCATCAACAGCAAGCTGAATGCTGTTTTTATCTACGCCATAGGTAATTATTTTACTGGTCGCGACCATGCGACCCGCCAGCACCCAGGTGTTAGCAGGCAGAGTAGACAGAGTGATTTCTTCCGCAATGCTGTTAGTAGCCAGTATGCTGGCAGCATTGAGACACAATAAGCCATCGTGTGCCGCAAATAGATTGACCCGGCCGGTGTGCGGCGGATCTATGGATATTCCATCGCCGGCAATGGATTCTGCAAGCGTTGCGGCAGCCAGATCTTCATTGATATCGCCATCATCAAGCCGTGCCACAGTGATGCGCTGGATATCGTTGTCCAGTAACAACTGGACTAGCTCGGCAGTCAATGAACTGCCTTTTTTAATGCGCCGCTTGCCTACTCGCAGGCTATGAGCCAGCAGACAACCCGTGGCCTGCGTCGTTGCAATTTCACCAAACCACATTGATTTTATCGTCAGCTGATTTCTGTCTCGATGATACGCGATATCGTCATGATGCAGGGCGTGAAATATCTCTCTGGCTGACAGTCAGGCAAAGTGTATTTGCCTCGACAGCTACACCACTACTTCCCCCTGGCTCTCTTGACTACCCAGCTCACTAACGGCAGAAATATCAGGATAATCGCTATCACAGTAATCGGCCCGGCAATAGGTCGATTAAAAAAGATGGAAAAGCTGCCATCGGACAATAACAATGATTGCCGAAGCGTTGGTTCTGCTATCGGTCCTAACACAATTGCCAATACCGCCGGCGCAAGCGGGTAGTCAAGTATTCGCAGGAAATAGGCACCGATGCCGAAAAGCAACATCAGCCACACATCAAACATATTTTGATACGCGGCGTAGGTGCCGATCACGCTCAGTACAAAGATCATCGGGGCCAGAATCGTAAACGGCATACGCAACATCCACAGAAACACCGGTATAAACGCCAGGTTAACCAATACCGCCACCAGGTTTGACACATAAAAGCTGCCGATCAGCGGCCATACAAAATCCGGCTGATCTGCAAACAACAACGGCCCCGGCTGCAGACCCCAGATAACCATACCTGCCAGCAGCACGGCTGTGGTTGGCGAACCCGGGATACCCAGTGTCATCATTGGCAGCATCGCCCCTGTTGACGCAGAATTGTTTGCGGCCTCCGGTGCCGCAACACCATTTACATTTCCCTTTCCAAAGGAATCTTTGTCTTTAGACAACATTTTTGTCACACCGTAGGCCATCAACGAACCCGGTGTAGCACCTGCAGCCGGCAGAATCCCAACAAAGAATCCCAGAAACGAACCAACGGTAGTACCTTTCCACGCCTCGGGGAATTTTCGAATCGCAGCCATCACCGATTTGAAGTTCACGTTGGCCTCGGTCATGTGAACCTCGCCGCGGGTAGAGTTTATCGTCCAGATCATCTCGCCTATGCCATACACCCCGATGGCCAATACCAGAAAACGAATGCCGTGAGAAAAACCGGTGGTGTCGATAAGGCCTGCAGTCGCGGGAAAGAGATCGAAGGGGTCGCCAAACTGTAAACGAGGCTCACCGGTGATAATGTCAAATCCCACCGTCGCCAGCACCAGGCCCAGCGCAATAGAAATAATAGTTTTTGGAATATCATCGCCACCCAGTCCAATGAAGGTGGAGAACGCCAGCAGCATTAGTGCAAAAATTTCAGGATTGCCAAACTTGAGCGCCACGGTTGCCAGAGGAGGTGCAAAGGCGGTGAAAAATACATTTGCTACAGTCGCACCGATAAATGATGCGATAGCGGCGGTGACCAATGCTCGCTCAGCGAATCCTTTCAGCGCCAGCGGCCGTCCGTCGAAGGTTGTCGCGACGGCTGTTGATGCACCCGGTATTCCAAGGGTAATAGACGATATGGCGCCCCCGTACATGGCACCGTAGTAGATTGCGGCCAGAAAGATCATCGGGGAAGTAGCACTGCCGGTCATATCCTGAATGACAAAAGTAAACGGCAACAGGATTGCCACTCCGTTAACTGAACCCAGTCCAGGCATCGCACCGACGAACAAACCGACAACGACCCCGACAACACACAAGGCAAGATTGAGAGGCATTAACGCCTGATAGATACCATCGACCAGAGAAGGAAGAATTTCCATGCCAGCGCCCCCTAAAGAAATATTTCGTAGAGTGGAAGAAAAAGAGGCTCTGTGATGCCCTTCGGTAGCACTATGCGCATCGCCACATCAAAGAAAAAGAAACAGAAAACAGGCGTTAACACGGAGATCAACAACGTGCGTCGCCACGCGTGTTTACCCAGAAAACGCAAATAGTAAATCAGAAAGAAAAATATCGCGGCATAAAAACCCATCCACTCAATAAGACCCAGGAAAGCAAACAAGCCACCGCCAACATACACCAGCCAGCGCTTTGAATAGCTATCCATGTAGGGTTCGGTGGATTGCGACGGTGGAGAGGTTCGTCGCCACCAGTTAACCATGATCCAGAAACATGACAACAACATTGCAAGTGACAACCAGAACGGCCAGAAGCCCGAACCAGGTGTACCTGTTTCATCAAAACCAATATTATCGAATCGTGCGATATCAGGATCCCAGGAAGGACCTTCACCACTTTTCCACATCAGATACATAGAAAAAAATGCAAGTACTACAGCGGTGACGAGTTCGGCACGACGCATTTCTGTGGCCCTTCATGTAGAGAAGTCGCCTGCAATTGCAGCAGACGTTTACGCAATATTGTTATTTGTTCTTCGACCACGCCCGATCTGCGGGCGTGGCATGCTTACTTAGACTAACTAACGTTTAATACTTACTACTTGATAGCGCCTGAGGCCTTCAGGATGCTCTCGTGTCGAGTGCGCTGAACGTCCCAATAAGAGGCAAGCTCAGAACCTGCCATAAAGTCACCCATCAGTGATTTTGAAGATTTATAATTCTGCCAGTCTTCAGACTCATACACTTTGGTGAACAAGCCACTGAAATACTCCAATGCTTCGTCAGACATTCCCGGAGCACCGACTACCGATCGCTGCATGAAGTAAGAAAAATCTGAACCGGTTTCTTTCAAAGTGGGTACATCAGGAAACAGTGGAAGACGCTCGTCTGTAAAAGCGACCAACGGTATTACATCGCCGCTTTCATAAAAACCCAGTGCTTCTGAAGGATTATTTACTGAGCTGTGAATTTGCTCACCAGCGAGATCTTTGGCAACTGCACCACCGCCCTTGTAGGGGATGTATTTAATAGACAAGCCGTAAGCAGTATTCAGGTGATCAGTAATGATGTTGTCTTCAGAGTTTTTGCCCGTGCCGCCCATTACCCAGCCAGACCCACGCTTCTTTGCTTCAGCGAGAAACTCATCAAAGCTGTTGATGCCTTCTTTTTTATTTACCCACAAAAGAAAAGTATCTTCTGCCATACGTCCTACCGGTGCAAACTTCATAATATCCACATCGAGACCGGGCTGACGCAACGGGGTAGTGAAGAATGAGTTGAGCGTTACCATGATGGTGTGATCAGGGTCTGTCACCCCTTTCATATGGACCAGCGCTTCAGCGCCTGAACCACCGGACTTGTTCGTAGGGACCAATGGCCGGGATGAAAGATCTTCCTTTTCCACAATAGCCTGCATGAGCCTGGCCATTTTATCCGCACCGCCACCTTTGCCGGCCATAATAACGAAATCAACAGGCTTGGTTGGCTCCCACGCCTTTGCGGCACTGGAAACACCGAGTGCAACCAGGGTCATGATACCGGCGGTTGCCAGTTTTTTGAGTGATATCGACATAACTTTCCTCCAACGGAAGTGAAAAAATCGAGCTTCTGGTATATTGTATACCATGATATTTAGTGTGATCGCAACGTAACTAATTCCAATTACCGGCCGATTATAGGAAAATAGAACTGATTTGCGTAGATCAGCATCGGCCTAAAATCCATGTTAACCAACTATAATCATAAATGATAATTATAAATCTCTGCCTAATCATCATTTTCGCTATTCTAACGCACCAAATTTGACGCAAACCTGACGGCTAACTGACCAACTTGTGTAACGCGAAGAGTAACTTCACAACCACATTAATAAAGCATCCTTTTTTATACCGGGCATCGTCCTCGACTTTCATCGTCAAGGACATCCAAGCCGCCCCGATCAACGAACGGCGGAAATTGCAAAACCACCACTTACTAAGGTGTAAACGCTATCTCCGGGTCAACAATATCTAAAAGCCTATCTAAATTTTACGGGAGCATTATCCGAAATGAACATACATGAATATCAGGCTAAGAAGCTGCTCGCCAGCTTTAACGTCCCGGTCTCTGCGGGCGAGCCGGTGTTATCACTGGCAGACATTGACAAGGCGATTGCCGCCCTGCCCGGCCCGGTATATGTGGTCAAGAGCCAGATTCACGCAGGTGGTCGAGGCAAGGGCAAGTTTAAAGAGCTAGCAGCAGATGCCAAAGGAGGTGTCAGAGTCAGCTTCTCTGCTGAAGAAGCCAAGGCCAATGCCGAGGAAATGTTCGGCAAGACTCTGGTGACGAAACAGACTGGCACCGAAGGCAAACAGGTCAACAGACTGTATATCGAAGATGGAGCTGAAATTGACCGTGAATTATATCTGTCGATCCTTGTCGATCGCGAAACCAGCCTGTTTTCTTTTGTTGCCTCTACAGAGGGTGGCATGGACATCGAGGCAGTAGCGCACGACACTCCGGAGAAAATTCACACGATTGGAATCGATCCTCTAAAGGGGATAACCGACGAAGACGTGGCAAAGCTCAACGCCGCCTACGAACTTAGCGGTCAGGCAGCAGAAGACGGCAAAACACTTTTCCCGATTTTGTACAAGGCGTTTGTTGAAAGTGATATGAGCCTGCTGGAAGTAAACCCTCTCTGCGTCCTTAAAGACGGCACCCTGCGGGTACTTGATGCAAAAGTTTCTTTTGACGGCAATGCCATGTTCCGTCATCCGGATATCGCCGAGCTTCGCGATGAAACAGAAGAAGATGCAAAGGAAATCGAAGCCTCCAAACACGATCTTGCCTACATTGCACTTGATGGCGACATTGGCTGCATGGTTAACGGCGCAGGCCTGGCCATGGCGACGATGGACATCATCAAGCTCTACGGTGCAGAGCCGGCGAACTTTCTCGATGTAGGTGGCGGCGCCACTGCTGAAAAAGTAACCGCAGCTTTCAAAATTATTACCTCCGATCCAAACGTTAAAGGAATTCTGGTTAATATATTCGGGGGCATTATGCGTTGCGATGTTATTGCAGAAGGTGTGGTAACCGCAGTGAAAGAGGTTGGTCTTGATGTACCACTGGTGGTCAGACTTGAGGGCACCAAGGTAGCTGAAGGTAAGGACATCATCAACAACAGTGGGCTGAACGTGATTGCCGCTAACGATCTGGATGATGCGGCACAAAAAATTGTTAAAGCGGTCAAGGGGTAAGTCACATGTCAATAATGATCAACAAAGACACTAAAATTCTGGTGCAGGGCTTAACCGGCAGAACGGGGACGTTCCATACTGAACAGGCACTGGCCTATCACGGTACGCAGATGATCGGTGGTATCCACCCTAAAAAAGGCGGCTCTACCTGGACGTGCGAAAACGGCGATGCTAAAGGTACCGAATTACCTGTATTCGCAACCGTAAAAGAAGGCCGCGCCGAAACCGGGGCTGATGCATCAGTTGTCTATGTACCACCAGCGGGTGCTGCCGCCGCCATCATTGAAGCCATTGATGCCGAAGTGCCATTAATAATATGCATCACTGAAGGCGTACCCGTGCGCGACATGGTAAACGTCAAGGCGCGCCTGAATGATTCCAACAGCAGATTAGTGGGCCCTAACTGCCCGGGTATCCTGACACCAAACGAATGTAAAATTGGCATCATGCCTGGCACTATCTTTAAGCAGGGTTCTGTCGGTGTGGTGTCACGCTCGGGCACGCTGACTTATGAAGCGGTATTCCAAACCACCGAAGCCGGCCTTGGTCAGACCACAGCTGTCGGTATTGGCGGCGACCCTGTCAAGGGCACGGAGTTTATCGACGTGCTCGATATGTTTCTCGATGACGATGAAACAAAATCTATCATCATGATCGGTGAGATCGGCGGCTCTGCAGAAGAAGAAGCTGCAGAGTGGATTACCGAGCAGGCAGCCAACGGACGCAGCAAACCGATGGCGGGCTTTATCGCCGGTCGCACAGCCCCTCCAGGCAGAACCATGGGTCATGCAGGCGCTGTGATTTCCGGTGGTAAAGGTGGCGCGGATGATAAAACTGCTGCGATGGAGAAAGCCGGCATTGTAGTTTCGCCATCACCGGCGAAGTTAGGGGAGACCTTACTGAAGGCTATCGGCTAACTCTTAAAACCCGTTTCATTCGTAAAAAACTGGCGCGAACAGCAAGTGTTCGCGCCAATTTCTTCCTCCTCCCCGGTCCTTATATAACTAGTTTTCATACACCTTCTTAATTAAATAGCTTTAGATGTCATTTGCTCTGCAATATAGTCCGCCTGACGTATCGCGAGTGTCACGATTGTCAGCGTCGGGTTCTCTGCTGCGCCCGTGGTGAACTGACTGCCATCAGAAACAAACAGGTTGGCAATATCATGGCTCTGGCCAAACTTGTTCACTACACCATCTGATGCTTTTGCGCTCATTCTGTTCGTGCCCAGATTGTGCGTCGACGGATACGGCGGGGTTGGATGCGTTTGCGTGGCACCCACTGCATCGTATACCGCCATGCCCTGTTTATAAGCATGGTTACGCATCGCAATGTCGTTGGGATGATCGTCAAAATGAACATTGGCCGCTGCAAGTCCAAATTGATCCTTCTCATCAGAAAGTGTTATAGCGTTGCTTTCCTGTGGCATATCTTCACCCACCAGCCACATGCCGGCCAGATTTTCATAGCTATCCATTGTGGCGCTGAATTCCCTGCCCCAGCCACCCGGGTTTAGAAACGCCGCCATAAACGGGATGCCTATCGACAGTGTTTCCATTTCATATCCCCCTACGAAACCACGTGAAGGATCATGCTTGCTTTCATCGGTGATGATGCCAGCCATGGTGGTGCCACGATACATATGAACTGGTTTTTCAAACGAAGCATAAACCGACCCCGTCATATGACGCATGTAATTCTTACCCACCTGCCCTGAGGAATTGCCCAGACCATCAGGGAACATAGAGCTTGCCGAATTCAGCAATAGTCTGGGACTTTCTATTGAGTTACCGGCAACGCACACGGCACGGGCTTTTTGCACATGTTGATTGCCGTCTTTATCCTGATACAAAACCCCGGACACTTTACCTGCTGCATCGTGTTCGATAGTCAGTACATGGGCATGTTCACGGACTTCCAGATGACCAGTCGCCTCACCCATCGGAATTTCAGTGTAGGCAGTTGACCATTTTGCCCCCATTTTACAACCTTGAAAACAAAAACCCAGCTGTCTGCAGGATGCCCGATCGTGGCGCGGCTGCGAGTTAATTGCCATTCGTCCGGTATGACAATTTTTATAGCCAAGTTTATCTGCACCGGCCTTCATCACTTTAAAGTTGTTGTTACCAGGCAAACCCGGAATGCCATTGGTGCGCGTCACACCCATTTTGTCTTCTGCTTTATCGTAGTAGGGCTCAAGATCTTTCAACGTCAGCGGCCAGTCCTGCAGTGAGGCACCAGCAACTTCGCCGTAGTGAGTCTTAGCTCTGAATTCATGATCTTGTATACGCAGTGATGCGCCGGCCCAGTGCACCGTCGATCCACCTACGGCCTTTACAATCCACGCCGGCAGATTGGCAAAGTCTTTTGCCACACGCCAACTGCCAGAAGTAGTGCGCATGTCTGTCCAGGCCAGCTGGCTAAAGCTTGGCCATTCATCATTGATGTAATCCTGCGGCAGGTGCCGTCCTCCGGCTTCCAGCGCTACTACATCAATGCCTTTTTGCGCCAGCTCATTTGCGAGTGTTCCACCACCTGCACCGGTACCAATAATTACTACTACTGAGTTATCGTCTAAATCGTATGGGGCTGTCATTTTGAGTCTCCGAAATTTTGTGAACGTTTGATTACATCCGGCTGTTATAGCCAGTCAATATCATCAAAACCGCGCTCAAGATAACCACCCTTTTCAAAGGATGCGCCCTCATAACCAAGTTTGTCCCACACCGCTGGCTGGTTATACAGCCCGACAACCAAACCACCTCTGATGGTTTGAAAGAAAGGCTCAGATTCAATAGATTTCAAAATATTAGTGCGATCAATTTCCCAGCCGGTCGACACATAATCAACGTGACCCTCAGCCTTAGCCAGGCTGTTTAGCTGCGCCACACCGTTTTCTATCATGGTTTTAAATTCAGCGTCAGAGGCGGCAGTATCGTCATGACTTTTTACCGCAGCCGCGTAGAGGTCGTCACCGAAGCTGTCATGGGGATAAATATCTCTGGCCATCTGCACAAGCGTTGCCATTGTCTGTGGCGTTAACGATTTTACTTCCAGCGCCCAGGCCGCATTGCTACCGGCAATGAAGCCTGACCCCAAAACTAACCCGCTACCGACAACCAGTCCGCGCTGCAGCAGCTGTCTTCGGGTTAACTTTACTAACTCGTTTCCGGATTGGGTTTTTACAAAGTTGAGTGTGTACTCACCTGCGTTAACCGTCATTGATTTTTCCTCTCATGGTTGGTACAGATTTATACTTTATTTAAAGCGCCCGTGGCGTTGGAGCACTTCGATCTCGTAGCCGTCAGGATCCTCGATAAAGAAAAACTTTGCTAACAGCGAACCTTCATGATTAAACTCCACCAGTTTTCGTGGCTCATACCCCAGATCAATCATCCTTTGCCGCTCAGATTCAATATCCTCAACACATACAGCAAAGTGACCATAGCCATTGCCTAGGTCATAGGGTTCGGTTTGGTCTTTGTTGATCGTGAGCTCAAGCTCAAAATTACTTTTTGCGTTACTGAGATAGACTAAAGTGAAAGTTTCAAAATCGAGTCTGTCTGCAACCGTCAGCTGAAAAGCATTTTGATAAAACTCAACTGAACGCTGCTCGTTGAGCACTCTGATCATGGAATGAATAGCTTTTGCCACTGTAGGGCTCCGACAATTTCTTACCTACAGAGTCTATGCGAACCTAAATTGCTTAGGTGTTATGCTAATAACACATTCCGTGATCGCCGGATTGTAAATGTACTAAAACTTGACCTGTCAATCAGACAGTCAGTTGTTTCTCTTTATAAACAAGGCAAGTGCAACGCAGCAGTGACGCGAAGTTTTTCGCCTCGCCGTGCAGGCTGACGACTTCAGAATGCAGCGTTGATATAAAAAGCGGGGTGGAGGTGTCTTCACCCGTGGCTATCTCGTCGAGAATATCCCAAAATTTTTTTTCCAGTCTGACACTGGTGCATTGCCCGTTTAATCGCAGAGAGCGTGTCTGGAATTCATAGTTTGACTGGGCTTGCCCCGCAAACATCTGGCACATGATTATCTCCTCTCTTGTTTACACCGCATGTAACAAACCTGAAACATATAAATGCATTAAGCAGATACGTGTCATCAAGTATGCCTACGTTTTCGGGCAGCGCCACACCGGACTGCCCAACCATAGCAAACCAAATTATCAAAAATCACCGCCGGGGCGGCAATCGCAATCAAGCAAATTTATCCCGCCCTCTCCATCGCCCCGGACTTTATGGCCCGACATGCCGAAAATTTAAATTCCGGTATCTTACCGTAGGGATCAAGTGCCGGATTGGTCAGCGTGTTGGCAGCAGCCTCAACATAGGCAAAAGGCACAAAGATCATGTCTTCAGCCACTGCCCTGTCAGCTCTGGCCATAATATTTATCGCGCCACGCCGTGTTTCTATGGTGATCATCTCACCGGGCTTGACGCCCATACGCCGCAATGTTTTCGGGTGCAATGACGCATTGGCTTCCGGCTCAGCCCAATCAAGCACTGCTGCCCGCCTGGTCATAGAACCTGTGTGCCAGTGCTCCAGTTGACGACCGGTGGTCAGGATCATCGGGTATTCATCATCCGGCACTTCTGCAGGGGCCGTGACCGACGCAGGCGTGAATCGAGCGCGGCCTTCCGGGCGAGGAAATCCATCACCAAATACAATCGGCTGACCGGGATCCTCTGCTGATAATGAAGGATAAGTCACAGCGGTTTTTTCAAGGCGTTCCCAGGTGATGTTGTCAAACGAGTTCATCGTCATTTTCATTTCTGCAAACACTTCTTTGGGGTGCGTATAAGTCCAGTCAAGACCGATTCGCCTGGCGAGTTCTACTGTGATCCACCAGTCTTCTTTTGCCTCACCCGGTGGTGAAAGAGCAGGTCTGCCCATTTGAACTTGTCTATTGGTGTTAGTGACAGTACCGGTTTTTTCAGGCCATGCGGATGAAGGCAGAATAACATCAGCATAGTTGGCGGTTTCCGTTAAGAAGATGTCCTGCACTACCAGATGATCAAGCTTTGCCAGCGCATCACGTGCGTGTTCTACGTCAGGATCTGACATCGCAGGGTTTTCTCCCAGCACATACATACCGCGAATATCGCCATCGTGCACGGCATCCATAATTTCAACAACAGTTAAACCCTTTTCACTGGCGATATCCTCTGAACCCCAGACTTCGTTAAACGCGCTTCGAACACCTTCGTCAGTCACCGACTGGTAGTCCGGTAAAAACATCGGGATCAAACCCGCATCTGAAGCGCCCTGTACATTGTTCTGGCCGCGTAACGGGTGCAGCCCTGAACCGGGTCTTCCCACCTGTCCGCACATCAGTGCCAGAGAGATCAGGCAACGGGAATTGTCGGTACCATGAATATGCTGTGAGATGCCCATACCCCAGAAGATCATTGCCGCTTGTGCACCCGCAAACGTACGTGCAACCTCGCGCAGCGTGTCGGCATCTATACCACACAGATCGGCCATCTTCTCTGGTGGAAAACCAGCAAGGTGTTCTTTCATCGCAGGCCAGTTTTCAGTAAAGCCCTCAATGTATTGTTCGTCGTAGAGACCTTCTTCGACAATCACATGCATGATCGCATTAAGCATGGCGACATCGGTACCGGGACGGAACTGCAGCATGTGATCAGCGTGTCGCTTTAAGCCCTGACCGCGCGGGTCCATGACAATGAGTTTGCCACCACGTTTTGAAAATTGCTTAAAGTAAGTTGCTGCCACCGGATGGTTTTCAGTCGGATTGGCACCGATGACAATCGCCACATCTGCATTTTCGATTTCATTAAACGTTGCGGTGACCGCACCCGAGCCGACATTTTCAAGCAACGCCGCTACGGACGATGCATGACACAAACGCGTACAGTGATCGACGTTATTGTGCTGAAAACCCTGCCGGATAAATTTCTGGAACAGATAAGCTTCCTCGTTGGAGCACTTGGCAGAACCAAACCCAGCTACCCGCTTTCCGGTATCGCTGCGAAGTGTGGTCAATCCGTTTGCCGCCGCATCAAGTGCTTCATCCCACGTGGCTTCACGAAAGTGCGTCAGCACATTGGATGGATCAACATTCAGTCCCTTGGCGGGTGCGTCATCACGTCTAATCAGTGGCTTGGTGAGTCGGTGTGGATGGGCTATGTAGTCAAAACCAAAACGACCTTTCACACACAGCCGGTTTTCATTCGACGGTCCATCAATGCCATCAACCCAGGCTATTTTTTCATCTTTAATTTTAAACGAAAGCTGACAGCCCACACCACAATACGGGCAGACACTTTTAACTTCACGATCAAACGACTGACTGTCGCCCACGCCTTTGTCGTCAAGGACCGTTGCAGGCATTAGTGCACCGGTAGGACAAGCCTGCACACATTCACCACAAGCCACACAGGTAGAGGCCCCCATTGGATCATCAAAGTCAAAGGTGATCTTCGCATCATGACCACGGCCTGACATACCGATAACATCATTGACCTGTACTTCACGGCAGGCTCGCACACACAAGTTGCAGTGTATACAGGCATCAAGGTTGACACTCATCGCCAGATGCGACGCATCAAGCAATGGTACACGCTCTATTTCAATAGCCGGGAAACGACTTTCAGAGACATTCTGCAGCTTCGCCATATTCCAGAAATGCGATGATTTATCATGGGCAGAATCAGCATCCGGCTGATCAGCTACCAGCATTTCGATAACTACCTTGCGTGCTGTCACAGAGCGTTCGTTTTGCGAATTAACCACCATGCCTTCAGTTGGTGTGCGTATACACGATGCCGCAAGCACACGCTCACCTTCGATCTCCACCATGCAGGCGCGGCAGTTGCCATCCGATCGATAACCGTGTGAATCTTTGTGGCACAAGTGAGGACTAAGAGTGCCCTGACGTTTAGCGACTTCCCAGATGGACTCACCGTTCTGTGCTGTTACTGTTTCGCCGTCCAGAGTAAATTTTATTGAGTCTGTCATTGAGCTATACCTCGTCCGCAAAGTGTTTCATGGTCAGCAAGATAGGATTGGGAGCAGCCTGACCTAAGCCACAAATAGAGGCATCCACCATGACCTGACAAAGTTCTTCGAGCAGAGGCTTGTCCCACGACTCTTTTTCCATCAGCTTAACGGCCTTTTCACAACCTACACGGCAGGGTGTGCACTGCCCGCAACTTTCATCTTCAAAAAATCGCAGCATGTTTAATGCGGCGTCTTTGACACTGTCTATATCCGACAGAACCACAATTGCCGCTGAACCGATAAAAGATCCATGCGGTTGCAGCGAGTCAAAATCCATCGGAATATCGTTCATTGATGCCGGCAACAAACCAGCCGATGGACCGCCCGGCTGATACGCCTTAAAGGTTTGCCCGTCAGGCATACCGCCACAGGCTTCTATCAGATCAGTGATCGTTGAGCCAGCCGGCAGTAAATACACACCGGGGTTTTTAACCCGCCCGGAAATCGAATAACTGCGCAAACCGGTACGACCGTTTTTCTCGGTACTGTTGAGAATTTCAGGTCCCTCGCGACAAACTCTGGCAACCCAATGCAGTGTTTCAACGTTGTGAACCAGTGTCGGCCGCCCGAAGATACCAACCTGTGCTACGTAAGGTGGACGATGACGTGGTAGCCCACGCTTACCTTCGATTGATTCGATCATGGCGCTTTCTTCACCACAGATATAAGCGCCGGCACCACGACGAAGCTCTATGTAGCCTTCTTCAACTATACCGGCGGATTCAAGTGCGGCAATTTCTGTGTGAAGAATATGCAGGACTGCCGGATATTCATCGCGCATGTAGATGTAACACCGACTGGCATCAACCGCCCAGGCGGCAATCAGCATACCCTCTAAAAACAAATGCGGTGTGCGCTCCAGATAGTATCGGTCTTTAAACGTTCCGGGCTCGCCTTCATCGCCATTGACCGCCAGATAACGCGGACCGGGTTCTGCACGAACGAAGGACCATTTTTTACCTGACGGAAAGCCTGCGCCACCGAGGCCACGAAGACCGGATGAGTTGACCAGATCCTGAACCTCGTCTGCGGTTAGTTTTCCGCCGCGCAATGCGTCGAGCTCTGTATAGCCACCTGCACTTTTGTACGACTCATAATTCTCATAGTCGGGAATATGTGCGTGAGTGTCGTCTGCCTGCAGCGCTTTATCGACAAGTTCGACAGTTGCGTTATCGATATGCTTGTGACCGATCTCCAGCACCGGCGCGGTATCGCAGCGTCCCATGCACGGCGCACGCAACACACGTACCTGCGAGGGATCAGTGCCTTCTTTTAGCTTGCTCAGTAACTGCTGCGCGCCGGCCAGCTCACACGCCAGAGAATCACAAACTCTGATAGTTGTGGCAACAGGTGGCGCGTCACCTTCCGGAACGACATCAAAGTGGGCGTAGAAAGTAGCCACTTCATGTACTTCGGCCTGCGACAGGCGCATTTCTTCAGCCAGAGCATAAAGATGATCTGCTGAAAGGTGACCGTATTTATCTTGTATAAGGTGCAGATGTTCGATCAACAAATCAGCACTTCTGGGACGATCACCCAGCAATACCCGAACCTCGGCCTGGGCCGTCTCGTTCAGTTGGCGGCCCTTGGGAGTCGAACGCCCTTTTCCGCGTCCGGATTTCCAAATGCCCGGTTTTAATTCTGCCACTACCATTCGCTGCTCCAACGCGCCCTTAAAACTAGGTTGACTAATCTCGTGAACCCGCTATCACACCTTAGTCTGATGGCAAACTCAAGTCACTTTATTGGATTGAGCGATTTGATTTCCTTATGACGTGGATCCCGCGCAATACGCCTTCACTTGCATCACACCAGCCCCAGAGCGCCACGCAACGCAGCTATGGCAGGCAGACTTGTTTCCTGATCCGGTGTTGCCAGCCCGATGGTGTTCTGAATGACAGGATCGATCAGACTCAGGCTGATAGAATTTTCATCGAGAAAAAGACTATCGCCAAGCTCCTGCGGCGCAATGGTGGCCGCTGAACCGTTGTTCACCTGCGCCAGTGCGGCGGTAAACGCATTGGTTTCCATCACTGGCTCCGGGGTCACACCAACACGCTGAAAGACATCGTCTACAATACGCCTGAAACGCATGTCCCGGCTCAATAGACACAGTGGTAGCGCTGCCGCCTCGGTCCATGTCGCCGCGCCTTCATTTCTGGGTGCCAGACGCGTCGGGGACAACAGCACATAGTGCTCGTCGTAAATGGGTTCGAATCGGAGCAGACCCAATTCGTTTTCGTCTTTATAGGTGATACCGGCATTTAGTGAGAAGTCACTGATACCTCGCACTATCTGCGAAGACGTCAATGCCTGAATCTGAATCATGAGTTGTCCGTAGCTCAACCTCAACCGGGCCGCTATCGACGCTGCGTAGGGCAACGCGGTGGGCACTACGCCGAGCGCCAGCACTCCGCTAAGTGTGCCCTTGGATACTTCGATATCCTGACGCAAACCTTCTGCACTTACCAACATTTCACGAGCCCATTTAAGCACCAGCTCGCCATCTTTGGTAAAACCCAGAAACTTGTTACCCCGACTGACTATCGGTACCCCCAGTTCTTTTTCCAGCGCCCTTATGCGCGCAGAAAAAGCAGGCTGTGAAATGCCGCAGTCTGAAGCCGCCTGCGTGAAGTGCTTGTGGTGAGCCAGCGCCAGCAGCAGCTGTAAATCCCGTATATCCGGATATCGATCCATTTCACTGAGACACCTGATTACACATCCAAAACAATTTTCCCGAAGTGACTACCCTGCTCCATTGCACGGTGCGCAGCTGCCGCCTGTGCCAGCGGGAAAACATCAGAAATTAACGGCGTTATCTTGCCGGAGGCAAATAATGGCATCACGGTTTTATTAAAATCGGCAATGATTTCTGCCTTTTCTGTGACAGGTCTTGAGCGCAATACAGAGCCGATAATTTTTTGCCGCTTCACCATCATTAACGCAATGTTGAGCTCAGACTTTATTCCACCCATTATCCCGATCACCACCAGCCGGCCGCTCAACGCCAGACTTTTCATGTTATCTGCAAGGTACGCAGCACCTATATGATCGAGTATGACGTTAACACCCTTGCCTTTGGTGATCGTTTTTATTTCGTCAGCAAACGACTGCGTTTTATAATCGATAACATGGTGAGCCCCCAGTTTTCGCACACGATCAACCTTGCCGGTTGATGCGGTGACGACAATAGTAGCTTGCGGCAACAGTGTCTGGACCAGCTGTATTGCAGCAGTATTCACACCGCCACCGCCACCATGTAAAAGGATTACATCTGCAGGGCCGGGCTCACCCAACACAAAGGTATTGAGATACGCCGTTATATAAGTTTCACAAATACAGGCGGCTTGTTGAAAGGAAAGGTTATCGGGTATTTTCATTACATGCCCGGCGTAGGCCACGGCATACTCTGCGTAACCACCGCCGCCTACCAGCGCAAACACCCGTTCACCAGCGACCAGGCTGTCAACCCCGTCGCCGACCGATTCGACGATACCGGCGACTTCGAGTCCTAATATTTCCGAGTCTCCTTTTGGCGGAGGGTAGTTACCCTGTCGCTGGATAATGTCGGGGCGATTAACTGAAGTCGCCGCCACTTTAATCAGCACCTGGCCGGGGCCGGCGACTGGCGTTTCAGTTTCACCCAATGCCAGATTCTCAGCACCGCCAAATTCGCTCAGCAAAATAGCCTTCATCACGATAAAGCCCGCCAATGAGTTTCGATAAGCCGGGTTTCTACCGCCAGTGGTCTGTTGACTAAAAGAGGTGGTCTGATTTTCATAGTTGGTCCTGATCAAACATACAGATTCGGTACCTGAAATTCTCAGGCCCGATACATGACCAATTTTGACAGACACTGCTGTTTCAATCGGACAATCTGCGGAGTTATAAGTTAACTTGCACTATACAAGCACCACACTAGTGTACTGCAACGTGCAAAAGTTATGAAAGAGAGTTTGTCATTTGGTTTGCAGCAGGACGAAGCTCGCAGGCAATGCCCCCCTTTCAAGAGCTTCAACGCTTCTGCAGGCCAAATACCGGGCGTCCGAAGCGGCATACAATCAAAAAAATAAGATAAACCGCCCGATATTTACGGTGTTCGGCATCTTAAACCTATATTCCAGGCGCAGTTTGATTGTTCGACTCATTTATGAGTTTTGTACGCTGCGGTACACTGGCAACCGCCATGTGCCTCCTAATCCAACCGGACACCATTCAGACAACACGATTTACCTGATATGCTGGACGCCATATCGCCACCGGAGCTTAAATGACACACGAACTACTACTGGGATGCATCGCAGACGATTTCACTGGGGCCAGTGACCTTGCCAATACGCTGGCTGGTGAAGGCATGTGCACCACTCAATACATCGATATCCCGCAGGACGACCAGCCATGCGATTGTGAAGCGGCTGTGATCGCGCTAAAAAGTCGCTCTATTGACGCCACCGAGGCTGTCGAACAGTCTTTACAGGCACTACGATGGCTGCGGGCCCGGGGCGCCAGTCAATTTCTGTTTAAATACTGCTCGACTTTTGATTCCACCCCGGCCGGCAATATCGGCCCTGTCGCAGAGGCACTGGCCAAAGAACTTAACACCAGTGCCGTGGTTGTCTGCCCGGCATTTCCAACCACCGGTCGCACTGTCTACCAGGGTCATTTGTTTGTTTTCGATAAGCTGCTCAATGAGTCAGGCCTGGAAAATCACCCGCTAAATCCGATGACTGACGCTGATCTGCGGCGCTGGCTATCACCGCAGACTACACAACCGATCGGTCATATAGCTCAGGCAGTTGTCAATGAAGGGGCCGCCGCCATCAAACGCGCACTCGCACAGGCTGCCGACCGCGGCGAAACTCTGGTAGTAGTTGATGCAACAGACGATCAGGATCTGCGCAGCATTGGCAAGGCCTGTATCAATGCAAAGCTACTGACCGGCGGCTCAGGCATTGCACTGGGACTTCCGGACAACTTTAAGCAACAGGGAAAACTGGGTAACGGCAGCAGCGGCTTTGAACCACAAAATGGAAACGCCGTCATACTGTGTGGCAGTTGCTCAGAAACTACACGTGCGCAAATTAAAGCCTACACACAAGGGCCGCAAATTGAACTTGATGTAGAAGCTCTGTTGAAAGGCGAAGATTGCGTTACAGATGTGATGGGTAAGTTAGCCGGTGATAAAACAGCTCTGATTTTCTCTTCAGCGGATCCTGCAACAGTTAAACAACTGCAGGCTTCACACGGTGCCGATGTGGTAGCTCACGCCGTCGAGGGTTTCTTTGCAAGGCTTGCAGCGACACTTGTTGATCATGGAACCAACAGATTGGTGGTGGCTGGTGGTGAGACCTCCGGTGCTGTAATCAGCGCGTTAAAACTCAACGCTTTTAATATCGGACCGGAAATTGACCCTGGAGTACCAGCGCTGAGCACAATCGGTAAACCATCACTGGCGGTGGCACTAAAGTCCGGAAACTTTGGCAGCCTTGATTTTTTTAATAAAGCACTGCAAGCACTGTCCATTTAAATTCAATTGAAAACGTACAACGAGAAATCAGGCGACTTCACACAGTATGGACGAAACTAAACTACGGGACGACATATGTCGTTTCGGCAAATCCATGTTCGACCGTGGTCTGACCATGGGCAGTACTGGTAATATCAGCGTCAGACTTGACGACGGCTGGCTGGTCACCCCGACCAATGCCTCGCTGGGGAACCTCGAACCAGACCGCCTGAGCAAACTTGATATCAATGGTCAGCTGGTGTCCGGTGACAAGCCCACAAAAGAAGTCCCCCTGCACACCGCCATGTACGATACGGTAAAAAACAGCGGTGCTGTAGTACATCTTCACTCAACCCATTCTGTGGCGATCTCCATGTTGCCCGGCACTAACCCGCAAGACGCACTGCCACCATTAACCGCCTACTATGTTATGCGTGTAGGGCGTACCGCACTAATTCCCTACCATAGACCCGGCGATCCCGTAATAGGAGACGCGATCAGAGGCCTGGCTGGCAAATACACCTCCGTTCTGCTGGCTAATCACGGGCCGGTTATGGCTGGCAAGTCATTGGAGGCTGCGGTATACGCCACAGAAGAACTGGAAGAAACTTCCAAGCTACATTTGTTAACACTTGGCCTGAACCCGCGAGTGCTAACCGATGATCAAATATCAGCATTGACTAAAATCTAAATGCACCGAACTTCCGGAAAACAGATGACCCTATTCGCCGCCAATTTATCGATGATGTTCACTGAACACGATTTCCTCAATCGCTTTGAAGCCGCAGCAAAGGCAGGCTTTAGCGCTGTCGAATATCTTTTCCCCTACGACTATCCCGCCGCGGAGCTGGCAGACTTATTAAAAAAACATAATCTGCAGCAAGTGCTGTTCAACACACCGCCCGGCGACTGGGAATCCGGCGAACGCGGACTGGCAAGTCTGCCCGGCCGCGAACAGGAATTTAGAGACGGCGTGGCCAAAGCGATAGAATACGCAAAAACTCTCAGTTGCCCCAGAATTCACGCCATGTCGGGCTTGCTTGCTGACCAGAATGACAAACAACAGCACACTGAGGTCTATCTTGAAAATCTACAACATGCATACGCACTTTGCAGTGCCGATAAGATTGACCTGCTAATTGAACCGATAAATCCAATTAATATGCCCGGGTACTTTCTTAACGACTTTCAACAGGCCTGCAACATTCTGGACACGCTACACGCGATGGACGTAAAGGCAGGGTTGCAATTTGATATTTTTCACTGTCAACGAATTCACGGTGAAGTGCCAGCATGGATTGAAACCTGCAAGCCCTACATCAAACACTTTCAAATCGCCGGTGTTCCGGAAAGGCACGAACCAGATGTGGGCGACCTTCCATACCGAGAAATATTAGCAACTGCAGCACAACATGGTTTTGCCGAACTGGCGGTCGGTTGCGAATATATTCCCGCAGCACGCACCGAAGATGGACTGGGCTGGTTGAAGGATGTTTAGCAGTTTGCGTCGGTAGAAATCAGCGTGGCGGGACGTTTTACGATCAATTATTAAGTCCGAACGTCGTTATTCCTGAAGTTGAATTTTTATAACAGATGCAGGTTGGTCAAGAACTCTATACAGGTAGTCTGTATTCTAATTTTTGCGACCTCTGCGCAACAAGCCGTGTAATTGAGTTACCCATGCAAGCCAGACCATCTTTACTTTTTATCTATCGAAATTTACCAAAATCGATACAAAACGCCATCGTGCGCACACTTTTTCCAACCTACATCGTCGCCGCAAAAGTATACGTGACCAATGACGAGGGGAAATTTCTGGCGGTGAAAACCACCTACCACCCGAGATGGGACATCCCAAGCGGACACTGCGATCGCGCCGAAAGCCCGGACAACGCCGCCATAAGAGAACTTTTTGAAGAAACCGGATTGCGATTATCTGAACTGGAACAAAAAGCCGTTGTGTTTGCACCACTGGATGCTACGGTACAAGTACTGTTTCAGGGAAAAGTGACGGGCACACCGACGCTGCAGGCAGACAACGTCGAAATATCTGAGGTGCGCTGGGTAAACCGGGACGAAGTGGACTTAAACCCCTACGCGCGGGAAGCGCTTGATGTGATTCTTGATCACAAAACCACGTACTGGGTATCTAACATCAAAAGGC
The DNA here is from genome assembly GCA_937922015.1 of uncultured Granulosicoccaceae bacterium. Taxonomy (GTDB): domain Bacteria; phylum Pseudomonadota; class Gammaproteobacteria; order Granulosicoccales; family Granulosicoccaceae. The sequence continues at coordinate 36,246 of CAKZVB010000034.1, forward strand.
CATAATCTTAGCCGCAATGCCGGGCATTCCTTATTACTTACCATGAGCCAATTTAGCTAGCATCGACTCGATTCGCTGCACAGAGACCTTATCAGCGGTTCCAAGCTCCTGAGCAAATACCGATACACGCAACTCTTCAAACAACCACCGCACGGCAATTATTTTTTCATGGGTTTCGGTTGGTGTTTTATCACACGCCAGTTTCACTTGCTCCCAAACCGGTAATAACTCAGCGCGCCGACGACGATCCCGATCGGGTTCACGGTCAAGACCATCAAGCCGTTTATTTATCGCTTTAAAATAGACGGGTAATCTGGGCAGGCGATTCGCCGGCGTAGCGGTGACAAATCCCGGATATATCAGATTTGCTATTTGATCTTTTATGTCAACCATTGGCTCAACCCAGCTCAGGGAAATTGATCCACTCAGGCGCTTTGCTACTTCGCGATGAGCCTCCATCGTTTTTTCTAAGACCGCGCAGATGGTATTAGCGTTATTGACAAGCCCGGCTTGATTACGCTCGATAATCTCAAGAAACTGCTCACGAGTCCGTGGCTGTTTTTCATCATTGATAAACGTGCTGTCGATTGCAGCGCCCACGATGTCCTGCTTCAGTACTTCGCTTTTACCAAAGACTGCAAATCGCAAACACATCACATCAATACCAGGCAGGTTGCGCAGCAGGTACTTAATCTCTCGCTGCATACACTTTCGGTATAACGCGCGAAGCCCTGCTTTCATTTCACTGGCGGCAGCAATTTCGGTGGCAAACAACCGCAAAGCGACCAGTCCTTTTTCATCGACCAGGGCCGGATAGCCCTTCATTTTAACGCCCTGTGTCTCAACCTCGACAGACTCAGGCAAATCACCAAAATTCCAGTCCTGAAGATCACTTCGCTCAAACGTATTGTCAGATGTAGACGCCAGACTTTCTTCAATTTTGTCGATGTACTTTTTTTGCAGCAGCTGTAAATCGCGACCTTCATCGATGCTGTTGCCTTTCTCGTCCAGCACTTCAAATCGCATACGCAGATAATTTGACAGGTTGTCATCCTGAAAATCGAGCGCCGACAATTCAATCATGTTCAATTGTTTTAGACCATTGGCCAACGCTTCTTTAAGCGACAAATGCCGGTGCTTATCGAGCAACGGCGACACACGCCCGGCATAATCCGGTGCAGGCACATAATTACGGCGCTGCTGTTTGGGCAGAGACTTTATAAGCGAGACCAGTTTTTCCCGCAGCATGCCGGGCACCAGCCACTCACACTGAGCACTGTTGATTCTATTTAACAAGCTCACTGGCACCGCGAGTGTAACCCCGTCAGTCTCTGTCCCCGGCTTGAAGTTGTATTTCAAAGGCAACACGACACCTGAAAACTCTATCTGATCGGGAAAGTCAGTGTTTTTGATATCCGGCTCATCATCCTGAAGCAGATAATCGCGGCTTAGATATAAGCCGCGCGGGTTTTCCTTTTCATACTCTGCCCGCCACTTTTCAAACAACGGTCCTGAATATATACCCTCGGGAATTATCCTTTCATAAAAACGATACAGCTCTTCCGGATCAACCAGTATATCTCTGCGACGGCTTTTTTCTTCGAGAGTCACCACCTCATCAATTAGCTTTAAATTGTGATGATAAAACTCCGACTGTGTGTTGTAGTGTCCTTCGACCAGGCCGTCGCGAATAAATATCTCTCTGGATTCAGACGGGTTTATCGGTCCATAGTTAACGCGCTTTTTTTCTATGACAACCAAACCGTACAGAGTAGACTTGCGGTTAGCACCTACCTGCGCACGTTTACGATGCCATGAAGCACCCGAGTAGCTATGCTTTAATAACAGCCCTCCTGTCTTTTCAATCCACTCGGGCTCGATACTGGCAACAGTGCGGGCATAGAGTCGGGTGGTCTCGCTAACCTCGGCAGCCATAATCCATTTTGACCCTTTACCGAAAACACCGGAACCGGGAAACAACATCAACTTGCGGTTACGAGTACCCAGGTAGTTGTTGCGGTCATCCTTAATAGCAACATTACCAAGCAAACCTGCAAGTAACGCCCGATGTATTGCGTCGTACTTTGCCTCGGTAGTGTTTTCTACTATTTTCATTTCCCGCAACACCTGCTGCAGCTGTTTTCTGATATCGCGCCATTCACGCACACGCATATAAGCCAGAAAACGCTGCCCACACATTTTGCGAAACTGATTTCCGGAAAGGCGCTCATTTTGAACCCGACAAAACTCCCACATATTCAGTATCGCCATAAAGTCTGATCTGGCGTCATTGAACTCAGCGTGTAATTCATCCGCTGCCTGCTGTTTTGCCATGGGTCTTTCACGCGGATCCTGCACAGATAACATACTGACTATGGTCAGGACCTGCGCGACACTTCCTTCGCTTTGTGCCTCCAACAACATACGGGCGAGCCGCGGATCAATAGGCAGCCTCGCCAACTTGCGACCGAGATCCGTTAACTTGCGGTTATTACCTACCGCGCCTAGCTCAAGCAGTAATTGGTAGCCATCATTAATCTGCCGTCCATCAGGGGCCTGCACAAACGGGAAATCTTCCATCTGTCCCAGTCTGGACACTTCCATTTGCAAAATAACAGACGCAAGGTTGGTCCTGAGTATTTCAGGCTCGGTAAATTCATCGCGCTGATCAAAGTCATCTTCGCTATAAAGCCTGATACACACACCAGGCGCTTCGCGTCCACAACGACCTTTGCGTTGATTAGCTGACGCTTGCGAGACTCTTTCAATTGGCAGCCGCTGGACTTTGCTGCGCACGCTATAACGAGACATACGAGCAAGTCCGGCATCCACTACATAGCGAATCCCCGGCACAGTCAGAGAGGTTTCCGCCACATTGGTCGCCAGCACAATGCGTCGACCACTATGCCTTGCAAATATCTTTGCCTGTTCTGAAGCGGACAAACGCGCCAGCATTGGCAGAACTTCAACCCCCCTCAACAATCGACTCGACGCCGACGCCTTGCTGATCACATCGGCCGTTTCACGAATATCGCGCTCACCCGGCAGAAAAACAAGTATGTCGCCACCGCCAAGACTGGCAAGCTCATCGCAGGCATCAAAGATCGCCTGTGGCTGATCACGATCATCGTTTTCATCCTCCTGCCATGGTCGATAACGCACCTCAACCGGATAACTGCGCCCCTCCGCCAGCACGATAGGAGCATCATTAAAATGTCTGGAGAAGGTATCCGGATCAATAGTTGCCGAGGTAATAATTACCTTCAGATCACGGCGTTTCACCAGCAGGCTTTTTAAATAGCCAAGTATGAAGTCGATATTAAGAGAGCGCTCATGTGCTTCATCAACAATGATAGTGTCATACTGATTCAGCCAAGGATCTGATTGAATCTCAGCAAGTAATATCCCATCGGTCATCAGCTTGATGTAAGAATCGTTTGATAACTTGTCACTAAACCGGACCTTATACCCCACAGCCCCACCCAGCTCGGTTTTCAGTTCCGATGCAATTCGATCAGAAACACTGCGTGCTGCGATGCGACGTGGTTGCGTGTGACCAATAAAGCCGTCACGTCCCAACCCGGCATCCAGACACATTTTGGGTATCTGGGTGGTTTTACCGGACCCCGTTTCACCGCAAATTATGGTAACCGGATTGTTTTTAATCGTTTCAATGATCTTGTCGCGATGCGCAACAATTGGAAGGTCTTCAGGGTAGTTTGTCTCAGGTATGCGACTAACACGTGTGTTGCGACGTGCCTTTGCAAGTGCTACTTTTTGTTTGAGCTGCTCGAGCTTCTGCGCATCAATTTCGACAGGCGTTGTGCTGTTGTCTCCGGGTGTATTTCCGGAAGTGCCTTTCTTTTTTCTGCCGCGCGGCCCGGTGCCGGAGAGATTTCGTAACTGCCGCCGTAAACCATGCTGCTCGGCACGCATACACTTATCGATATCCCGGTGAATTGAATTAAGGTCTATCGACACGATAAGAACACTATTTTATAGTCAGGCCACCTAGTGTAACAGGCTACCAGGTCAGTCCGCTGCGATGATTCTTTGATCCTGAAATAAAGCAACGCCACCGGCGGGAAAGCCCGGGGCAGTTAATTCAATTAATATAATCTAATTAAAAGAGAGCTAACTCTGCACTTTAATTACAAGGTAACCCATGCCACTTTGCGCTAGCCTGCTCTGCGCGTCACGCAAACTTTTGGCATCATAAAAAGGGCCGATTCTAACTCGGTGCAACTGTTTGCCATCTTTAGGAATTGTGCGAATAAACGCATCCATTCCCGATTGAACCAGTTTGTTTTTCATACGGTTTGCATCACCGTTATTGATAAAAGCTCCGGCCTGCAGGTAGTAGAAGGTGGTTGGGGTATTGGGGATTTTTTTAACTATCGATGACTGCTGAATAGTGCGCATCTGATCACTTTGCTGTCTGGCTAGTGCGTTAGTAACGACCGGGCTTAGTGTTGAGGTACCGACAGCGGCTACTTCAAGAGGCTGCACTCCTCCGGTGGAATTGAGTTCTTCGGCCACCTGAACTGCTGACGGACGTTGATCCGCGGCAGCGCCATAACGACCGGTGCGCTCACTTCTGCTAAAGGCCGGCATTTGATCTGCAGCAACATTAGGCACCGCGTCGCGTACCCCTGGAAGATTGTCATAAAACCCAAACTGTGATGGATCGGCCGTTTCATAACTTTCGACAGTACGTTCTGTTTCGACCAGTGTGTATTGCTCTTCCGGCAGTCGCGATAAGAACAGCACAAAGCCCAGAACAAATCCGACCATAATTCCGATAGTCAACAGCATCCAGCCGTGGCTCGCACCCGTCTGGCGACCCCATTTTATTTTGCTTTGCATATCAAGCAGCACACCCGGATACGAGCGACAGTCACTTAAATTTATTTTTGGTCTGCCGGAACTATCCATTACCTTCTTCAAATGATCGCTAGTGTTAATCATCGCCATGTTTCAAATCTGCCGTACCGCCAGTGAGTCGTATTCAGTTCTGCCGCAGCAATTGTACCGTTTATGTTACACATGTCTAAATTCTGTACAAGGTTTACAACATCTGCGTCCCAACGACCTGTTGACCGTGCTTCTTGCTGAGCTTAGCCGCTCCGAAACAATAATTTATTTTATTATAGGTCAAACATTTACGGGCGTTTCTTATTCTAACGCCTGAGGTTTGGCAACGGAAGGGCTGGCGGAATTAAATTCAATTATATCTTCGAACTCAATCGTTAACTGCATCTCATAACCACCATATATGGTGTTTGCTTTAGCAAAGCTACAACATATCGTGTGGATCAACGTCAAGAGACCAACGCACCTTTCGAGAAGACGGCAATTGCTCTAAAGCGACTCTTAACCAGGAAAGTAGCTGATGCAGGGGCTTTCTCTGTGAACAAACAAAAAGCAATTGCGCCCTGTAACGCCCCGCCAGTCGCTCCATCGGAGCATGCGCCGGCCCCAGAACCATCACCGCTGACTGAGGATTGATATCTTCTGACCCGGCCATGCGACGCACTTCATCCAGATAATTGCGCGCCACACCCGGTGGCTCTGCCTCCGCGCGAAGCAGCGCTATATGCACAAAGGGTGGCCACGCGGTTTGCCGCCTCTCTTCCAAAAGATATTTTGCAAAGGACCCATAGCCCTCTGCCAGTAGCTTATCCAGCAACGGGTGCTCGGGGTTGCGGCTTTGCACCATAACTGCGCCACGTTTTTCGGCACGCCCCGCGCGGCCTGCCACCTGCACGATAAGTTGTCCCATTTGCTCAACTGATCGAAAATCCGCACCAAACAAACCACGATCTGCGTCAACAATGCCGACTAACGTTACGTTTGGAAAATCATGTCCCTTGGCAAGCATTTGAGTACCCACCAGAATTTGCGCCTCGCCACTTGCAGCCATCATTAAGTGTCTTTGCAATTCACCTTTGCGACTGGTGCTGTCACGGTCAATGCGCAACACTTTATAGTCCGGGAATTTTTCCGATAGAAACTCATCGATACGCTCAGTGCCGGAGCCTACTCGAATTAATTTATCAGCCTGCGCCTCACATGCACTACACGTCGAGGGAATTCTGTTTTCAGCACCGCAATGGTGACACCTCAAACGACCTGAGCGCACATGCACTGTCATATGCGCATCACAGTTATTACAGTCGGCCATAGTGCCGCACTCTTCACACATCAACACCGGTGCATACCCGCGTCGATTGATAAACACAATGACTTGCTCACCGCGCGCCAGTACCTCTTCCATTCCTGCCAACAGCCTTCGCGACAATCCATTTTCAATTTCACCACCGCGACTGTCCACCAGAGTCATGACCGGATCAATCGCAACGCCCGCGCGGTTTTCTATTTTGTGAAGCTCCAGCAAACCGCGATCGGTGTTATGCAGTGTTTCAAGGGCTGGTGTCGCTGAGCCTAGAACAATAGGGATTTGAGCCTTACGCGCACGCACCATGGCAAGATCTCTGGCGTGGTATCGAAAACCATCCTGCTGTTTTAGAGAACCGTCGTGTTCTTCATCAACGACAATAAAGCCTAACTTCGGCATGGGTGTAAACACAGCAGAGCGAGTACCGATAACCACACTCGCCTCCCCGGACACCGCCGCCTGCCAGGCAAGCAGTCTTTCTGTATCATTAAGACCGGAATGCAGCACCTCTACCCGGCAGGCCAGCGCTGACCTGACGCGCGACAGTAACTGTGGTGTCAGACCAATCTCCGGCAACAGCACCAATACCTGCTTACCACTTGCGATAACGCGGCGTGCTACATCTATATAGACTTCGGTTTTGCCACTGCCAGTCACGCCATATAAGAGACTGGGATAAAACACATTAAGCTTGTTATTTATGGCGGTGGCAGCCGCTTGCTGTTCATCGTTTAAGGCAAACACGGGCCGGGGTTTTTCCAGCGGATATGCCTGTGCGGTTGTCTCGACAAGACCCTTGGCAATAAGCTGCTTCATCGGTGCCGACCAGCGTGCATCAAACAGTCGACACTCGCCACCGGTAACTGATGATTTGCTGTCTCTTATAAACTGCAGCAGTTGCGACTGCACCGGTGCTCGAGCTAACGAGTCAATATCAAGATTAATACCCGCCTGAGTAATCTTATAACTCAGAGGTGGCTTTGGTTGAGAGACACCCGGCTTGCGCAGCAATACCGGAAGCGCTGCAGAAAATGCCTCGCCTATCGGACAATGGTAATAGCGGCTGGCCCATTCAACCAGTGATACGATGTCCGGCGACAGCAAGGGCTCGACATCCAACAGTGCCTTGACAGGCTTTAGCCTGGAAATATCAACGCTCGGCTCACCTGACCCGAGTACAATACCTACCTTACTGCCGCGCCCGAACGGCACAAGCACCCTCGAGCCGGGCCGATAGCAATCAGGATCTTCGCCAGGCAAATAGTCAAAAACCCGAGACAGAGGCACCGCAATTGCCACTTTTATGGCGATGGTGTTGTTTTTTTCTGCTGCAATCACAGAAATCGAGCCGGCTCTATCAGCACAATCGGACTATACCTGTGGATAACTCTGTGGAAAAGTGCCTTGGGAATATCTGACCGCAACGACCAGCGACAACCTTGCTCTATCAAGCAGCAAAACCCTGCACAGAAAATATATTTATTCAATTCAGTAACTTAAGTATTTTTTTCGTTTAGGTGTTGATTTTCGTTTCAACATCAGATAAACAATAAAGCGCTCGAATCGGGAATGTGTATAAGTAGCCACGCGCTTAACAACTGATTTATTTCTGATACACCATTATTCCTATGTTCGATTCAAAATAGCATTGGAATAACCTAGCTTTTCCTTGCAGATTAGCCGCAAAATCAATTGTCAGCGGCAAAGTAATTGTACAATTCACCACAGTGTGACTTTTGAGGCGTCAATAAACCGACCTCTTGAATACTGTCGTCAGTCACTATCGCACGAGACAGTCTTCAGCTCCCGAATAACAATTTTAAGCTTACGGACCCCCCATGAAATATATTGGCGAACCGGATTATCAACACGGTTCAGATTCGACACTGGGCATTCTGCTGGTTAACTTAGGAACCCCCGACGACACCAGTGTGCCGTCAGTGAGACGCTATCTTAAACAATTTTTAAGTGACCCGAGAGTGGTTGAGGTTGCCAGACCATTATGGTGGTTAATTCTTAACGGAGTCATTTTAAGAATCAGACCTTCCCGCACTGCAGAGGCCTATAAAACGGTCTGGGATGAGCAAACGGGCTCACCTCTACTGAGTATCGGAAAAAAACAGGCACACGCCATTCAGCAGATCGCCCCCGAATACTTCAAAGGCAAGCCGCACGTGGCACTTGCCATGCGTTATGGAAATCCTTCGATAGAATCCGCCTTAACACAGATGCGTGAGGCCAGGGTAAGAAGACTGGTGGTACTGCCTCTATACCCTCAGTACTCCGGCTCAACCGTCGCTTCTGTGTTCGATGAGGTAACGAACCAGCTTAAGAAATTCCGCTGGATCCCCGAGATTCGTTTTATCAATCAATATTTCGATGACCCGAGCTATATTGACGCACTGGCAGATTCTGTTAGAGAAAGCTGGCAGGCAAACGGTCAGGCGCAGCAACTGGTGATGTCTTTTCATGGAATTCCACAGCGCTACCGCAGCGCCGGCGACCCCTACTTTTGCCAATGTCAGGCAACTGCCAGATTGCTGGCTGAAAAGCTGTCCCTGAGCGCCGATCAGTATCAGGTGGTATTCCAGTCGCGCTTTGGCAGAGAGCCCTGGTTACAGCCATATTGCGATAAGACACTGGAGACTCTGCCATCCAAAGGGATCAAAAGTATTGACTTGATTTGCCCGGGCTTTTCCGCCGATTGTCTGGAAACGATAGAAGAGATAAACGTGGAGAACCGCGAAATTTTTATGCACGCCGGTGGTGAGCAATTCCATTACATCGAAGCACTGAATAACCGTGACACGCATATACAAGGCATATGCAAGCTTCTTCAACGCCACACAGCCGGCTGGCCGGAAAGCATTGCGGATTACAAAGATCTGCAGGCGGCAGAACAAACCTCACCGATAAACGACCCGGCCAGTCTGGCCGGTTCTCGTGAACGTGCACTTGCATTGGGTGCGCCGGCTTAAAACCTGAAATTAAATCCCTCCCGCAAGTAAGAGTTTTACCGGGCATTGCGGCAATAAGCCGCAGGCCCGGGCGCCGCCCATTTAAACCAGATTCAGAGAGAACAGTTGGCAATCGGCGTTGAAAAAATCGGGGGGTGACTACATCAAACTATGAAGAACGGCGTTAATCCGAACCGTTAACCGGCCAGCGGCGCTAGGCCTGGCTCTGTTTTTTCTTCCACTTCAAAATCCGGTACACAAATAAAGGATTACCAATTATATAGCGACGCCACAATCGGCCAGGCTCAAGATACAGCCGATACAACCACTCTATACCGCCATTGCGCATCCACATCGGGGCGCGTTTCTTATCCCCTGAATAAAAATCAAACAACCCGCCCACCCCGATCAACAAGTTGCTGTCGATTTCATGCTGGTGACGATGAATCCATTTTTCCTGACGCGGGGCACCGAAAGCCACCAACAAAATATTCGGCTTTACTGAATTTATCTTCGCGATAACATCAGCACTTTCGCTGTCGTGATCAAAGTATCCATGCTGCTCGCCAACTACATTCAACCCGGGATAGCTGGCCTCGAGATTTTTCTTCATGCGGCCTGCAACACCGGGCGCAGCCCCAAGCAAAAAAAGCGTGAAATCATTCTTTTTAGATATTTCGCAAAGCTCTGGCAGTAAATCGGTGCCATTGAGGTTTGCTTTAAGACGTTTGCCAATCATACGACAGGCTATATTCATCCCCGCACCATCTGGCAGCACAATGCGTTGGGAATTCAGTATTGAGCGATACTCGTGATCGCCAGAGCTAATGTTCAGACAATCTGCATTGATGAACGATACACACTCTTTGCCGTCCGCCTTGACGACACCGGACACCAGACTCAGGGCATCATCCATAGAGATGCTCAAAAAGCCAACATCCAGCACGTTGAGTTGATTACTCTGGTCCATTAGAACCATAGTCCGGGTCACTTATACCTATGATGTGGCTGTTGATAATGTATAACCGCGTACGGCCCCCCCGAAAGCAATTATTGCAACGCAGCATCCACCGGCCGGCACAATTGCTAACGGGTCCCGTTACTGCGGGACGCTGTATTTTTAAACCCTGCATCAATCAGTTAACTCTGCCAACCTTGTCATCCAGAGCATAAAAGACAGAGCCATTGTATCGATTTTCTTTAACACGATAGAAATCCCCGACTTCGGTCGTTGCGGTGAGCCAATGGATAGCCGGACCGCTGACTCACCAGTGTAGCCGGTTTACTATTTTGTAAAATACCTACCCAGCGCACGAGACAGTGAAACATTATTAACTCTAAGCTTGTTTAGTGTTGATGCGAATAGCACAGTGCAGTTAAATTATCCTGCACCGGACCGACTAGCACATTGATTTCAAACGGTTAGTTTAACTATACCGGGACGCAAAACTGCTCTCTTTACACCCGTTTGTTCAAGATTATCCTATATTTTCGCCGCACTCCATTGCATTGAGGACAACCCTACTCAAAATAGCCGTGCGGAAGCCATTTTAACAATACACTCCTCACGCTACACTAGAACAAACTCAACGAGCATAAGCGTCATGAAATATTCAGCGGATAGCCTGGAGACTGTAGCAAGATCCATTCTTGGCGGATTCGGCTGCGATGATAACGAATCATCTATAGTCGCAGACCACCTGATCAGAGCAAATCTGACTGGCCATGACTCTCACGGCATCGGCATGTTACCGATGTATGGTCAGCAGGTCGAGGATGGCAACCTGATCCCCAATCAGACCCCGGAGTTTCTGCCCGCGGCCGGCGCCATTCGAATTGTCGATGCCAAACGCGGTTTCGGACACCGCATGGCGTTGCTTGCACTCGACCATGCGATGGAAGCTATCGGCGAACACAACGTCGCCGTACTGGGGTTGCGCAACTCCGGTCATGTCTCACGGGTTGGCAACTACTCCGAATACTGTGCACAGAAAGGCTTTATGTCGATTCATTTTGTCAACGTCTGGGGACACGCGCCGGTAGTGGCACCTTATGGCAGCAGGGATCCGGGTTTTTCAACCAACCCGATTAGCATTGGTATCCCGGTAGGCGGAAAAGCCACACCTTTGCTCGACATGGCCACCAGTACAGTCGCTCTGGGCAAAGTGAGAGTGGCGCACAACAAAGGCGAAAAAGTTCCACACGGCTGGGTACTGGACGTCGACGGTAACAGCACTGATGACCCCACTCCGATATGGTCCCTTCGAGAAGGAGCATTAACCGCTTTTGGCGCTCACAAAGGCTCAGGACTTGGCATTTTTGTCGAACTATTAGCAGGTGCGCTGGCGGGTAACGAAACGGTTGCTACCGGTAATCATATTCCGCGGGGGGTGTTTAACAATATGTTCTCGATTATTGTCAACCCGCAAGGTTTCGATCAACAACAGGAGATAGAGGCGAGAGTCATGGAGTACTATAGTTCTATTAAAAAGGGTCGACCTGCCAATAATCAGGATGAAGTACTAATGCCCGGTGAACCGGAATTGAGAAACACCGCAGACAGAAAAACAAACGGTATTGATATTGATGATGAAACGATTAGTCAGTTAATAAACACCGCAGATACCTTTAAAGTTGACGGCGGCACCATAAAAGCGACATTACAGACCCTCAACTGAAACACCAAAAAACACAGCGACGGGAATTTATCCCTGTAATTCACTAGCTTACAGTCTTTATCACTCACTTTCGCACCACAGCTAATTTCAGCACGGAAAGCATGTATGTCCAGCAGCACTTTTTGTAGGATAATACGATTTGGCGCGAAGTTGGCTCACAATATTATTAGCTAAGCGCATAAAACAGTCGGCGGATTTATCAGTTGGCAGACAACACAAGATGATTCTTGAAGTTGCGCACGGATGATTCACATAAATAAACGCACGCACCAGAGTAAACACGCTTGAATTTTCACCCTTGCAACAACACCCTCCGTCCTGATCGCTAGCGCCAACTTTATGCCAACGCTCCAGACCGGATCAAACTCATGACGACTATGCTAATAGCGTCAAGCGGTGGACACTTCACTCAGCTTGCTGAACTGTGGCCGCGCATTCAGGGCGTGAACCCGGAATGCGTCTGGGTGACCTTTGACTCTCCGCAAACTCGTTCAATGCTGCAGGGCCAACGTGTTGAATACGTGCCCTATATAAAACCCCGAGGCCTGGTTTCAGTTCTGAGAAATGTACCGCAGGCATTTAAACTGATCAGAAAATATAATGTCGACACAGTCATAAGCACAGGCTCGGCGATTGCGCTGGCCTATCTGCCATACAGCGCAGTCAGAGGAATACCCACCCACTACATAGAATCGGCTACACGTGTTGAAGGCCCCTCTGTGACCGGCAAAGCACTAAGTCGCATGCCAGGAATCAAATTCTATAACCAACACGAGGTATGGGCAGACGAGCAATGGTCTTATCTCGGCTCGGTGTTCGATGGTTTCGAAACGGTAAAACTGGACAATCCGCCAAAAAAAATCCGCCGTGCAGTTGTGTCAGTCGGCACCATGGAAGACTATAGCTTCCGGGAATTCTTTGTGCGTCTGGCTACTTATCTCAAAGACGCTGATTCGGTGTTATGGCAAACAGGATCGACTGATGTCAGTGACCTGAATATAGACGGCAAAGAGGTTGTACCTGCCCACGAGCTTGAGCAGGCAATGCGAGAAGCCGATGTCGTTATTGCCCACGCCGGAACCGGCACGGCACTGACATCGCTCAGAATGGGTAAAAAACCCATTCTGGTGCCACGAGACAGTTCACACGGTCAGCATATAGACAACCACCAGTTCCAAACGGCAGCGCTACTGGACAAAATGGGCCTGGCACTCAGTCGCAAAGTAGAAAACCTCAACGAACAAAATCTCTACGAGGCCGCCTCGTACAAGATAGTGCGCAGTGACAAACCCCGACTATTGCACCTGTAGCTGCTTAAACCGCATTTCCAGTCACCAGTGAGTGATTGTGACCAGAGCCTGCCCGGGCTTGCCCGACCGTGACATCGGCAAGCCTATTGCACCGATCACATGTTAAAACTATCGGTAACATTGATGGCAAATCTGCCAGGTCTACTCACTACTATCTGCATCGGACTGACGTTGTCCGGTTCAGCTTATAGCGCCACAGAAGTTTCACCCGAAGCAGAATTTAAACGTGCCCTGTCTATCATCGAGAAAACCCAGCTCGATATTTTCAGCGACATAACACCTGAAAATAAAACCGAAGTTATTCTTAGATTCAACACGCTAAGTGAGGCGGCGGCTGCAGAGCTTGAACCCTCAACGTCTGATTCAGGCGTCAGAATAGCCGAAAAACGCATCGAGTTAATGCGTTCCCTGATCTCTGAAACCATTGACACATACAACGATCAATACGCAAACTATATTTCGCCCGACGCACTAAGAAAATACAGCGAGCGCCGATCCGGCAGCTACGAGGGCATTGGCCTTAAATTTCGAACCGTCACAGATAACTACCCGCTAGTGATCGGCCCTCTTGTCAACGGGCCACTGGAAAGTAGTGATTTACTACCCGGTGATAAACTCATTGAAGCCAATGGCCGGGACCTCAAAGGACTCAACAACCGCAACATCATTGAAATACTAAAAGGACCAGCTGACACTATAGTCCGGCTGAAAGTACAACGTGACAATGCAACCCATAGCGTTGTCGCTACACGCTCAGCGGTGGATTTACATTACGCCAGATCTGAAGTTATTGAAAATGATATCGGCTATATACAAATCAGTCGGTTTGGCGGCAAGACACATAAACGCGTTCTGGCCCTGCTAAACGAATTATTGAAAAAGAACGTAACCGGACTGATTCTGGATTTGCGCAACAATCCCGGTGGCTCAACCCGTGCAGCGCGGGCTGTCGTTTCCATGTTCAGCAATGAGAAATACATCTATTGTGAAAGGAATAAAGCCGGGACGATAAAACAGCTGCCAAGACACGGCGAGCACATCACCGATCTGCCACTTGCAGTATTGGTCAATGGCGACAGCATGTCTTCCTCGGAGATAGTTGCCGGCGCTCTGCAAGCCTACGAGCGCGGCATCATCATTGGCAGCCCCACCTTCGGTAAAGGGCTGGTACAAAGAGTGTTCAATCTAAAAGAACCATTAGGCGGTGCTATACGTACGACCATCGCGGTTTTTGGCACACCGGACCACCGGATTATACATAGTGCCGGTATTGTTCCGGATATTTACGTTGAAACAGCCGCAGATTTCATGTTCAAACGCACCGGCTCTTTAAACATCAAACAAAATGCCCGCAATTTTCAGCGCACGCTGCTTGAGGAAGGTGTTCGTAAAAAACATCCACACAAGGCAAAGGCTCTGATTGAGGCCCCTGACAGGCAGCTGCAAACTGCTATCGCAGAAATCAACAAGCTGAAGCGCAATCGATAGGCGTACACAAGTTCGCGACAACACACTGTCAGTATGAGCACACCCCGGCAACACCAGACACCTCGAGTAGCCGATTCGCTGGAAATAAGAACGAGCATCCAGTAATCGAAATTTACCCCGACCACAAATTGCGATAGTCTTTTAAAAAATCGAGCGACAAACAAAATTGAATCAGAAAAAAGACAATCCAGCACCTGAAGAACTGATAGTCAAACTCAACAATGAGACAGCACCCATTGAGTGGAGCGAATTGACAAAACACTTCGCACGCGGTGTACTGATACACGTCGACACCGGTATGGACCTGGTTGGTGTCGCACATACGATGGCTACCGATAACAAAGAACAAATCGAATCATGGCTGAAAGAGGGAACCATCAGGCGCGCCAGTGATGACGACGCACGGGACTGGACAAAACGCGAACCGCTCTTTTGGTGCGTCGTTGCCGCACCCTGGATTTTAGTGCAGGAAAAACAAGACCCGGCCAGCCTCCACTGAGCAATAGAATCAATACGCCGACAGGCTGTCCACAGTAATCAGAGGAAATGTCGTGACTCAGGAAATACTTATAGGTCTGATCGGTGATCAACAAGCAGATGTCACGGCACATCGCGCAATTCCTATCGCACTGCAAATCGCAGCACAAGCACTACAGCTTAACGTCGGTCACCAATGGCTTGAGACAACCGAAGTACAGGACAGACTCAGTGCCCCGGATGCACCGGTATACAACGGGCTTTGGTGCGTACCCGCAAGCCCCTACCTTGACACGGGCGGCGCGTTATTCGCAATCAACAAGGGCCGCACACAAGGCATTCCGTTTTTAGGCACCTGCGGTGGCTATCAACACATGGTGTTAGAATTTGCACACAATGTACTCGGATTAACCCGGGCCGCCAACGCCGAAATCACACCAGATGCAGAAATGCCCTTAATAGCACCGCTATCGTGCTCCATGGTAGAGGTGACAGATCAAATAGATTTTGAGCCGGCTTCATTGATTGCGCGCCACTATAAGGCCCGGTCAACAAACGAAAAATACCACTGCAACTTTGGTCTGAACAAGGATTTTGAAAATATCTTTGCCAACACCGATCTGCACATAAGCGGCGCAGATAAGAATCAACAGCCCAGAGCCATAGAGCTCAAAGACCACCCGTTTTACATTGGCGTGGCCTTTCAGCCCGAACGCACAGCATTGGAAAATCTTCCACATCCTTTGATCAGCGCATTTTTACAGGCAGCTGCATCTCATCAACAACCTGACATTTGACCCATGGCCGAAAAAAAATTGAAACGCTGCAGCTGGTGCGAGAGCAGCGATATCGATATGCATTATCACGACACAGAGTGGGGTGTGCCGGTCTATGATGACCGTCTGTTGTTTGAGATGCTGATCCTTGAAGGGGCACAAGCTGGCGTTAGCTGGCATGTTGTTCTGCAAAAGAGAGCACACTATAAAAAGCTGTTTGCCAACTTTGACGCTAAAAAGTTATCGAAATTCAGCGATGCCAAACTGGAAAAGGCCTTGCTGGATCCGGGTATTATCCGCAATCGGCTAAAAGTGTTTTCTGTCAGAACAAACGCGATAGCATTTTTAAAGGTACAAAAAGAATTTGGCAGCTTTTCCGATTACATCTGGCAATTTGTAGACGGCAAGCCAAGGGTAAATCGCAGACGCAGCATGAAAGAGGTACCCTCACAAACACCGGAAAGCGTTGCAATGAGCAAGGATTTAAAAAAACGCGGGTTTAAATTTATCGGCAGCACAATTTGCTACGCGTACATGCAGGGTATCGGCATGGTTAACGACCATCAGACAAGTTGCTTTCGATATAAAGAAACCATAGTCGATTAATTCACTACCGGAGTTAACAAGTAACTGCTAATAACTGCTGTAGCGACGGCGCTACCTGAAAAATCCTGACCCTGGGAGTGTCTCGACAGAACCTCTGCTACTGCGAACGCGCACTGACGGTGCGCCCAGGCCGGTGGTAATCATCGATCATTTTCGGGACAATTGAATAACTATGCGCCTCAAATGATCGTAAAAGCGACCCGCCATGGCACGTTCTCGCTACGCAGACACTGCCTTTATCAAAGAAGATCACTTCACCGGCGTTCGACAGTCTTTAAAGCTAATCTTGTTCTGTCGGACAGAGCCACCACTTAAAGCCAGCTTTTTGGCCTCATCCAGAAAAATCGCCGGATTAGCATCGAGAGTATCAAAGAGAACCACTCCGATTGACAAGCTACTTTGGTTACGAGGACTCAGTGATTGCTGAAACGCAGAGCGCATTAGTCTGGCAATCTTCATCGCCTCACGCTCAATAGTCGACGTCAACTGGATAAGGTAATGATCGTCCCCCAGATCCTTAAGTACATCCGGAGTTGAAAGTTCATTGGCAAGAGCAGAAACCCAGTTTTCAGTTCTGACCCCGAAACGAAATTCATCCGCTATCACATTGTCGACAACCGCGTACAGCATTGCAGAATATTCTGTGGGGTAACTCTGGGTCAAGAAACTGCCTGCTTTTAACGATCGGCCATGCTACCGCTTCCCTACAGATTCTAATATCCGCCTGAATACTTATGTGCTCCACCTATTACCCATGAGACGGCGACATGAGACGGCGACACGAGCCCCCTCAGCAAACGCCCACTTAAGATGGGGCTATTCAGTACCGTCGGCCTCGACCCCGACCTCTTTCGCCAGTGCTCGCAACTCAGACACGGATTTAGTTTTTGTTTTTTCAAGCATTCGGGATCGATGATGCTCAACTGTCCGATGACTGATTCCAAGCGTACGTGCCATCTCTTTACTTGAAGGAATTTCCCGGCCTGCGACCAACAAACGAAAGACATCGCGCTCACGCTCGGTCAGTCGTGCAAATCGGCTGCGAATTTTATCCTGCTGCAAACTGTGTGTACGAACCTTCAGATCCTGAGTAATTGCCTCGTCGATACGTTGCAATAGAACTTCGGGTAAAAATGGTTTTTCCAGAAAATCAATAGCCCCCGCCCTCAGCGCTTGTACTGACTCAGAAACGCCACCGTGACCGGTTATAAAAATAATGGGTATTTCTATCTCCAGCCTGATGAGTTCCCGCTGAAGCTCCAGCCCGGTCATGTCCGGCATGCTTAAATCAAGGATCAGGCAACCCGGCTCCTTGTCGTAGACCTCCAGAAACTCTCTTGCCGATTCAAAGGCCTGCACATCCAGACCATGTCGCTTAAGTGCCCGCGGCAGGGCTTTAAGGATCGCAGGATCATCATCAACGAGAAACACGACAGGCTTGTGCGTTAGCATCTTCTTATTCCGCTGGCAAGTACACTGTTTACAACCATCTCATCGGCGCAAGGCATTAAATCTGGACAAACTAAATCTGCAATCACAGCACCTCCGGGTAGTTTATTAGATAAGTACTTCTGTACTGGAAAACCGCCTGACGCGATTAGCTAGAGTGCTTAACTACAACTACATATTCACTAACAACAAAAACAACTCTCACCTGCAGGCCATAGGGGTGAATCCAGTCCATGCGGAAATAAATATTCCAACACGACCTTACCCCATGCGCCTCGATTATGTCACAACTGAAATATAAGCCTACATCACATACCGTCTGATTTGATGTCTCAAAGGCTTAAAACGTCTTTAAACAGGGGAGTCGAATCAAGCTGGCCGTCACCTGAGCTATTTATACTCAGTCTACTTCTACATTTTTTTATTCTGATAGCTCGGGCCGTAAGGCATAAAATTTGTCAAAACCAACGCATGATCCAACCATACCAATTTACTCCTCCAAGTGCACGTTGGTTTTTCGGGCAAGCGCCTGACCTTGTATCAACCACAGTCTGCTACTGCATTTGTGGCCACCGGTAACGTTAATTGCATTCTACAACCAGAAGAAATGTTGTTGTCCAGCCATAGTCGCCCTTGATGTGACTCAATGATGGAACGGCTTATCGAAAGCCCTATACCCAAACCGTTATCTTTACTGGTTTCGAACGCCTTGAACGGCTCAATACCTGATTTAAAGCCCGGTCCGGTATCAGTAACGGTCACTAATATGACTCCTGCTACCATACTGGTTTCTATCGTTACCGAATTGGATTGTTCCTTATTGTCTACCTGCATACTTGATATTGCATCTACACTGTTGCGCAATAGGTTAACCAGCACCTGGGCAATCTGCACACGATCAGCAAATGCGTTTGAGATATCACCCCTGACCAATCGAAGATCAATATTGTGTATGCGGGCGTCGCTTTCTATCAGGCGTGCAGTTTGCTCTACCAGATTATTTATATTCACAGCACACCGGTTTGAAACATCCCGGCTAATGAATTGTCGAAGCGCCCGTATAATTTCACCCGCGCGCTGTGTTTCTGTTTGAATGTCCCGAAGGCATTCAATCAGTTCCGGATCACTATTGGTGCTTTCCATCGCAACCAGTAAGGCAGTATCTGCACTTTGAGATACCGCGAGCAATGGTTGATTTAACTCGTGCGCCAAACCGGTGGCCATCTCCCCCATAGTTGATAAGCGTCCTATATGCACCAACTCGTCCTGAAGCTTTAAGGATTGCAATTCACTTTTTTTTCTCTGCTGAATTTCTTTCTTCAACGCTTTGTTCGACTCTGCCAGCTTACGTCCAACCTCATCGTGAAGGCTAAGCGACTTTTGCAAAACCTCATTGCCATGCTCCAGGGCCAATTGTGCATCAATCCTTCTTGTCACATCGTCCTGGAACCCGATATAGTGTGTTGGACTTCCAGCGCTGCCTACCACCGGGGTCAGTGTCAATTCGTTCCAGAACTCTGAACCATCCTTACGGTAGTTTTTCAAAACCGTGCTGAAAGCCTCTCCCTCATCAAGCGCTTTCCTTATAGCCTGCAGTGTGTTTTTATCGGTGCCCTGCCCTTGCAGAAATCTGCAATTTTTCCCCTTTATTTCACTTAAACTATAGCCTGTCATTCTTTCAAACCCGACGTTACAAAAAGTAATCGGGTTAGCCGGATCTGCGGCATCCGTAATTAACACACCATTTGGCAAATTTTCCTCGATTGCGCGTCCGATAACTACTGTTGGTGAATTAATTTTCTCCTCGAAAAGTGCCATCACCAGGTTAGCCAGATGCGACAGTGTTTCACGCTGTGAGGATGTTAGTGATTTTGGCCGACTATCGATTACACAGAGAGTACCGAGTGCAAATCCGTCTGAGGTACACAAGGGCTGGCCCGCATAAAACCTGATGTTCGGATCACCCACAACCAACGGGTTGTCTTTGAAGCGCTCGTCCTCACGCGCATCGCGAACCTCCGTCAATCGATCGGGATCCTTTATCGCATGGGTACAGAAAGCCAGATCTCGCGGCGTCTCCGACACCTCAAGGCCTACGCGTGACTTGAACCATTGACGATCCGGATCCACCAGACTGATCAATGCTATAGGTGTTTGGCAAATGGACGAAGCGGCCGCGGTAATGGAATCGAATACGGCTTCTGTTGCGCTATCTAGAATTCCATAGCGATACAGCGCTGCGATGCGAGCTTTTTCATCATTATCTGTAGAGGATGCACCAGTCACTTTCTTTACACTGCAGCTTGGTATAGCGAGATGTTAAAACAACTCTTGCGCAAGAGCTGATGTCTTGCGGCACTTTACATCCAATTTCCGCGCTATGCCATCTCAACCTGACACCGACCGGCATAGGTAGACCACCTAGGTAGCCACCGCAAGGAGTGTTGCGGATTTACGTATCCCCTAACGTGCTGTTTAATTCCGCTCATAATGATTATTCGCAAAAAACATTGCATTCCTGGCCAAAAACTTGGGGTAACAGCAGTGTTGGCAGCTATCCTGTTTACTGTCGTTACCCACAATAGTGGTGTTTCTTTTGCCCACACAAGCAGTAACGTCGAGAGCTCAATTTGTATTGACGGTGACGAAGCACCAGCACACATTCAATTCAAAAAGGGGCAGGTTGATTATCTGGCGGCAGAAACAGGCAGCGCTTCCGGCAACCCCGGCTCTGCGCTTGCTGACCCCGACTACCCAATTGCCGCCGGAGATATGATCTATACAGGCACTGATGGCTTTGTCAGTATCATTCTCGCAAACGGCAGCTACAGAAATATTCAACCCGACAGCCTGGTGACCGTACGCACTTCATCACCCTGTCAGGGTGAAATCACACCAGAGCGCATTTCAATTGATATCCCCTACCTAAATGCCGCAATTCGCGGTTGAGCTAATCAGTTCATCTCCCGATTGATTTCATACAGCCAGGCTATTTATTATGATTGGCCAGGTAACTCGAAGCCGCCTCTAGTGCGCCGCTGCCATGAGAAATATCAAGCGCCTTCAAGGCGGCATCAATGCTGCCCAGCACACCCATAATCATCTGGCTGTTGATGTGTCCCATGTGACCAATACGAAAAAAACCATGCCACTCAGGATCATCGGGCTGCGCCATACCAAGACCGATACCCAGTGACACACCCGCATGTTCAAACACCCAGTCCCTGACGCCAGTACCGTGGGGCGCACCCGCACGCACTGATGTGACAGCGTGACTTCGACACTCTTTATCATCGATATTCAATTCGACAGGGCCATCGTTTGCCCAGCATTCGACTGCTGTATAAATAGTATTGGCGAGTATTTCGTGACGCTTCCAGACCGACTCTACACCTTCAGCAAGAATTATATCCAGCGCCGCCCGCAAACCGTATAAGTGATGTGTTGGCGGCGTACCACCAAAGTACTGATAGAACTCCTCAGGTTCAGCACGCTTTCTCCAATCCCAATAGCCGCTTACTACCTTTTTTTGATCACGATACCCGGCTGCTTTTTGATTAAAAAAAACAAACGCCATACCCGGCGGTGTCATCAGACCTTTTTGACAGCCTGCGACTACGACATCAACCCCCCATAAATCCATTTCAAATTTATCGCACCCTAATGATGCAATACAGTCGATCATCAGCAGAGCGGGATGTCCGACTGCATCAATAGTGTCCCGAAGCGCTTTTGTGTCATTGCGAACTGAAGTCGCGGTATCAACATGAACTGCCATCACGGCCCGATATCGATGTTGCTTATCAGCTGCCAGCGCTTGCTGTACGCGCTCCTGATCAATAGTTGATCTTAAACCGAAGTCTATTATTTCGGTTTCAACCCCCATCGCGTTTGCCATCGACGCCCATCCGTGCGCAAAGCGTCCCGTAGCAAGCACCAATACCCGATCACCCTCTGCCAGTACATTTGCCACCGCCGCTTCCCACGCTCCATGGCCATTGGCTATATACATCGCCGCGTGGTGCGAGGTTCGCACCACTTTTTTCAAGTCAGCTTGTACACCCGCCATCAACACACCCTGCTCAGGCGCGTAAATATTCGGGCCGGGGCGATGCATAGCCCGCAACACCTGATCCGGAAATACCGACGGCCCCGGTATAGCAACGTAGTGACGGCCATTTGACAGTGACATGGAATAAACCCGGCTGGATGTGTTAAGAATATTTCTGGGGTCGAGTGTACAACCGCACTCCGCCTGCAACCATCACTAATTTTGATGGCACGCGATCACGGGAATCTTTTGCCGGGGCGTGGCAGCCCACGCTTCTCTGGGGTTAGCGCGACCCGGTAGCGCTGTTGACTCCGGTCGCCGGATCCTCATGAATAATGCACAGGCTGGCGCTCGACGATTAGTGGGCCAGTTGGCCAATGGGTTCGGGTTCCGACGGCTCACCAATCAGAGCCGCCCTCGAATGTCAGGTCTAATCAGCTCAACCAGTGCCGGCAACACGCCCGATCGCACCATCAATAGCATCAACAATTTCATCAAGCTCTTTTTCAGTACAAATAAGCGCCGGACTCAAACACAATGTATTGTTATGTTTTTCAAAACTACGATTAGTGCGCCCGATTATGACGCCCTGCTGCATGCAATCAGCGGCAATTTTTGCCGGTATTGATTCATCAACAGGCTCTTTGCTGGATCGGTCTGTCACCAGCTCCACACCAACAAACAACCCCTTGCCACGAACGTCACCGATGATCTGATGCTTCTGCTGAAGTGAACGCAGTCGCTCCATTAAATACTCACCCATCACTGCTGCATTTTCGACCAGGTTTTCTTCTTCAATCATTTTCATGTTTTCAAGTGCCGCGGCCGGACCCGAAGCACAGCCACCAAAAGTACTGATGTCGCGAAAGTAACTCATCGGGTCATCGGCATTTGCTTTAAACCGGTCAAACACGGCTTCAGTGCTTACCGTACAGGCGATGGCAGCGTAACCACTGGCAACCCCTTTAGCCATTGTCACAAAATCAGGTTTTATACCGTAGTGTTGATAGCCGAACCACTTACCGGTTCTGCCTACCCCACAAACGACTTCATCTATGTGTAAAAGTACATTGTACTTTTTGCAGATTTCCTGAATCGTCTCCCAGTAGCCTTCTGGCGGAGTTATGACACCGCCACCGGCAGTCACAGGCTCAAGCACAACCGCACCTACGGTGTCTGCTCCTTCTGCAAGAATAATGGTTTCCAGCTCACGCGCTGCAAGTTCACCGTAATTATCGACCTCACCGTACTGGCTCCGGTATTCAAGGCAATGCGGCATTTCGATAAAACCCGGTGCAAAGGGACCATACTGATCTTTGCGCTGAGACTGTCCGCAAGAACTTAGCGCACCGATAGTTGTACCGTGGTAATCGCGATCACGATAAATGATCTTATGCTTCTTGCCATTATTTTCGATAGCCGCCAGCTGACGCACCATTTTGTACACTTTCTCATTGGCTTCAGAGCCAGAGTTCGAATAGTAAACCCGGCTCATCCCGGGCATTTTTTCGATGAGCTTTTTGGCAAACAGTGCGCCTGGAATGTTACCGGCAGAGTTTGCGAAGTAGCACATCTCAACCAGCTGATCGCGGACTGCATTAGCAATGCGCTCTACCCCATAGCCAACATTAACTGTCCATACGCCACCGGACACCGCATCAAGGTATTCTTTACCATTGGCATCGGTGATACGCATACCCTTACCGCTCACCATCACTGGCGGTTTGGTGTCTTCAAAGCCTTTGTGCTGAGTTAGATGGTGCCAGACGTGGGCCTGGTCACTGTCGATCACGTCGTTGATATCAACTGAATTGTCGTCGAGACTCATGTTTGACCTCCATGCATTTGGTTCGCAATTTTAGCGACATTGCCTACATTTCTGAGTACGTGTAAGCGACAGGCGCGTCCCGTTAATAGGTCCAGATAACTAAATTGGTATTCCTGCGCCATCAGCCCTTTGTTACCGATCAAACGTCAATCAGGGCTTTGAGATACGGTTCACAGATGCAATATGGCTCGATCGACGGCAGCAAACGGATTGACCGGCCTGAAATAGCGTCGTCACAAAGTCCGCGAGCCGGCGTGGCAGAAGCTCAGCTCGTGCGAACGCGCCCTGACGGCGGGTTTCCATTGATCATTATCGTAACACCAGTCTATGCGCCGGACTCCCGGCCCCGGGGCTAGAATATTTTCCCGGGATTCATGATGTTGTCAGGATCGAGGGCGTTTTTTATCATCATCATAAAATCGACAGAGTCACCTAGCTCATCTCGCAAATAGGCTTTCTTGCCCTGGCCGATACCGTGTTCACCGGTACACGTGCCCCCCATTGCAATTGCCCTGTCACTCAAGCGCCCGGCAAAAGCTTTCGCCTGTGCCAACTCGGTTTCATTTTCAAGATCCACCAATACCAGTGTATGGAAATTACCATCCCCGACATGGCCGACAATCGGGGCAATTAACCGGCTTTGTTCTATATCTGCACAAGTTTCTTCCACACACTGTGCCAGACGCGATATCGGCACACAGGCGTCAGTCACCACCGCATCCGCAGACGGACGCAATCCCCGCGCCGCCCAGTAGGAGTCATGACGTGCCTGCCATAATTTATTTCGCTCTGCTTCATCTGCTGTCCATTGAAAATCAGAGCCACCACAGTCATTGACGATTTCACCAAACTGAACCGACTGCTCCTGTGTCGATGATTCTGTGCCGTGAAACTCTATAAACATGGTGGGTTTCTCGGCAAGATCTAATTTTGAATAAGCGTTGCAGGCGCGGATCTGCACTGCGTCGAGCAATTCGATACGGGCAATAGGAATGCCGTATTGGATCGTCTGAATTGCCGCATCACAGGCCGCCGCAATCGATGGAAAATGGCATATGCCCCCTACAATAGATTCAGGGACACCATGCAGTTTTAACGTCAACTCGGTGATCACTCCGAGAGTGCCCTCAGAACCGACCAAAAGGCGCGTCAGATCGTAGCCAGCCGAAGTCTTTTTGGCGCGACTGGCAGTGTTTATTTCCCGACCATCTGCCATCACCGCTCGCAGGCCAAGCACGTTGTCTTTCATTGTTCCGTAGCGAACCGCATTGGTGCCGGAGGCCCGTGTTGATGCCATGCCTCCCAGACTCGCGTCAGCTCCGGGGTCAATCGGAAAAAAAAGCCCGGTATCCCTTAGATATACATTCAATGCCTTACGCGTAATACCCGGCTGAACCGTCACAGTGAGATCTTCCGGATGCACTTCTATCACCTGATTCATCTGCGACACATCAATCGATACTCCTCCCAGAGGAGCATTAAGTTGCCCTTCCAGTGATGAGCCCGCACCAAACGGAATGACCGGACATGAATGCTCAGCACAGACCTGAACGATCAGCGCAATGTCGTCTGCAGAGTGCGCAAACACCACAGCGTCGGGTGGTTGACCAGCCAGATACGTCAATGTATGTGCGTGCTGCTCACGGATTGAAGCCCCGGTTTGAAACCGTTCACCAAACCGCTGCCTGAGAATTTCACCGGCAAGGGAGATGTTTCTTTCTTTAGCCATCTTTGCTGACATGTGTATCACGTTAATTTGACGTCCGGCCTGAGCATGACGCTATTAGAAAAATCTTTCAATAACGAATAACAACCCCTGATTACCGGCTCAGGTTTTTATTGTTCACGCCGCCCCCTTAAGAGGTATCCGAAAAAAGCTGCCCTGCGCCATGAAAAATATCATCTTTGCCTTGTTCACCGCTGTCGGCATTAACTCCTCGCTGATGGCTGACACCCTGGAATACCAGGCGACCACTGACTTTTCAAACATCAATGATGGCGAAGTACCCTACTATAGACACAATGGCATTTCCGCCCTGGCAATTAACGCCGGCAACGCCGCCTACCGCAACAAGTTTGCGCGCGCAACAACCGACTTTGACGGCACCGCCGGCGTCTATGATGTCACCATCTCGGCACTGGGTGAACTGGACGGTGAATGTGAATACCGTTTTCTGGTGAATGGCATCGTCGCAGGCACAGCAACCAACAACCGCGTCGATGTAGACTATGAGGTACAGCACCATACGTTCAAAAATATCAGCATTCCGGCCAATGCAGAAATTTCTGTCGAATCAAACGCGGTTTCTAACGGCCTGGTCCCGGAACACGATATTTTTGCGTTTGCGCGAGGGCGATGGATAACCCTCACGCTGCAGTCTGATGACACAGCCACCACGCCTGTAGACCTGGAGATTTCCGCCAGTACAACTACCTACAGCCCGAACGTCGGCGATACCATCACCATCGATATAGATATCTACAACAGTAACTCGACCCACACCGCTACCAACCCGGTAATCAACTTGACCGTTCCGTCACTGCTGGCTATTGAAGCGCCATCACAATGCACTGTAGACGGGGAAAACCTTAGCTGTGCCGTGGCTGAAATCAATCCGAAATTCACCGACACATTTTCACTGACCGCTGTTGCTGTAGCAGGCGGCACGGCAGACCTCCCGGTATCAATAACGGCCGACCAGATCGACAATCAACTATCGAACAACAACACAACACTTACAATTACCAGCACCGATCAGACCGTCACTGCAGCACCTGTCGTTGATCTGGCAGTATCCATTGACAGTGACGTGACCAGCGCTGTGGTTGGAGACGAAATTAACTACACAATGACCGTAGTAAATCAACACGCAAGCAACGTGGCTACATCACCTGTCGCGGGCGTCTTGCTACCGGACAGTCTCAGCTTTAGCTCAAGCGCCGGTTGCAGCGCCATCAACAACGCAGTCACTTGCTCACTGGCAGAGCTTGCCGGCGGAGAAACAGCAATTGTTGAATTCAGCGCTACCGTAAACGCCGCAGGCGACGCCCCGGTGGTTGCATCGGCCAGTGCTGCAGAGTCAGAAGTTGTCGCATCTGATAACGAAGTAATCTACTCAATCACAGCGATTGAAAGTGACCGTGCGTCAACCGGAAATCAAGTCCCGAACAGCACACAAGCCGGCACCGGTGGTGGCTATACCAGTCCGTTAAACCTCATTGGTTTATATCTGGTTGCGCTGTTTGCCCGACGACGCAAATAACGATGCTGGCGGGCAAGTCATTGTTGCCCCACCGGGTATCTATACAAATGATCTGTTGCTAATCGAACCAGTCTTTCAGCTCAGACTGGTCAGCAATATTGACATGAGCACAGCACTGCCTGTACCAGCAATTGCTATCGGCAAAACCCGCCGCAGCAAATCTGCCTCCGCTCCCGGATAGCCCGCAATACTGGCAGCGAAAACAACTCTGCCCGGCGACGCCAGCGTTGTATTACTGCCAGCGGCGTTTTGCACCGCCGCGGCAATATCTACCGGCATTCCCACCTGCGTGGCGGCACTGACCTGAAACCCCATAAACAATGCGTTTGAAGACGTATTACTCGCTGTTAGAAATCCACCAAGGCCACCCAGCAACGGCACCACAGCAGCGTAGTAACTACCGACTGCACCAGCCAGTGATTGCGCCATCACAGCTGTCATTCCCGATTCCATCATCAATTGTCCAAACAATAAAAATCCACCCACCGCGATAGTCGCGACCAGCCACTGCTGACAGGCCGCCTGTGTCAGTAAACGAAGTTGCTGCCTCGCACCCGGCAGTACACACACACCGGCTAGTGCGGCAACAGTCAGCCAGAAACCCACGTGATAAAAGGGTGCAAACGCATACTGGCCGATACCAAGTATCTTTGACTGAAGATAATCCCGAAGCGGTGCATGCAGCCGGGTCAACAATAGCGATACCATCAGAACCACAAATGGCAATACCGCACGGTTAAAACCACTGATGACCACATTGCTGTCGCGGGATCGGTTAACCATGGCAGCAACGCCAACCATCACAATGCCAGCCAGACAACCGGCAAGCTCAACACTGAGAAAGACCGACAGAATCCACAGTGAAAAACACAGCACCACAGAATACACAACCAGCCAGCCTAGCTGCCGGATGCCCAGAGGCTGCCCGCCAACAACCAATGCAGCACCACCGCAAATCATAACAAACGGAAAGTTAATAACCGCCGCGAGTTCAGCCAGCCGAACCATTGAAACTCCGGACAACTCCGATCCAATAATAGTCCCGATCGCCAGTGCACCCCATGGCACCGCACACTGACCCAACAGAGCAATTACCGCCGCCTGCACCGGCTTGTAGCCAAGCGCAATAAACAGCGGAGCTGCCACCAGAATTCCGACCCCGAAACCAGTGGCGGATTCAAAAAATACCGATACACCAAAGACAATAGACAGCAAACGGTGAATCTCATCAGGTATGGCTTTGACAACCGCTTTGGCGATGACTTCAAGCGCACCGCCTGCATCCAGCACACGGTAGAAAAACACTCCCCCTAAAAGCACGTAGGACACATTGATCGTGTTGTGCAGGCCGGCTCCCACAGCACTGAAGACTCCGGATAACGGCAGTTGAAATTCAGCCCGGATTAAAACTATCAGCGTGGTCATTGCCAGACCCGCAAGCCCTGCTCTCAGGGCCGATTGCCGCCACAACAGAATTAACAGGCTGGAAAAAACTATTGGCGCTGTCGCCAGTAAAAGTGACATCAATCTAGCTTCCCGTCTCTGTACTGACACATTGGTGCCGACCCCTTGGTACCGCAGACAGACTGTGCCTGAGTTTGTAAATACGATTTCGTGAAACCACGCTCGCAAGCCTGAAAAGTCTGAAAAAACACGGGTGTCACCCGCCACTCAACGAGCCACAAGTCGGGTGGTGTCAAATATTCAACAATCAAAAATCAATTCAACAGTGATTCTACCGTTACAAGTAAAAACCTGCTGATTTTACTTATGCCACTGACCGAACCACTAAGTCGTTATTATCGAAGTAGAATATTTTCGATCGCACTACTGACCCCGCTAGTACTGGGACTGCTCGCCTGCACCACAACGCCTGCACCACGGGTTTCGTCGTCAAACAGCGCCCAGGCTGGTATCACACAGCCAGGAAATCTGCAGGCAGACAGCCTGTACACCACGGAAATAGCAGCCAGCGCTTCGCAAGCCCCGCGTGGCGCCTACGCACCTGCTGATGATAGTAAGCTGCAGGCACTACAGAGCTGGTTTATTGAAGCCCGTGATCTGGTGAGTAATGATCTGAAGATTGATCTGTCTTTCGTAAACGCATCAGTGGTTGGCACAAGCTCCATTCGCAGGCAGGCGCGTCAAAGCCTGCTGGGGGCACTCAGTCACGACATTCAAAACAATGATTTCGCAGAATCGCTGGTAGACAATATGCTGTCAGCGCAAACGGCAAGCGTGCTGGCAATTTACTCACCGCAGGATAAAGCCATTCTGCTGCATCGCGACAACCTTGATCACTATCTGCAGTCGCAGGAATCACAGTCATCGCTGAAAGCTTCTATGCAGGCACTGTTAATTCACGAGCTAATCCATGCCGCCGATGATGTACGCTTCGAAGCCTTCGATCGTTTTGGTGTTTCGTATCAGGAGGTTTTCGCAAAATCAACCATTGTCGAGGGTCATGCACAGTGGCACACACGTCGTCTGTGCCAGATAGCCGGCTGCAGTGCCGCGTTTGCATCATTAAACGAATATATGTTCGACGTTGACACTTCCGACGATCCTGCACTGCAATACATACAGAACAGAAACTTTAAAAATCTTGAGTTCGTGTACCGCGAAGGTGAGAGATTTATTGATCAGCTGATGCAACGGCCGAACGGCCAGCAACTGGTTACCCTGGCTTTTGAACAACCACCGCGTGACTCTATTCAAATAATAGATCCCGACTCCTTCCCTAATCGCGATCGCGAAATCCGTAACCTGGCACTATCCACAGCGATTAAGCAGTCCGCAAAACCCTGGGCAGACAATCAGAAAGGGCTCTTGAGGAGAAATGTTCTGGCCGCTGCGGCATTTAGCGTTAACCCTGAGGCACGTGAACCGATTGTCGATTTTTACACATCAAAAATCCTTGCAGCAGCCAAACACGAATACTATGACCGCACCAGTGAAGTGCCGATACCGATATCTGTCATTGCGCTGCAAACCAGTGATGTTGAAACTGCGCAAAAAACCGCAGCGCTGATTTTCGACTCTACGACGAAAACCTACAGTGGACTCAATGGAGAGTACGTCAGCCTGAACAACTGGGCAACGGCAAATCACACAGCTACGATTAACAGCGGCTCAACTAAATCGACGTCTATGGATTTGTTCACCGCCAGCGGCGACATGATCAATGACATGGTAAGTTCCAGCTATCCCGTTGAAGTAGTAACCGCCACCTCTGGCAATTTTGTGGTGCATATTGACGGACGGTATAAGGGTAGTGAAGAGCTAATGCAGTTAGCTGGTCGACTACTGATAAACCTGCAACGCTAGCTGGTCTATCCGTAAAGTGAAAGGGTACGTGCCCACCTTAAACACGCGGTTACGGGTAAACCCCACAACCGGCATTTCTCCATTCCTGTGCAATAGGCTCTATTCAATATCAAACGAAGATGACTGCATGACAATTCGTTTCTGACCTATTCGCCGCGTAAAACGGCTGCGGTCAAAAAACTCAAGCAGCTCTATCACCAGGTTACGACCAATGCCGGACACGTCCCGAAAAGCACTAACGGTAAAGTTATCCGCTTTCGCCAGTTGCTCACCTGCCCGCGCCAGTTGGTGCAATACTTCTGGTGTGTAGTATCGATTTGCGCTGACCCGATAAAGCCTGCCATGCGCAACAAAGGTATTGAGCAGTTGCAAAACCTCCTCATTAGTTTTACCGAGCACCTCTGATATCTGATTGACTCTTGGTGCTATGTTTCCAGCCGGTTCAAAAAGCTTTTGCAGCTCAAGCCAAATCGATTCATGGTCGTCATCCAGCCGCGACTCGCGCAAGGGATGTTTATACACTGCACCTTTCCTGAGCAACAACTTGTGTTCAACCAACTCTTCCAGCGCCTGCAAAAATACCGTTTGCGTACAATTTTCAGGCAGTGCTTTTCTCAGTTGCTCTGCATTCGCCCCCAGAACATTTGGATGTGCGGTATGCCAGTTGTCCAGTGTCACAAGCAGCTGCGTTTTCAGACTATCCCAGTGTGCGGGTTTTATACCCCATCGTCTCGCACCATACTGGCATACGACAACATCAAACTGTGTGCAATACTCTGAAATTTCACGATCACGGACATTATATTGCACAGCAAATAATTGAAGGTCTACGCCATTTTTGCACAAGCTCAACAGTGCTGCCAATGCTTGCCCGGTACTGTCAGCATTTACCTGTTCATTATCAATAACAACTATCGCGTCTGTATTTTCAGGTGTTGTTGCAGTATTCATGGCATGCAACACTTGCAGACGTTGAGGACGGCTGCGACCCCGCTTAGGGGGTAGCGGATCGATCACAACACCGCCCGCAATCGTATGACGTGCAGACTGATCACGCAATACGAACCGATCACCATTTACTGCAGGCAGTGGTTGCTCGCAAATCAACCTGGCCAGCCCGTATTCACCGACTTTTAGAGATTGATTTTCAAGCAGCGCAATACGGCAGGTCACACTGGCTGTCGCCAAGTGTAAATGCGCTGCGGTCCAGTGCTTTAAGTCATTGTTAAAATACTGTGCATCCCCGGAATCGAATACGGGAGCCGGTGTGATACTGACATCCAACGTTCGCACCGTTTGCAATTGATCATTTGAGGTTAGCCAACCACCCCTTTTCAGTGAGATGTTCTTTATATCACTACCACTCACATTTAACGCACACCTCTGCCCGGCCTTCGCGACATCAACACTTTGGTTTTGCGCGTGGATCCCTCTTACCCGCAAGTGCGCCCGTTGTGACACTGCAAAAATTGAATCTTCAAGTCTGACAGCGCCAGACAGCACGGTGCCCGTCACCACCGTACCTGCACCTGTCACCGAAAAACTGCGATCAATGGCAAGTCTAAAATGCCCCTGGCAATACACTTTGCTATGTACTTTGGCAAAATCAATCAAGCGTCGCCGCAACTGTTCAATGGCATCGACGTCGCCAGCACTGACGGCGACAATTTCCGAAGCAGGGAATGCCGATGCGTCAATCAGCGCCTGCAGTTTGGCAATTGTCGCCGCTTGAGTGGCGGAATCGACCAGATCTGACTTGGTCATTACAACAATAACTGCCCGGACACCGAGCAATTGAAGGATCGCCAGATGCTCACGAGTTTGCGGCATTGGCCCATCATCAGCGGCAACAACAAGCAGGGCCAGGTCAATCGAGCCGACACCGGCGATCATATTGCGTACAAATTTTTCATGCCCCGGCACGTCAATAAAGCCAATCGACTCTGCGGCGGCGCCGTCCGTGCCCATAAAAGCAAAACCCAGATCTATTGAGAGACCACGCTTTTTCTCTTCCGGCAGACGGTCAGTATCTACGCCCGTCAATGCTTTTATCAACGTCGTTTTGCCATGATCAACATGGCCTGCAGTTGCGACAATCATCGTCTGGTATGCTGGTGGCGACCCTGCAACGATTTGTGGCATGGAAATAGGACTATCATAAAGGGTACCTGGCCTTAAACCGCTATTTTCGAAAAAAACAGTAACAAAACTGTATTTTTCATTCTATCAAAATATGAACAATGAACCTGACATCCCGGAAGATGTTGCCCGAATTTGAGCATGAATCATTGCGGCGTCAGCGCAAACGCCGGCCCGGAGTGAATCTCAGGCCAAAAATACAGGCTCACGCTTAACCATCTGCAAAAAGTAGCGTTGCCGATAGCACTGGTATCGGTCGGGCACTATCAATGCAGTTAAACTTACAGATATATCCGGCTTGCTGTCAGCAGGTCGCAACAGGTGGAAACCTTATGCCAAAACTATCTGACGTTGTAGCGTCCCAACGCGAACACCTGGAAGCACTGGAGTGCCCCGTTTTCGAGCACACCGCTTTGGTACCACCACGACCGCTCAATGAGTGCAAAGTGGCGTTGATCTCCAGCGCAGGTTTGATGAGTCGCCACGATGACAACGTGCCGGGCAATAGCGCTGACTATCGCAGCTTTGCCAACGCCAGCACCGACCGCGACTTACTAGTCAATCATGTCTCTGTTAACTTCGACCGCACCGGTTTTGCGGAAGACGCGAACACCTTATTTCCACGTGAGCGATTGCGGCAATTGTCAGATGACGATGTCATCAGCGCAGCGGCGACTGAGCACTATTCTTTCATGGGTGCTACCAACCCGGACAACATGAGGGACGCCGTTACCAGGCTGGTTGCCCAGCTTAAAGAAAATAGAGTCAATACCGTCTGCCTGTTACCTGCCTGACCAAACTGTACTCGCGCCGTGAGCGTGATTGCACACTGGATTGAACAACAAGGTATCAGCACCGTGGTCATAGGACTCGTCAAATTGCATCTCGAAAAAATTCAGCCACCGCGCGCGCTATTTGTGCCGTTTGAATTTGGCAGACCCGTCGGTGCACCGGACGATAGCGACTTACAACTGGAAGTGCTTACGCAGGCACTGAATCTGATAGAAACACAAACTGAAGCCGGCACTATTGTCGAATTCGACAAGGAAGATCCAAGAGCAACACCGGACCCTGAGTGGATTCCTCCCGCTATTGAAGCGGCTGACAACATCGCCGCAGAAGTGCTTGCATTAAAGCCGAATTATCAACGCCAGTGTGTAGATAAGAGCCGGACTGCTGTGGGAGTGTCAAAACTGAAAATTGCAGATGCTGCCGACCTCTTTGACACAATTGCGGCCGGTGAGGCACCATCGATCACTCGCGAAGGTATCTCAGCCAATGTCATGATGCGTCTGGCGATGGACGATTTAAAAGCTTATTATATTGAAGCCGCACTGGCTGACGGCACTCCCTCAAGCAGGCAGATTTATGACTGGCTATGGGATGATACTCTGCTCGGTCGCCAGATAAAAGAACTGCGAGTGCGTTTTATGGAATCTAATGACAACAAGCTGGAAAAAATTGGCACCTCTTACTGTGTACCCCATCGCTGGCGATAAACGGCTGCAACAACATTGTCACTAGACGATTGCCCATCACAACTACGCTTACTGCCCTCTATCGATTTTGTATTGAGGGACAGTGACTGCCAGGCACTGGCAGATCAATTCGGTAAAAGCTTCCTGCTCGAGGAACTGAAGTTACAATTAACCTCACTGCGCCGGGAGATTCAAACAGGCACTGGCGCAGGCAACACAACAACCCGAACAAGAGCAACGCTCACCAGCCTCCTGATTGCCAGAAGTAATGCTGCACTCAATGAATTGTTCGCCCCTTCACTGCGCGCCGTCACCAATCTCAGCGGCGTTATTTTACACACCAACCTTGGCAGAGCGCCGTACCCTGAAGCCGCCATCAATGCCATGGTCAGTGTCAGCAGGGGCGCATGTAACCTTGAATATAACCTGCACAACGGTAAGCGCGGACGCCGTGATGATCACGTGGAAAAATGGATTTGTAAACTGACAGGGGCGGAAGCCGCCACAACAGTCAATAACAACGCTGCAGCCGTCCTGCTGGTTTTAAATACCCTTGCAGCAAAAAAGGAAGTCATTGTCTCGCGCGGAGAACTGATTGAAATTGGCGGATCATTCAGGATGCCGTCCATCATGAAAAAAGCCAGCTGCAAATTGCGTGAAGTTGGCACCACGAATCGCACTCACCTGAAGGATTATCAGCAAGCCATCGGTAAAAAGACCGCAGCGCTCATGAAGGTACACACCAGTAATTATGAAATAAGCGGCTTCAGTCAAAGCATCAAGGCGGCAGAGCTTGCCGGCCTTGCCGCGACATCACAGGTCCCGTTGATCGATGACCTTGGCAGCGGCAGCCTGACTGATCTATCACCTTTCGGACTGCCGGCCGAACGCACAGCTTCACAGGCGATAGCTGAAGGCGTAGACATCATTACCTTCAGCGGCGATAAACTACTGGGCGGTCCACAGTGCGGAATTATTGCCGGCCGCCGTGAATTGATACAACTCATTGACAAAAACCCCATGAAACGGGCAATGAGACTGGATAAAATCACCCTCGCCGCATTAGAAGCCATTTTAAAACTCTATGCGAAACCTGAAGAACTTACCCAACACCTACCCGCCCTGCGTCTGCTTTCAAGACCGGCCGGACAAATACAAAAATCGGCGGAAATACTTCAGCAACTATTAGCGGCCGTATTGCCAGCATCGGTCACCACCGCAATAGAGCCCTGCCAGAGCCAGATAGGAAGTGGCGCTCTGCCAACCAAAACTCTGGACAGCTTCGCCGTGGTATTAAGAACCAATCAAACGCTTGCTGTGGAACATCTGGCAAACACTCTAAGGCGGACCCCGCAAGCTATTATCGGCAGAATCAAAAACGACGCACTCTACCTTGATTGCAGAGCGCTGGAAAACCCGGACGAACTATCAGCATCAATAAGCCAGCTTCCAGAGTTGCTGTCATAAATTCAGCCTGCGTTACTTTTTGGCGGGTGACATGGCAAGGTACATACCGGGTATGATCAGCACTGCACCCGCCATGTGGTACCAGGAAGGCGGCTCAGCCAGCAACCACCAAGCAAGCACACCCGTATACAGCGGCCCCAGATATAACACCAACCCCGCTCGCGCTACGCCAATTTCCTGCTGTAGAAACGAATACGCCTGGTACGCTCCGAAGCCAGGAAGGACCGCAGCCACAACACACAGCATCAAGGCCTTGTACCAGTCTGTCGGTGGGCCGGAAACCATGACTTCGGCAACCGTAAAAGGCAGCAACACAACAAGACCACCGGCCGTAATAGTGGTCACTCTTGCAAACTGACCTAAAGAACTCGGGTATTTACGCAGCAGAATTGAATAAGTTGTCCAGCTTAAAACCGCAGCCAGAATCCATAAATCACCCTGGGTGAATTTAACACTAATCAACGCATGCCATGAACCTCTGGCAACAATAATCACTACACCGACCACGGACAGCAGCAACCCGGCCAATTGCAAACCACGCAATGTGTCCCCAAAGAAACGAGCAGACGCAATTGCCACCAGCACAGGCGCCAGCGCATACAACAGGCCAATATTAAGTGCCTCGGTGGTTTCGCCCCCGATGTACACAAAAGCACCACATATCCACATGCCCAGGGCACCAAGTAACAGGCATTCTTTCCACTCTCCACGCCAGTGAAGCCATTTTTCGCGTAGTTCCCCAATCGCAAACGGCAACATCAGACAGAAGGCAAATAGCCACCTGAAGAATGCGAGCAAATGAGGCTCTATGAGACCCGGTGCAAAACGCGCTACAAGGTAGTTTGTCGACCACATTGCGGGGGTGATAATAATAAGAACAATAGCCAAACGGCTACGAAAGGAAGAGGTCAACTAATTAACCAGCCACTGTTGAAAATTAAAGGGTGAGGGTATATCGAGTTGCGGTAAACCAAAACTAATCTGCCAGACAGTGATGGTACACCTTTATTAACACCAACCCGGTGCTTTTAGTCAACACTTGCAAGCGACGTCGCAATGCTAAACCGGTAGATGTTAAAGACAAGCGATAAATGACTTCACTCAACCGACAATGTATAACGGAAGTGTCAATGACAACTGTTATCAACGACTGACAGATAATCTATCGATCCAAAAACCCGACATTCAACGACCACTGCCTGTTCAAGGGCCTGCAAGCGACACACCGGAAGAGAAAAATCAACACAAAGCCGACGTCAGAACGCACCACAGCAGCGCCACGAAACCTGCTTGGAATAGCATTCAAAATTGCCTCAATCTGCTTCTTCGTCGTAATGATGATCGCTATCAAATTTATGCATGACAAGGTTCCCATTGGCCAGATTATATTCTCACGGTCTCTGCTGGGTATATTTGCGGTTGCTCTTGTTTACTATCTGCGCGGAGAACTCACCGGTCGTTTTGTTGTGAAGTCACCGCGTGCACATTTACCGTGGGCACTTTTTGCATCGACTGCTATGGGCACATGGTTTGTCTGCCTCACCATGATTCCATTGCCTGAGGCTACCGCCATCGGCTTCATCATGCCGCTACTGGTGGTGGCGCTGGCGGTTATCATACTGAATGAAAAAATCAGGATCGTACGATGGGTGGCCATTCTCTCAGGACTGACGGGTGTCGGCATCATTGTCTGGCCAAGACTGGGCGTTGGCGCTGACTACAGCTCTATCTCTTCCATTGGTGCAGCGCTTGCGCTGGGGGCTGCCCTTTGCTGGGCAATTGCACAAATATATCTGAGGCGCCTGACCAAAACAGAAACCAGCGGCTCCGCCGTGCTGAGTTTCTCACTGGCCACCATGGCACTGTCACTGTTCAGTCTGCCACTGGGCTGGGTTGTACCCACTGCAGCAGATTGGGGCCTGATAGCAATCTGCGGCATTGCAGGCGGGTTCGGCCAGCTATGCGTCGCCGAATCACTTCGCTTCGCTGAAGCATCAGTCGTGGCACCATTCGAATACCTGGCGTTTCCGATTGCCAGTATTGCCGCTATCCTGCTATTCGATGAATACCCTGACAGCAATATCTGGTGGGGTCTGCCTTTCGTTATCGCCGGTGGTCTGCTGGTGATCTACAGGGAGCATCAACTCGGTAAAATCACGCAAAATAGCGCCGGCTGATTTTCTTCTGATATATGACATAATTGCTGTCAAACTTTTACACCGCTCCGGCAGAATTTACCTGTTACCATTTACCTTCCGAGTCTGAAAAAATCCGACTAATCCTCATGAAAAACTTTTCGAGTTGTATCGAAAATGGTTAATACCTCCGTCGTCAATAAAAGCGTACTGCTTATTGTGGTAGCCGCTATCTCAGCGCTATTTTTAGGTATTATCGGGCGGTTTATCGAAGCAATTTTTCTTGCCGGGCTGTTCTCAGCAGTTTGCCATCCGCTCTATCGAAAGTTTCTACGCTGGTTTCGCGGTAGAAAAGCACTCGCATCACTGGCCACAATGTTACTGGTCATGTGTTTTATTATTATTCCAATTGCGATTATTGCTGTCATTGTTGCAGGACAGGCCACTGATTTTGCGGCAACAGCAATTCCCTGGGTTCAAAATGTCGCCAACGAGCCCGGCTTCATCGCCGGCCAGCTGCAAAAGCTACCTTTCTATGATCGGCTACTACCTTTCCAGGACTTGCTATCTGAAAAAGTGGGAGGTGTGCTGGTTGAAATCAGCAAGACTGGTGTTGGACTGCTTCAGTCCGCCACCGTCGGCACACTCAATGCCCTGCTAAGCGGCCTTTTGGTGTTGTATAGCTTGTTTTTCTTCTTAATGGATGGTGGCAAACTAATACAGCTAATCTTATATTACCTGCCGCTGGATGATAAAAACGAACAGCTGTTATTAAACCGCTTTCGCAGCGTTACTATTGCCACACTTAAAGGCACCGCTGTTATTGGTTTTTTGCAGGGTGGTCTGGCCGGAATAGCACTATCTGTATGCGGCATACCAAACGCCCTTTTCTGGAGCGTGACGATGATGTTCCTGTCTGTCGTGCCCGGGGTAGGCGCAGCGTTGGTATGGATTCCGGCCTGCCTTTATCTGGCGGCAAATGGTCAGATCGCCTATGCGGTCGGTTTGGCGGTATTTTGTGCGGTGCTGGTAGGCAGCGTCGACAATATATTGCGTCCTAAACTGGTCGGAAGTGATACACAACTGCACGAATTAATGATTTTCTTTAGCACCCTCGGTGGTTTACTGACTTTTGGATTCTCAGGATTTATTATCGGTCCGATTATCGCCGCGCTGTTTGTCACGGTATGGGAAATTTACGGGGTTGAATTTAAACAGTGGCTTCCAAAGACAGACTTTATACCTCACGGTGGTACCGGGCTTCACACGCGACAGGAACCCTTCGAGGCCGTGGACATTGTCTATAATCCGGACGATAACCCTGACGTCGATGAAGCCATTGAAAATGACGGGGACACGACAATAAAAACATAGCAGGCGGGAACATTCGACGACCGATTGGGACTAATCCATTTTAACGGCTCTCAATTCTCTGACACTAACCAGGGCGATGAGACCATTAATCACTACTGCTTAGGTTTTACGATGCTTATCCCACGCATAATGACACCCTCCATCAAGGCGCACGCTCAATGAGAGTATGGCCGTTTCTACTGGTATGTGCTTTGGCCGACACAGCCTTATCCAGCAACACGACCAGCCCTTTATCCTGCCGCCTCGGAGTACTGAAAGATCTGGGCTGGGACATCCACCAAACCGCGTCAGCACCCGGCTTATACAACACAGACACCTGCAGCAACGATCTCCCCCCTATATTTACTTACAATCAGGGTGTTGAGAATCGCATGGAAATTCTCCAGCGCAGCGAATCTGCCCTGCGATCTGTTACCACCAAATGCCTTGTCAGTCGGCAATACAGAGAGTCGATGGAAGCTTCGGTCGGAAAACTCATACAAAACGAACTTTTTGAATTTCCACTCAAAGGCAATGATCCACGCGACCCGTTCATACCACCTGCACAGAGCTGGGTTCCCGCCGGCAAACGCGGCTATGACATTCCTCGACAGTCAATTAGCACCGCGGTTGATGCGCTTTATACAAAGCCGTTTATCAGTGAATGCTCGGCTGCTGCACAGATAGCACAACTGGCACTATTTAAAGAGCACTACGGGGTTTTTACCGATGCGATGCTACAACCGCAAGACATAGGCATTGGAATCTGGCCCGAGTACATAAAGAACCCGTCCATACAAGATAAATCTCCACTACTCATCAACTCCAAAAGAAGAAAGCAGGCACTTAAGGAGTTAGCCAATCTGGGCAGAGGCGCTTTCTACGGCCAAAGCGGCTACATAAAACCATATCGAAACCTGGACTATATCGACTCTATGGATAATCGAGGACAAAATTTCGTCATTGTCGATATCTCTCCAAACGCAGTAGCGGCGATAAAACAACGAAAGAAGCCACTCAAAGAACTCAGTAGATTATCAAGGTCTGTCTGGAAGCGGTATAAAAGAAAACTTGATGAGGGAGGCGATAAAGAACAACTGGTAACCCAAATGGAACTTGAATTCGAATCGCTTGATCCGTTCTTCAGTGAAATTGAGATTTACGTCCATCCCCTAAAAGTAAGAACCTTTGCCTTTCATCTGGCAAGACAATTCAAATGGAACCCGCGCACACCCTTTACCTTTGAAATGTATGAGGACTTCCAGAGCGGGTATTTTCACAACAGGTATGTGGACTATCGAATCAGACAGTGCGAACAACAACCCTATTGTCGCAAGATAGATCGCAGGACATTCATTATGACCGATAACACCGGTATACCGAGTCCGCAGGTGTTTGGCTCAAGTCGACAATGTCAATCGGCGCTTGAAGGTAGTCAATAACTTAAGAGGTCGGGAAAAAAGACTACTGCTTACAAAGGTGCATTTTGAGACAAGCAGCCTGCAGAACTATCCTGCAGGCTGCTAAAAATGTCTTAAATCGCGTTCAGTTGACCGAAGAACACACGCGTATCGTCACTTGTGTGCGCGTCAAGCCAGACGGTTCCATTATCTAGTCGATCCAGTAGATCCGGATAAAGCGGGTCAGCGGCATTGTTAAAATTGCCATCGAGAAAAAACCTTGCCGGGTTACTGGCTCGTTGAGTCAACGGTGCATAGTTATTTTCTGTAGCGCCATCCACATCGCCATCATTGACATGTGCACTCACCAGTGATGAATCCGAAGTATTCCAGGTAATGGAATAATCACCAGTGCTTGGGTTCACCAGTAAAAAACCATCAGCACCGGCAATGCTGGTTGTGTATTGAACGACCTCATTGGGCATAACCTGTACTCGAACTACATCTGCGAAGACACCACTACCCGCCGATGTTTCGTCTCTGGCTGCCAAATACAAGTTTCCTGAGTTTAGATTCTGCAGAACGAAGGCTATTTGAGCCGCTGACAGAGTCTGTGGAACCGTCCACACACCCCCACCCTGATCTTCAAACGACACTGCAGGGAAACCGTTGCTGCCCGGTGGACCCGCCATCAGATCAACCCTGTCGGCGGTTACTCCAGTCAGCGCGACTGTGCCGCTGACC
This sequence comes from uncultured Granulosicoccaceae bacterium, assembly GCA_937922015.1. Classification (GTDB taxonomy): domain Bacteria; phylum Pseudomonadota; class Gammaproteobacteria; order Granulosicoccales; family Granulosicoccaceae. The sequence continues at coordinate 77,350 of CAKZVB010000034.1, forward strand.
TCACCTGTTGTTCGATTCAGTACTAAATTCGACGTACCAATACCAGTGGCCGTTGTGGCGGGGACTGATTCTGAAGCGACCAACTGCTCCTGAAATGACCCCGTGCTGGTCAATCCGGCGCCAGTACCACCGGTGCCCGTACCGCCAGTTCCAGTACCACCGGTTCCTGTACCGCCAGTTCCAGAACCATCCGTACCCGTACCATCGGTTCCAGTGCCACCCGTTCCAGTACCATCCGTACCAGTACCATCCGTACCCGTGCCACCGGTTCCAGTGCCACCGGTTCCAGTGCCACCCGTTCCCGTACCATCAGTTCCAGTGCCATCCGTTCCAGTGCCATCCGTTCCCGTACCATCAGTTCCAGTGCCATCCGTACCCGTACCACCGGTTCCAGTGCCACCCGTTCCAGTATCGTCACCTGCACCCGTACCACCGACAGCGGTTGAATTGTCGTCGCCATCACTCAGCAACACGCCGGCCAGTGCAATACCGCCAACAACACCCAGCGCGGTAGTGCCACTGACACCGCCGATGCCACCGACCAGACCTCCATTTGTATCTCCGGCCTGATCTCCTGAGCAAGCAGTAAGCCCTATCAATGCAGCGGCTAAGACAGGTACTGACTTCCTTCTAAAACTGGCTGGTATTTGGTTTTTCATGCTGTTAAAACCCTGGTTTTGTTTAATGTTAGATATTAGATAGTTTGACTGACACAACAGCGCATGCTGTAAACAAAACTCCCAGTATCGATATCTGGCAGCGGCGGACAAAAGCTGAATCGACATTCTTACACTACTTGTGACGCTATTGACGTCTCAAGTAGTCACTTTACCCTGCATGCAAACGATATAATATTACACTCGGGCATCGATCTACGCTGTACGTGAAACTTCATACAACATCGGATACTACGCTACTCTTACTCCATGTTGCGGTAGGTGACCAATTTTTACTATTACAAGACTTCCAAACTTGCATATGAATCAAATTCAGTACAATACGTACCGTATTTATTACACTAAACTCGATATTGCTTACACTTATACGTTTTGAAACATCCTGTTGCCATAGTTCAGCAACCAACTCGACTAGAATCAAGCTCGCCTTAGTAACCCCGGTTATAGAATCAGGTAGCATTTTAATTAATCAATACCACTTCAGAGACCAATTCCATGATGTTCCCGATCCGGGATGAGAATCCACAACTCAACACGCCACTAGTGACTTATGGGCTAATCTCGCTGAATGTAATTGCCTGGTTGTTGCTTCAGGGTGCAGGTACGGCAGAAACACTACACCAGTCGATATGCACATTCGGCCTAATACCGGCAGACCTGACCAGCCATGAAATTGCCAGTTCACGACTAATGTGCGCAATTGATGGCAACCCTGACTGGTATACCCTGGCTTCCTCAATGTTCATGCACGGTAGCTGGATGCATCTTATAGGCAACATGTGGTTTCTATGGATCTTCGGCAACAACGTTGAAGATTCTATGGGGTCTATGAGGTTCGCAATATTCTACATCCTCAGTGGAATTGCAGCATCTGCTACACAGATAATTGCCGACACTGGTTCGATAGTGCCAATGGTTGGTGCATCGGGTGCAATCGGTGGAGTCATGGGCGCCTATATTGTCCTGTACCCGAAAGTCCACGTGCATATGTTCTTCTTTTTTCGGACTTTCGCCATACCAGCTATTATGATGTTGGGCTACTGGATTGTGATGCAACTGGTAGGAGGCTTCAGCTCTATTGGCGCCAAGGGTGGCGGCGTTGCTTTCTGGGCACACATAGGCGGCTTTATTGCAGGCATGGCTCTTATTTTTCTGTTCAAGAATGAACAACTTCTGGCACGTCATCCCTACCGGGGCTGGAATCAGAAACAACATGCCACTGATGCCTGGAAGAAAGTCCCTACCCGACAGGGAGCCTGGAAATAATCACTGCATCCGCCGCTGGCGTCAATTGTTACACCGATGCTTGAGGCCTGGATCCCTCTTGCATTTTGCGCGGCCTTTTTTCAGAACCTTCGCTCGGCACTGCAGAAACATTTAAAAGGTAAGCTGTCAAATAGTGGCGCTGCGTATGCAAGGTTTCTCTATGCGCTGCCATTCGCAATACTCTACGTTTACCTGCTGACCAGTATCGGCGGCAAAAACCTACCCGCAGTTAATTCAACATTTATTGTCTATTGCCTGCTCGGCAGCATCACACAAATAGTATTTACCGTGTTGTTGTTGTGGATGTTCTCCTTTCACAGCTTTGCGGTAGGCACCACCTTTTCCAAACTTGAAGTAGTGACAGTCGCTATTATCGGTGCCTTGATTCTGGGTGACAGCTTAAATGGCGCGGCAACTCTGGCCATTGCTATTAGCGCCGCAGGAGTTATTGCACTATCTTCCGGACAGACCGGCTTAAGCTTTAAAACACTGATAACCCGCGCCGGCAGCAGGCAAACCCTGACCGGGCTCATCTGCTCTTTGTTTCTCGGTGCATCGGTCGTATTCTTTCGTGGTGCTTCACTGTCATTGCAGCATGATGATTTCATCATGGCCGCGGCCTTTACGTTGATGGCAGCACTAGGCATGCAGACTGTTTTAATGGGGGTCTGGATCTTTGTCAAAGAACCGGGGCAGTTAAAAAAGGTGGTAATCGAATGGAGGTGGGCTGCGATTGTAGGGGTAGCAGGTATGCTTGCATCTGTCGCATGGTTCAGCGCTTTTACACTGCAAAATGCAAGCTACGTTCGCGCCGTGGGGCAAGTCGAACTAATCTTTACCTTTCTATTTTCAACAAAGATATTCAAGGAAAATGTAACCCGCCTGGAAACCTTTGGTATCGTGCTGGTGGGACTGGGGATTGTTATTTTGTTAGCATACGGTTAGTCATTCCCCCGGCTAAACCAAAGCGCTTACAGCGCTCTGGTTGTTTCAACTGCACGAAGTCCAGAACGGGTTTTATAACAGCACCAACCAGTAGTCTGTGCAGTAGAACCTCCGCTACCGCCGACGTGCCCTGGCAGTGCGTCCAGGGCGATGGATATTATCGATCATTTTCGGGCTAGTACCGTCGCGTAATCTGGTAATAGTCAAGCGCAAAGTCTCCCTCCCCCCACCAGATTTCAGAACCGAAAAGAATATTGGCCAGACACCAGTTATCCTTTATGGTCTTTATTCCGTAGCTGGCTGCATTGGCTTTGGCATCGTTAAAAAACTCATTCCAGTTTATGCTCCCATTGCTAATTTCTGTCTGCGCAACATAAGCGATGTAGCCCGAGTCAGCCTGCCCTTTAACATAAACATCAAACAACCTTCCCTGAGAATCCGTGTAAACAGAAGCTGGCGGACTACCCGACGGAAGTCTTTCGTCACCGTGCTCCAGCCACACCATCAACTCGAATTCACGGTTTGAATTTTCACCACGCTCGATCTCACAAGAGCTATGCAGAAATGATTCAATGGCCACATTGCGATCACCACCGGTAACCGGCACGGGATTATTGTTTTCGTCGCCAAGATCGCCGACACGATTGTTGGTTTGCGTTGCACGGTAGCTATAGGAAATATCAATGGTAGGCATTTTATCGTACGGTACCGGCAACCCGATGCTTTCACATGACCCTGAACTCTCCCCCTCTGATTTAACCCCGTAAAGAATTTCGGGGTAGGACTTTACCTCCCACTCTTTATAACCTGGCTGCAGATCATCTTCGTTACCCCAGTCATAGTCCCAGCCGGGTATCACTGAACCGTCTGTATTTTCAGTTAGTGAAATACACTGTGACCATTCAAACGATGACTTATCACCGTTCCATGCGTTGTTCGACAGCAGAAAGTCACCAAACCTTAAACCAGGACCATCAAACTGATTCGATGGCCCCACACACTGTGGACCACTATCCGGGTAAAACGAGTGACCTGCAGAACGGACCGGTCCTGTAGTGCTGACAAGAACAGAGCCACTCCCCGGTGAAACACAGGCCCCTGCGACCGGACCGACATCTTCACCGGGCGTACATGTCGCGACACCGTTCCAGCCATAGCCGTCACCATCACTATCTATACACTCACCACCAACGATCGGTTTTTTATCGTCTGCGATACAGCTCTGCGTACCATTCCAACCCCAGCCATCACCATCCGGGTCAACACAACTTGAATCGTCATCATCATCCGGGCCGTCAACCACACAAGAGCTGGTGCCGTTCCAACCCCAGCCATCGCCATCCACATCAATACATGATTGTTTTTGACTGCTGACAGCACAGGAAACCCCGTTTTCCCAGCCCCAGCCGTCACCATCGACATCAATGCCAGCAAAAGAACAAACCGGCACATCTGCTGCAACAGAGGTTACCGTTAAGAAAATACACAAGCTTACGCATCTATACATACTTAATACCCAATGCTGGAAAGACATATTCGATTTTCAGCACATTAACAAAATAAAACGAAAAATGTTCAAAATCAGTAACAAGCATACTTTTTTGTCATGACACTTGCAAGGTATTTGTCATGACGCTAACATAGCTGACATCGACAGCCTGCAGAAAAGCTGCTGAAAAATAACGTGCCAACACGCAAGACCTACACTATATTTCAAATGTGTCACAGCGGTTGGACCATACGACACCAGAAGAAGGTTGCGGTCACAATGAAGAAGTTGCTCTACTACTCGATGCTGGCTCGCTCTGTCGATCTGCCATCGAGACAATTTGAAAATCATCCTGAACAAGCCGTAAAACGCTCCCCATCATGGCTGCAACAGGCTGTGGCTGGTCGTATGCTGCTGGTTTGTTTTATAGCAGCTCTGGCAATCCTGGCCACTGCTTTTGTCGGTACTGGCGTAAAAAACGCACTGGCCCCAACCGGCAGCCACGATTTCCAATGGACCCCGGCCAAAGAATTACTGGCTGGCAGAAACCCTTACGCCGACTTTATTCAATGGAAGGAAAACGGTAACGAATACACTCCACCGCACTTTCTAAATCAATCACCCAGCTACCCGGCTTCGGTTTATGTTCTGTTAACCCCGATGGCGGCACTGGACTGGCCAACTGCTAAACTGCTCTGGCTTTGCACTAACCTCTGTCTTATCGGTTTATTGCTGCTGGGCTTACAGCGAGTATTCCCGCTGCGTAACAAAGCCCTCTTTGTAACAATCGCGCTGCTATTTCTATGCTCAACACCTCTGCGAGCAAGCCTTGGCGCAGGCCAACTGAACTTCTTGAGTCTGGCCGCTTTTATATGGGCTTGGCATTTCGCTCAAACGCCCGGCGCAGCCAATGCAAAAATCTCAGGTCTTCTGTTAGCCGTTGCCTGGGTAAAATATTCATTAACCTTTCCCCTTACCCTGCTCTTCATCTGCCGCGGCAGATGGAAACCGGTGATTTTTGCATCAATCATTCACGCAGCTCTCACGATCGCCGCCGCGATTCAACTGGGCATGTGGCCACATGAATTTTTTCTAAGCTCCGTACACGTAGTATTAATGGGTGACGGCACCGGTTTTCTAAACCTTGTTGCTATTTCAATGAAATTAAAGTTGCCAATGGTCCTGGCACTTACAATCATTGTCGCCGCGACCGCCTATATTATCTGGCTACTGCCACGCATGAAGACTGCAGACGACATGCTACTTATGTCATTTCTCGGGCTCTTCTCCTGCGCCGTTTTTTACCATCACGGTTACGACTTTATAGTTCTGTTATTGTGCGCCTGGTCGATTGCCAGACATGCTGTCACTGGTATGCCTGCTATCGCAACCGTGACGCTGTTGGTACTGGCGTGGGTCGGGCAGTGGCTGATGCACGAGATAGCGGCGCACCTGGGGACCATCGGACCAATGGCGGCAACACTCACTGATAATTTGTTGGTGGTGATTTTTTATTGCACACTTGGACTGATCTGGCGTAGCCTGCATGTTTCGTCGGTACTGAAAATACAACCGAACTCATTCGCCCTGTCATTCTGATCGCACAATAAGTCAGTAGTAGGGCCCAACCACCAACTACTGGCATGCAACTATGCAATTCAATCGGCTTGTCTGTGACACTGAATTCCCACCAGTCACCGAAGCGGCCAGCTGGGTCGCTGGCAGGCAGTTTCCCGATAGCCTGCCACTGATCGATGTGTCTCAAGCGGTGCCGGGCTACCCGACTTCAAGAGCCATTCTTGAAAACCTGTCGCAAGAGTTGCTCAACCCTGCAACCAGTAAATACGGTCATGTGCTCGGTCTGCCAACACTTCGACAGGCCTACGCAACACAACTGAACAGCGCTTCCGTCACTAGCGACAACGTGGCAATTACCGCTGGCTGCAACCAGGCTTTTTATGTTGCCGTAGCTGCACTCTGTGGCCCCGGGGATGAAGTCATTCTGCCGTCACCCTGGTATTTTAATCATAAAATGTCGTTGGATATGCTTGGCATCAATGCGGTTGCACTGGCATGTGACGCCGACAATGAAATGATTCCAGAAGCTGATAACGCCAGAGCATTGATTACCCCCAGGACAAGGGCAATTGTTTTGATTTCTCCCAACAATCCAACGGGCAAGGTCTACCCTCCTGACACTATCGACGCGTTTTATGAGCTGTGCCGGGAAACCGGTGTGCCTTTACTGATTGACGAGACGTACTGCGACTTCCGTGAATCTCCCGCCAAACCTGCACACCATATATTCGACCACAGCGACTGGGCCGACCACGCCATTCACCTCTACAGTTTTTCCAAATCATATGCACTGGCTGGTTATCGAGTAGGCGCTTTAGTCGCCTCCGAACAATTTCATCGCGAAGCCACAAAAGTGCTGGACTGTGTGTCTATCTGTGCGCCACAGATATCACAGCAGGCGGCGGCATTCGGCATACAAAAAGCAGCCGGCTGGAAAGAAGAAAAACGCCTGCTGATGTATAGCCGAGCCAGCGCATTTAAAGAAGCACTAGGCAACACTAACCACGGTTACGAAGTTACAGCGATGGGCGCATACTTTGCCTACCTGAAACACCCGTATGCAAACCAGTCTGCCACCACGGTCGCCCGGTATTTAGCCGATCACGCAAATTTACTGTGCTTGCCTGGCGAAATGTTCGGGCCACAGCAACAACGTTATCTTCGAGTAGCGTTTGCCAATGTATCGCAAAACGCTATGCCTGAGATTGCCGACAGACTTGCTAAGTACCACCCGCAATAGCAACGGCGAATCACGATTGGGGTTTTAACGAGGCGATTTTAGATAATCCGGTATTTCGTCGCACTACAGACACACCACAGCAATATCGATGGATTGTTCGAAAGTCTAACCAATGCACAACTTAGACTCAGTCCAGAATGGTTCTGAGATCTGCCGCACGCAGATGTCACATTATTTCAAAAATATCAAGAGCATACCAGACAGTGCTCGTTTATACTCAACCCGTCACACCAAGTAGCGTGGCGGCAATTGAGGCGACTAATCGCCCCATTTATTTAGTGCTACATTATAAAACAGGAATTGAAACATGCTCGGTACAATTATTTCAGCGTTAATCGGCGGCGGTGGTGGTTTTGGAGGCGGTCAGATTCTCGGAATGTTAATGGGTGAAGGAAGCAATCTGGGCAACCCGCTGGTTGGCGCAGTTTCGGGTCTTCTCGGCGGTGGTGCGCTAGGTGGTCTAATGGGCCGTGGCGGCGACGCAGCAGCCGCAGGCGCAGCAGCAGCAGGTGGTGGCTTCAACCCTAAACAAATAATCGGCGGTCTGTTAGGTGGTGCCGGTGCTGGCGCACTGGGTCAGGGCTTGTTAGGTCCTCTGCTTGGTGGCTAACTGTCACAAGTATGCTATCTCTAAAAAGCGCGACCGGTTCGCGCTTTTTTTTATCCCATAGTTTTTAATCAATACAGCAGCATTTACAACCGACTCCGGTGATTCTTATGATGCCCGGTATCCCTCAAATACTTATCCTACTTTTTTCGCTTGCCCTGTTTATAATCCCTATCGTCCTGATAATAAAATCCAATCAGGTTGCAGGCATGGAAAAATGCTGTGGGTAATATTGGCATTCCTTTTTCAGTGCTGGCATACATCGCGTTTTTAATTTATTTACGAATTCGCAAGACGCCTTAGCAACACTGAGTTGACGTCACAGGTACACAAACGTGGACAATCGTTTCTTTTATTTCACTTACCGTGAAAGTTGTCGTTAATTCGGTACATTGTTCATAATCAGGCATCCAATCATGTCATCAGGCCTAATTGCTTGCTTACTAATTGCAATAGTCATAAGCGTTGTCGTATCAAGACGAAAGAACAATGAGAAAAAGGCGACAAAGTTAATCAGCAGCCCTGATAGCAAAGACCCGGTCGATCAAAATTAACTGTCTGCCTGCTGCGCACAATATTCACAAGACGAGCAACTTCTGACTCCGGATGCCATTGTTTGCAGCAATCAGAACTCGTACATTCTTTGCGTCGGGATATGCACAACCACGCTATCAGACGCGTGCAGCACCCCTGTCTTCTCCACCCATGCGGTTACACCGCGTTTTGCCATCGCACTTTTCACAAAGCGCTTACCTTGCCCGGGATAGATACTATCAATTACTTGTGCCGGATATTTACAGGGTTCGTTTTCGGTATCAACCACGAGTGATACACCCGTTGAAAAAATCAATCGGCTGGACGGCGGCAATAATGTGAGGTTTGGAATTCCGGTCAGACACAGGTTCGCTCCCAGCCACTCCGGTTTGATCCCTTCTATGTCCATCGCCGCGGCTATCACAGCAAGCTCTTCGGCCGACACAATCGACACCTGCCTGGTATTACGAATTACGGTGCCCTGAGAATATTGGCCCGCTACCCGCACACAGGACTTTCTGGTCAAACCACTGTGGGACTCGCCAGCGATACCTTCGAAGCTAACTTCAACAGAGTCTACCGCCACAGAGGTGATGTCAGGCCTGTCCTTGTGATGCACGAGCAGCGCTTGCACTGCCCCTTGAATTCCAGAATTAACTAGTACTGCCATCGCCGCAGCTCCTGAAGCCTGTTACGTGATTCCACATCAGCTATCAACGAATCTGATTAGGTACTTTAAACCGTATAGTAACTTCGGGGTCAACGAATTCATCCTGCCCACCGACGCCAACTCCGAATAGAGTGCGATCAATAACAAGCTCTCCTGCGCCGATACCACCGCTAAGCGACAGGATAAACGTTATCGGCTGTGTTATCTCACGAATAGTGAGTTCTCCAGACACATTAAAATTATTGTCTCCGGCAGCGCCGAATGCAGTTGAAATAAAGGTTGCAGACGGAAACTCGTCCGAGGCAAACCAGTCATCCGTTACCACGGTTGCATCCAGCTGCCCATCCCCGGAGTTTACACTGGCAGTCTGCACCTTGGCACTCAACACTGATGAACCCGGGTTGGCGATATCCAGACTCAATTTCAGATCTACATCTTCAAACACCGCTATGACAGGCTCACCGAGTTGCAGTACGGTAAAACCAACGCTGCCTGCTGCCAACATCGGCTGTGTATCATCGCCTCCACTCTGTTGTGGCGCGGTGCCACTTACCAGCGCCGCGGTTGACGTGTTTTCGACGGCATTAAAAAGATAAAGACCACCGGCAAGAATCAACAGTGCACCTGGCAATAAGCCATGATTCTTGTCTGCTCCATGTTCGGTCGCTGACAGCATCATTCTGGACATGACATTGTCTTTGAGAATAAACCGGTGACGCAACGCGGCGGCTAAATGCAGCACCACCATAATCACCAAACCCTGCACCAGCCAATGATGAATATCGACAAGCTGCGCAGTCACCGCTTCTTTGTCCGGTACTGTTTCAAACCATGTCACATGCGGCCAGGCTATAGTGCCGAACAATTCAGTTTTCAAATTCAATGGCGACGACGACACCATGAACCAGCCACTCAGTGGAATCGCCAGCATAAGCACATACAAAACAAGGTGCGCACCACCTGCACCGAAGCGTTCAATTTTTTTAATGCTGACTGGCAGTGATGGCGGTCGGTGTGTGAGTCGCCACAGCAATCGCAGTATGACCAGCAACAACACCAGTATGCCAAACGATTTATGCCATTGGATAAGATCGAATCGAAAGGGATCGTCGGCATCAAGTGAGTTCATCACCTTGCCAAGAACAACCAGCCCAAGTAACAAAAAAGCGATCAGCCAATGCAGGCTGATCGCTACCGAATTGTAGCGTTGCAGTGGCACTATCCGCCTTGCAGCATCTCAGCTTCAATATGCAGCTTCACCTCATCACTGACGTAAGGAGCGTTGGCACCCAGACCCCACTGTGAACGCTTCAGACCTCCGACCGCAGAAATACCGACGACTGGCTTCTTCGCCATTGGATGCATCATCGCGGCATTGACAGTGACTTTAAGAACAACAGGATGGGTTTGATCTTTGATAGTCAGATCACCGGTTAAATCGTAAGTGCCATCTGGATTTGCACTTACCCCGGTGCTCGCAAACGCGATACTCGGATTGTTAGCGGCATCAAACCATTTTTCACCGGTGATGTGGTCATGCCAGATTTGCGAGCCGGTCTGCACGCTGTCAGTCTTGATTTCAAGCGCCACTGTTGTGTTAGCCGGCTCGGCATTGTCAAGGTTCATTGTTAAATCAAACTCTTCAAAACCCAACGTAGGGTTTGACAGCCCTAAGTGGTTGTATTGAAAACGAATGTAGGCGTGAGTCGTATCGACATTGTAAGTACCTGACGGCACTGCCGATAAATCGGCGGCGTTGACACTAGCGGTAAAGAAGGTTGCTGCAATAAGAATTGCTGGAAATTTCATAAACTTAGCTCCTGGATAATCGGGTGAAATTTGCTTTTTTTGGCCCTATTCGGACAACCGTAAGAGTGTGCGGTTCATTAAAATATTTTCAAACCCACACTTACAGATACTTTCATCCCGGCTGATACCGTTGAAACCGACTAGTATGCTGACGTATCACCACAATCACAAGATCTCAAATGCACAGACATTGTCCAATTCTGAATCAGCCGCAGGACAATAGTGTGCACTTTGCTGGAAGCGTAAAAACAAGATGTTGACAGGCATAAAAAAAGCGGCCTGAGCCGCTCTTTTTGCACTGGATCAAAAACTACTGAACCAGGGTATTAAATATCCACCCGGTGTATCCGCTGGCCTCTGTTTCAACATTGATCCATTGGCCGTCTCTGGCAAATTCAATTAATTTATCGCCTTGTTCAACCTGAGTGACGATAGGAAAATTTGTGCCCGGCCCCTGCCGGATATTCACAACAGAGCTGCGAACCGTCAGCTGTGACTGCCCGTTCACTATACCCGGTTGCTGCACCTCGCCGGACACAACAGAACCATTACTATCAAGCACTACTGTTGCTACCTCACGCTGCGGCAAAGCGATGACAGCAAAGTTATCGTTGCTCTTTGAGTTGGCAGCGATCACCGCAGTCTCTGCGCTGTCTGGATTGTCCGATACTATGGTATTCGAGGATAGTGCTGATTTGGAGCTGCCATCCGCATCAACGATCCGACCGAGAGAATTCCCCCCCTGCAAATCAGACGGAAGGTACAAATAAACCAGATAACCAGCGGTAAAAATCAACGCCAGCGCTGCAAGCCCGCGTCCCCAGCTGCCAAGAGCACTCACCAGACCCGGCTCTTCACCCGGTCCCAGCAAAAGTCGACTTCCCGACGAACGCATACCGTCGTTGTGCAATTTTACAAAAATCAGCCCCACAACGATCGATATTGGCCAAATCAGTGCTACCGCCAGGATGCCTATTTCGGTGAACACCAGCACCGCTAATACCAAAGTGAGAAATACCGCTGCCGCAACACTGCTATAGGCAAGACCCAGCGGCCCGAAAAACAAAGTAGCAGCAAATTGAGTAGATAGCGATTTCAGCATATTCCTAATTATCTCTTTTCAGCAAAATACCGCTGAGACGCGACAGCTTTGCCTACATTCGTTAAAATCTTAGATGGAACAACGAGTTGCCGGAGTGCAACGCCACATCCAACTCCCTATATTCATATACGTCAGATTTTTCGTCCGGTTCTCGATCAGCTTTAATTCTGATACCGGGCGAAGACGTAATCTCGCGACACAATACAATGGTTTCAAGGTTTCAACTGTTGCTTGGTATGTATTTATGACATTTATCTACAAAAAAACACGGCAGAAGAGGTTAGCAGAACAAGCGTTGAATATGAATTCAATACTTCCCGTTAATAACTGATTTTTATAGTAGACGTGTTCGGGCACACTAGACTAGTCATACCACTTTGCTTTTCCGACCAGCGGCAACCACCATTTTTTGTCATAAACAGGACACACTTATGCTTAGAAGATACTTACTATTAATTGGCTGTATGCTGGCGATGGGTTCATCACAATCGCACGCGGTGTATTTTCCCGCTGGTATTGACTGGGCGAACCCCTCGCAAAACCGTTTTGTTTTATCGCTGTATCTCAATATGCTGGGACGCGCACCCGACAACACCGAAACATTAAATTCGTCAAGATTTCTTAGCCGATCAGACACAAGTCAAAGGCGACTGGACCTCTTTAAGAACTTACTGGGCACCAGCGAATACCAACAGATATTCCCCACACAAGACAATCAATGGAGAGTCTATCGCGCGCCGGATCACAACTACGGTGCCGGGTATTGGCGTTACCAGGCGGCACAGACTCAGCCGGCCGGCTTCCAAAGCTGGTATCTCAGCGGCTCGTCATCGGAATCGATCGCCGAGGCAATGGCCCACCATTATTCCACCTATTGTTTCAGGGGAACCCCCTGCATCGCCGAACCTGCAGATGCCTATAAACGCGGACTACGTTCGCCTTCTATCGACACACTGACAGCGCACGCCTGTGCTGATGAGTCCAATTTAAAAAGCCAGTTTCAATGGGTTGGAACAAACGGCACTACCTACCCACGTGGTGTTGATGACTCCACGCTATGCATGGGACAACACTATTTCAAGGCAAATGGACTAGTACTGCAGCGATATCAATGCGCCCCGGGGTACATCGACTGTCAGCGTGATCAGACAGGCGACATTCGTGGCCGGCGTACAGGCACAGACAGTAATGGTAATCCCACTACTATTTTTGCCGACGGATCACGCCTTACCCTGACCAGTTCCAGCAAAGCGGCACTAAACAACTCAAACAGAACTGACGATTCGAATTTCACCGCACAGCCAGACTGGCGTGAGCACAACTGCGCAAACCCGGACATGACCACCAGTTTGTTTCGATGGCAGGGACCAAGCGGCGCGACCGATTCTATTGGTATAGGCACCACAACCATCTGCATGAATGACGGCTACTATGAAATAGAAGGCATCAACCTGAAGCGATTTGACTGCACAGCAGGATATCGCAACTGTCAGGCAGCCCCTGCAAAAAACGTCGCCGCCGAAAAACGCAAACGCATCGATGGCCACCCTGGACTTGAATTTAGAAACGGCACTACTCTGGCACTTGTAAAACGCGGCACCAACAACACGGCAGCCCGATCACGCAACCAGACAGCATCACCAACCGTAACCATTGAATCAACAACCCCGATTCAAAGTCCATCACGAAGGCGCGCGGGACAGCACGAATGTGCCGACACTACGCTTAGAGTCAGTCAATTCCGCTGGTCAAAACAAAATGGCGATACCAGCTGGCCTGACGGTGTAGACGGTCGCTTTGTCTGTTTGCAAAATAGCTACTATGAGATTGACAATTCGACTCTTCGCCACCATCAGTGCAGCACTAATTTCACCAACTGCCGCGCAAATCGTCGGAACGATTTAATTGCCATTCGAGAATCATCAGATAACAACGGTTACCGAACCCTGTTTTTTGCGAACGGTGATCAATTGTCTTTAATTAGCCGTTAAAATCTGCGCATTTAATCCGGGCTGGCCGCATAATGCAGCCAGCCTGTTTACAAGCTGGAACATCGCTTCCCGCTTCTCTAATACATTCCGAGGTCTGCTTCAAAGCGATGCTTTCATTTTCCAATCTATCTGTTCGACGCGGCCCGCGCGTATTAATTGAAGATAGTACCTTTACTATTCACCGCGGGCACAAGGTTGGCATTACAGGCGAAAATGGTACCGGTAAAACCACCCTGTTATCTCTGATAATGGGTGACCTTGCCCCCGACACCGGCGATTTCGATATGCCGAAGAATCTTGTGATTGCCCACGTTGCACAGGAAGCCAAGGCGACATCACAAGTAGCAATAGAACATGTTATCGACGGCGATGCAGAACTACGCACTCTGCAAAAACAATTAGACGAATCCGAGGACGGATTGAAACAGGCAGAGCTTCACAGCGCCATTGAGGTGGCTGGCGGGTACACCGCAGAAGCGCGTGCCGCCACCTTGCTAAATGGATTGGGTTTTACACCGGACCAGATTGTGCAACCGGTCAAGAGCTTCTCCGGAGGGTGGCGCATGCGCCTGAACCTTGCCCGTGCCTTGATGTGCCGCTCTGATCTTCTGTTACTGGACGAGCCGACCAACCACCTCGATCTCGATGCCGTTATCTGGCTGGAAACATGGTTGAGGAGATACACCGGAACACTATTGCTTATATCGCATGACCGGGAGTTTCTGGACAACGTAGTGACCGAAATCGCCCATGTTGAACATCAGAATATTAAACTCTATACCGGCAACTACTCTCAATTTGAACGCCTGCGGGCAGAGCATCTATCAGCACAGCAATCGTCACACGAAAAACAACAACGCGAAATCGCCCACATGAATAGTTATGTCGAGCGCTTTCGTGCAAAAGCCACCAAAGCAAAGCAGGCACAGAGCCGCATCAAGGCATTGTCAAGGCTCGAGCTAATCGCACCCGCACATATCGACTCCCCCTTCAAGTTCAGTTTTAAACAGCCTGAAAAACTCCCCCAACCATTGCTTAGAATACGTAACGCAGCAGTTGGCTATGACGGTAAAGCACTGCTTAAAAATATAAAATTTGAAATGCACAATGATGCACGCATCGGTTTGCTGGGTCCCAATGGCGCCGGTAAATCAACGATGATAAAAATGCTGGCTTCAGAACTGCAAGCGATGCAAGGTGAACTGGACTTCGCCAAAGATACAAAAATTGCCTACTTTGCACAACACCAGCTAGATCAGCTAAACCTGTCCGCGACTCCTATACAGCACCTTAGAGACCTGGATGACAAAGCCACCGAAGCAGAGTTCAGAACATTCCTCGGCGGTTTTGGTTTTCAGGGAGACAGGGCATTCGATATTGTAAAACCATTTTCAGGCGGTGAGAAAGCGCGCCTGGTACTGGCTATGCTGGTCTATCAAAAGCCTAACCTGTTGTTACTTGATGAGCCCAGCAACCATCTGGATATTCAAATGCGTCACGCACTAACCGTAGCACTACAGGACTTCAAAGGTGGCATCGTGCTAATCTCGCATGACAGACATTTGTTAAAAATGGCATGCGACACACTGCTTCTGGTTTACGATGGCAAAGTAGAAGAATTCGACGGAGACGTAGACAGTTACCCTTCCTGGCTGCAAAACAGAGGCAAACCGGTAACTGCCAAAACCGGCAACACAGCCCCGCAGTCCGAGGCTTCAAACCGCGACAGAAAAAGAATAGAAGCCGAAAACCGCCAACGACTCGCGCCACTACGTAAAGAAGTGGTGGCACTTGAAAAACAGCTGGACAAACTAACAAGTAAAAAAGAAGCACTGGAAGCCAAACTGGCGGATGAAACTCTATACACAGAAGAAAATAAATCGACTTTAAAAGATCTGCTAACACAGCAAACAGAAATTATAAAATCGACTAATCTAATAGAAGAACAATGGATGGAAAAAGCAGAAGCACTGGAACAGGCGCAAAACAGCTGATCGGTTTATTCAAAATAATTACTATAAATTGATAAAGACTCCTAACGAGTAGCTCACTTTAAAAAAACTATTTCAGTGCTTTCTTGATTGAACCTTCGTACGGCACCATTTTACTATCATTAAACCCCTGATGAATCTCTGCAACCCGACCATCACGGCCTATCACTACACTGGTTGGCATACCTTTTACTTTGAACAGATCTGCAATAGAACCGGTGTCATCATAGCCAATAGTAAAATTAGCGGATAGTTCATCTGCAAATCGCCGGGCTAAGGCATGATCCGTATCCAGTGAAACTGCCACCACATTCAGACCCTGGCTGCCATATTTGTCCTGCATCTGATTCATCCACGGAAAGGAATCACGGCAGGGACCACACCAGGTGGCCCAAAAATCCAGATAGACAACCTCACCACGATATTTCGATAGTAATACTTGCCCCTCATCAGTGGGGATAATGAAATCAAGCACTGCACTATCCTGCTCTGATGCAGAATTATTACAAGCGGTCATTGTCAGGCCAAGCGCCAAAATCAACACAACTTTTCTTAGCATATGCGCTCCAGCGTTACCCACGATAATTAATATATATTTGTTCATGCTGTTAGTTTTCCGCTTGTTCAATTATTTCCGGCTCCGCATCGGCGGCCAACATCCACTCTTTTATAGCCTCTTTTATCCGGATATCACCATCGACAAGTGCTGGCACAGCACGGCCCAACCCATGACTGCTAATCAACGCCGATGTATCCGGCCTGCAGAGGCTAAATGACCGGGAAGAGTAGTTTTTATTTCCAATAACCAGATGAAAATCACTCAATTAACTGACCTCAAAAGCGCCCCATATTGTAACCGGTAAGCTGAAAACCAGTCACAGAAAATCCCCTGGCATGGGGATTTTTCTGCAGTAGTTATAACAGACACCCTGGTAAACAAACAGTTTCAAATCCCATAGCTAAATTGAAAATAAAAACTGATTAGATCTTAAGAAAACGCACCTGCAACACTTTCACGCTATATACTGAACAGCACCCCTTTTTTCTCTAACCAGGCCCGCCTCAATTGAGTAAACTGGCGAAAGCCTTCAATAGACTCCCGGACAACACTAAAGGGGCGCTAATCCTACTGCTGGCTGCATTGGGCTTTAGTGTAATGGCAATGCTCATCAAGCTGGCTGGTCAACGGCTTCATGTAACGCAAATCATAGTGATTCGTCAATTAACGATCACCGTTATCCTATTGCCAAAACTAGCCCGCACATTTCCACAGTCGTTGTATTCCGATCGCGTCGGTTTGCACCTGACACGAATCTCTGTGGCCCTTATTGCCATGATGGCAGGCTTTACAGCCGTGATTAACATGCCAATCGCGGACGCTACCGCTATTGGTTTCGCAAAGAGCTTTTTTGTCACTATTTTTGCGATCATTATTCTACGCGAGACTGTCGGACTACGGCGTTGGATGGCAACCCTACTGGGATTTGTCGGCGTTATAATTATGCTGAAACCCGGGGGCGACAGTTTCACCATATACGGGGTCTACGCAGCCATAGGGGCGATAGCCGCCGGAATGGTGATGGTGATCATTCGATTATTATCCAGAACAGAAGCTCCCTCCACAATTCTGACTTATCAGGCGGTTGGAGTTGGACTAATTCTTCTATTCCCTGCAACACTCTACTGGCAGACGCCAACCACCACTGAATGGATTCTTTTGATACTAATCGGCTTCAGTGGTTACTTGTCCCAAATGGCAAACATCTATGCGTATAAATTCGGAGAGGCCTCTCTATTAGCGCCTTTGGAATACACCCGCCTAATATACGCCACCATTATCGGCATCATAGTTTTCGGTAACTTCCCCGCCATCGAAACCATCATTGGTGCCACGATCGTCGTAATCGCATCTGCCTACACCATCCATCGCGAAACCCGGGTAAAACGTAAAGTCGGAAATAATCCTGCAAGCCACTAGGAGTCTGCGCGGTAGAAGTCTGCGTAGCGAGAACGTGCCATGGCGAGGGCCCTTGTCTTAGTAAATGATGGTACGATCATTTGAGGCGCATAGTTGTTCAATTGTCCCGAAAATGATCGATAATTACTATCGCCT